>NZ_JAUUUU010000003.1:0-371443 GCF_030676955.1 Porticoccus litoralis | reverse complement strand
GGGTTCTACCCCGTTTTTACGGACGGTTTAATAAAGATTGAATCCTTAAATCTTGCTTAGCCACTCGGCGTCGCATCCTCGGATTATGAAACAATTCTATGTAATTAAAAACATCTGCCTTAGCAGCATCTCGAGTTGGATAACGTGTATGATTTAATCGTTCACGTTTGATCATTCCAAAAAAGCCCTCACAAGCCGCATTATCACCACAATGTCCAACTGCGCTCATTGAACTGACTATATTCTTCTCCTTCAAGAATCGTTGATAGACGTAGCTTCTAAACTGACTTCCACGATCTGAATGCAATATGACTTTATCGCTGGACTGTCTCTGCCAATGCGCCATCTCAACAGCCTTGAGTACCATGTGACGGTCCTGCCTATGGTGCATAGACCAACCAACAATTATCTTGTGATATAAATCCATGACGACACATAAGTACAATTTGCCCTCATCCGTTTTCATCTCAGTAATGTCAGTGACCCATTTGGTCTCTGGTTCTAGTGCTGAAAAATCACGGTTAAGATGATTTGCAACTGCAGGGGAGTACATCTGCACCTTGCCACGCATGCTGCGCTTCTTTCTTCTAGGCCAGCCTTGCAGTCCATTTGTGGCCATGATTCTAGCCACTCGATTTAAGCTAACAGACTCTCCATCATCCAATAAATCTTCATGCATTCTAGGCGCACCAATAATGCCTCGACTATCTTCATGAATATCTTCGATCTTGCTTAGTAGGCGCTTATTTTCAAGCTTAGTCTTACACAAGGGTCTTTTAGACCAGTCGTAATATCCACTAGGTGAAACACCTAAACAGCGGCACATAAGCCTGACAGGATATTGTCCGCAGCAACGTCGAATCGCCTGATACTTCAGCTCGATTCCCTGGCAAAGTACGTCGCCGCTTCGCGTAAAAAATCCCGCTCCTTTTTAACGCGAGATAGCTCTCTCTTGAGAGCTGCCATTTCTTGATCTCGAGGACTACCAGTTCCACTGAAAGCTTCTGAACCAGCTTCTTCTATCTGACTACGCCATCTAGAAAGCATGTTTTGGGCTATACCCAGTTCTCTAGCCACCTGAGCGCAAGTGACACCAGGTTGATTTAGCTGCTCGACTGCGCCCCGCTTAAACTCAGGGCTATATTTTCTACGTTTAGACATAACAAACACTCCTTAGCCATGATTATGGCCTTCTTTAAAGTGTCCGTAAATTCGGGGTAGAACCCTTCCGTGCACCCTAAGTCCACAAGTTGCAGCCAACCTTTGCCGACACACCTGAGAGAAGCAGCGCATCAGCCCTCACCTTGGTCACCAACCTTGCCAGTCATTATATGTGGGCAATAACTCTACTTACCCACCTCTGTCGTTTTCTACTGAATAAAATTAAAGCCGTCATATGTGTCTCAAAATCATCTCTTGTCATCATAATCTATCGGCAAGCTGAGACTGATCATTCCAAAACGTAGCGTTTAAATCCCCAGTGGTTTTTTTCAATTTTTTTTCTGAGGGGGCTTTGCACCGCCCCTGCAACTCGCTCCCCCAAAGCCTCCCATGAATAGTTCTTCTCAACAAGGCGCTGTCCCCTGGAAGCAATACTTTCCACGACGCCTGGGTTATCTCTCAACACCCTTAGTTTTTCCCTTAACTCTTCAAGAGAACGGTAAAGCACCACATTTTCCATGTCCCGAAAACCCAGAGCCCTGTTTTCCTCATCGCCCTGATTCCAGGTAAGCAGCATGCACCCACAGGCCATCGCCTCAAAGTTCTTAATCATGTATTCACCGAATCCCACATCCGCGCCGACAAAAATACGGATACGATTCAGCATTTCTACATACTCGTCACCGGATTTGGTGCGAGTGATCACCATGTTTTCCTGATCTGCAAGCGCTTGAAGCAACGCACGGCGCTGTCCGTACATTTCATGCCCAAGGCTACCCAGAAAGCCGAGTTCAATATCACGCTCAAGTCCACGATTAGTCAGCAATTCCTGGTCATATCCCTTGGGTACAAAAACAGCATCAACACCCTCATCAGAGAGTTTTTTGCATACCTGATAACCGGAGGTAATAACACGTGCCCAAGGCAACTTTCTATAATGTCTAGAGAACTTTCCCTGGTACTTCCCCGGAATAAAGTTCTGATAAGCATCGTGCTCCAGAATCACAAGGTTGGGCAGGCTACGGATAAACCTTATCTGCTTGATTTCTTTTTTAAAGCGCAAAAAAAGGATGATGCGATCATAAGAACTCACATCAATGTTATTAAAGTACTGCTTGAGGACGGCCTGCTCTGATGATGAGAGCCACCGCAATTCGCAATCTCCCAAGTGACGGCAAATAGAGTCGTAAAAACGATCAAGAATGACCCGTTGCTCCTTTTGTACGAGAAACAGCACCTTCATCTCAGCATAGCTCTCCAGCAAATGACTGTTTCCAGAAAGCTCCTCTCACAGCCTCATCGGTGAAATTACCCTTAAGTCGTTCCTGCAAAGCTTCAACCATACTGCGCCTTTCTTCTTGTCCCATGCCATATATACCAAGAAGCGCCTGTGCCAGAGCCTCACTATTGGCTACTGGAAATAACCGACCAGCATCACCCAACACCTCGGGAGCCCCTCCACAATTTGAGCTGATAACAGGGATGCCCGCTGCCATTGCCTCCAGCAGCACCATGCCAAAAGGCTCGTAATCCGATGACAAAGCAAACAGATCAAAGGCGCGAAATAGACGAGAAGCATTTGGCACCCTGCCCTTCAATTCAACCTGCCGTGCAACACCAAGCTCCTCAATCTGACGCTCAAGTGCCCCGCGCAAACGCCCCTCCCCCATGATTAACAGGCGGGCATCTGGAACTACCGGCAATATCTTTGCAAAAGCCGCAATCAATGTAGCCTGATCCTTATCGGGATGCAGTCGTCCCACATTGCCGACCACAAATGCATCTTTTTCAATCTGTAAATATTCTCGAGCCGCCTCTTTGGTAAGCAAGAAATCATGCATGGTGTCGTAGTCAATGTGATTATAAACCGTCTGAATTTGCCGCTCGGGAAATCTGGGTAGTGCAGCGCGCGCATCGTCACGAATCGCATTGGAAACGCCGATAAGAAAAAGTCGGTCAGATTGACTCATCACATAACGTCGACGTAAAAACCGACTGTAAACATCATAGGCATGGCTTACTCCGATAACTTTTATCTTCGGTAGATGTGAGGCTATATAAATTGACTTATAGCGGTGAGCAATAGCAAATTTGAACTGGTATTGCTTATGAAGATTTCTGATTTGCTGTATCTGTCGAACCTTTAAACCCCTAAGCGCTTTCGAATCAAAGTCCAGAAAAATAACCTCCCCCCCCACCAGGCTTTTTATTTGGCTATCCGGAGCTCCAGTAAGAAATACAGTCAACACTCTATAGTCAGTACCGTCAAACAACGTATGCCACTGACGAGCAACATCACCAAAAGGAGCAGAGTAGCCATGACATAGCTGCAGAACCCACTTTGTATCTGCCACGATTGACTCCACCTCTCCTGTCACCATCAAAAACTATACTCAAACAGTTCAGCATCCTGTTTATATAGATTCATTACGAGCTCAGCAGAGCGGTCTGTATAATATCACCTCTCTGACTTTTGTTAATTACTTTAAGAGAAGAAACCTGGCTTGAAGAAACATTAACGGCACGGCAAATATGTTTCAGGTGGTCATTCATACTTTCAAAGCGTCCAACATAGTCTGGGCCTAACTCACCGTACGCATTAAGTAAGAATTTATATTGCGGAACAAAATGCAAATTGCAGTTAATGGCGTCTTCGTTCAACCAGTTAACGACAAAGTCATCAAAATTTTTAAAACGTGAAAACTCTTTTGCCATGGGACCATCTCGCCGGGGAGCTCCTCCACTGAGAACAAAATGATAGGCTGAAACAACCCTATCCCACGGGTTCCGCACAAAAGAGAATGAAAAGTATTTACTACAATACCCAGGGGCTATTGATTCATACCAAGCGTATGGCATATGCCCAAGCCCTTTGGCTCCATCAAAAAAAAGATCGTAAATACTACTGCCTGCGGTTTTTGGTATATGCACAAAAATTGCTTTTTTTTCATGAAATGACACAGGCAGACTTTTCTCACCATTAAGCATTTTTTTGAACTGACGAAACTCTAATGGGCCCATCGCACGCTCTATCCACTGCTTTTCTGTCTTTGGCATTAAACACCAGAGCATTTTTGACAATTTCATAATATAGAGATGAACCCCCTGACGTCGTTTAATTCCGATTTAAAAAAATATCTGGAGCTTTAGTTGCGATGATGTCTACACATCGCTCTGCAACATAGTTTTCATCAATTTTTTTATATCCATCTTTATCGTTGAGAAAATATGAAAAACCGTGCGGCGACAATATTGAAAAAACATCCTGAAAGCTATACCCATATTTGGAAAAATGATCGTCCCAGGCTTCAAAAAATATAGTTTTTGTTTTTTTTAGGGTTTTTTCAGCCCCCAAAAAAACATATTTTTCGTAGCCTTCCACATCTATCTTTAATAAATCAATTTCCGAAACATCTTTTAATTTGTGATCCAGCGTATCTATGGGAACCTCTATTCCTCCGGCATCAGTCACCTCATTCATATCGTCTTTTGAGCGATCTGAAAACCGAACAAAGCCGCTATAATCTCCAAGAGCAGTAGCAAAAGTTGAAACTTGTCTAAAATTATTTAACTGAACATTTTTATTGAGGTATTTATAACTCTTAGGATGCGCCTCGAAGGCATAGACAGCGCCCATCTCACCAACCTTATCGGCTGACAACAACGTGTAGTAGCCAATATTTGCACCTACATCGACAACCACCTGCGCGGGCTTCAAATAGAAAAGAAAAAAACGATCTGCCAACTGATACACGCCACGATTCTCAAAGCTGTCAACCCAGAGTCGCCTGGATATTTTTGTTGGAAAAAACCTGACTTTAAATCCGTATTTTTTTATTAAAAAAATACGGCAAGCACCCGTTTTATACAAAACTTTTGAAACTTCTCTGAGCAAACTCATAATCAATCCAAATGCAGATAAAACAGATGCAATATGAAGCTAGTTATTTTTAATAACCAACACATCTTCCATGATCAAATATTGCAAATCCGAGCCAAAGAACATATTGAGCGCATCGGTAGGCGAACAGACCATGGGCTCTCCTCGTCGGTTCAATGACGTGTTTAGCACCACGCCATTACCGGTGAGCTTTTCCATCTCTTCCATCAGCTCATAGTAACGGGGATTGTACTCACGCTTCAGCGCCTGAGCCCTGGCGGTGCCATCTTCATGAACCACTTCCGGCACTCGGGTTTTCCACTCCTCCTCAACCTCAAAGGTAAAGGTCATAAACGGCGCCGGGTGGTCCACCTTGAACATTTCCGGGGCAACGCGATCCAGCATGCTGGGACAGAAGGGCCGCCAGCGCTCTCGGAACTTGATCTGCTCGTTAATACGATCAGCCACGCCTTTTACACTCGGACAGCCCACAATCGAGCGACCACCCAGTGCGCGGGGACCAAACTCCATGCGCCCTTGAAACCAGGCCACCGGATTGCCATCGGCAAGTATCTTGGCAATGCGTTGCGGTACCTGATCAATGATTTCGTACTTTGGATTTTCAGGGTGCTGCTCACAGGCACGGATACATTCATCATTACTGTATTTTGGACCCAAGTAGACATGCCCCATGGGCTCTGGCTGAATGCCGCGTAGTTTCAATGCATAAGAAGCTGCGCCCACTGCCGTACCGGCATCGCCAGAAGCCGGTTGCACGAAGAGTTCCTTTACCTCATCGCGGGCAATAATTTTCTGGTTAAGTTTGACGTTAAGCGCACCGCCGCCCGAAAAGGCCAGCTTGCCCGTCTCCTTGATGATATCGCCGAGGTAATAATCCATCAGCTTCAGTACCACCTCTTCAAACAGCGCCTGAATGGTGGCCGCATAGTCAATATAAGGTTCGTCAGCAATGTCACCTTCACGCTTGGGACCCAGCCAGTCCACCAGTTTCTGGCTGAAGTAAAAACCGACGCCATCCTGCTTGTAACGGCGCACACCAACCGTATTCACCAGGTGTGTATTGATTTTGAAATTCTTGCCATCAAAGTCTATAAGGCGGGAAAAATCATATTTGCTCGGATCCCCATAGGGAGCCATGCCCATCACCTTATACTCGCCATCGAGCATCTCAAAGCCCAGGTATTGGGTAATGGCACCGTACAGTCCACCCAGGGAATCAGGATCGTAAAATTCCTTGATCTTATGGATGCGGCCATTCTCGCCATAACCGAAAAATGTGGTCGCGTACTCCCCTTTACCATCCACACCCATAATGGCCGTCTTTTCCTGAAAACCGCTCAGGTGATAGGCACTGGAGGCATGGGCCAAGTGATGTTCCACTGGCTCGAATTCAACATTGGCGGGATCAATGCCCAGCTCACGCAGCAACCCGAATACCCGCTCGCGGTATCGACGATACCGACGGTTGCCATTCAGCAAAGCATCCAAGGCGCGATCCGGGGCGTACCAGTAGCGTTTGGCAAAGTGCCAACGGGCCGGGCTTAAAATGGAGATCGGTGCAAATGGCACCGCCACTACATCCACCGCATCGGGTTTGATGCCGGCATATTCCAGACAGAATTTTGCTGCTTCCAGCGGCATTTTTCCCTTCGCGTGCTTGTCGCGAATAAAGCGTTCTTCTTCCGCCGCCGCTACCAGCTTTTCATCCACATAAAGAGCAGCGGAAGGGTCGTGATTAAGGGCACCGGAAATACCGAGAACAATAGTTGACACTGTTAAACCTTCTTGTTGACTAATGTGATACCGACTTGAGCAGCAAAAGGCTGCAGGATCTGTTCAAAATGTTGCCAGGTGTTACCCTGCCAGTTGTCCATAAAACGTTGCAGATCCTTGCGGTAATACTTTCTGAATTGGCGCTGACCGCGATGGCGCTGCAGACCGTCCAGGTCGATCACATACAGCTTCTCACCGGACACAATCAGATTGGTAGCTTTCATATCGCCATGACTCACCCTGCCCATCAGCAGCTTCTCAAACAGCCCGCTGACTTCACGATCGAGCCAATCGGGTATCTGGTTAGCACCCTGGCGCAACAGCCAGGCTTGCAGGTTCTCGCCCTCGATGCATTCCGTCAGCAAATACGCCTCTTTGCGCAGGGGGCCAAAACGGTTTTCCCGCATCGCCAGAGGCAGCGGTGTGGAAATGCCGAGCAATTCTAACCGATGGGCACTTTTCCAGGAAATCCAGGCTCGACTCGGCCTGAAACATCGACTCAAACCATGCCAAAAATCCTTGATGTTATAGCGCTTTAAAATCCATCCCGCAGGATTGTCGCCGGGCACTTTTACCACAGTGGCTGTATTGCCACGCTTGAGAAATTCGGCCTGACCCATCGCCGCTTCAGGCTGCTCCATCAATCGCAACAGGCGATCACTGGCTGTAGCCCGCAACACCACCAAAAAAGCCCCTTTTATTTTGGGCACCAGAAACTGGGTACAGTTGCGAACTGTTTTCGACAGGTAGTGTTGAATGCGCCGCTCGCGCCTTCTGGCAATAACCGGCCGTAACGACGAAGCCTCCGGCGGATTGGCACCGTACACATCGATGACTTCAGCAGCCAGGCAATCATAGTCGGGCGTCATCTGGGCAAAAAACAAACCCAGGTTGTCCAAAGGCTTTTGCAGTGGCTCTACGCCACCGCCATCGACCATGTACAGCACTCCATTCTGCAAGAGGAAATTGTCCAGGTGGATATCTGACTGCATATACCCGCTTTTATGTAATCGGCCCGTTAGCCCTACCGCCGATCGCAGGTGTCCGACAAATATGTCTGTAGGATCGGACTCGTAACTGGCCTGCAGGCTCACCGCCTTTTCAAGAAACTCTGTGGCCAGCAGAAAGGTCTCAGCGACTTCATCTTTGAGGACCCAGACTTCCGGCGGGCAGGGTATATCAGCCTTCCGCATGGCTGCCAGCCCATTGCGCTCACGCTCAAAATCCCGCTTGCGAAAAAACAGCTTCACCAGGACGGAAGCTCCACCCCAATGACTGCGAAAAACCACCCGCTTGCCTGGCAGGTGCCGAAGTACCTGCTCACAGGTCAACGCCTGACCTCCGGGCACATTCAGTAAAAATGGGCAATCCAGTCCCAGGGGGGCAGATTTTAACTGGGACAGCGCCATTTTTTCAGTCATGACCCGGCACCCGCTTTGAAGCCACCCTTGCCGCCACGGCCTGCTCGAGCGCCGATGCGGTCCAGCGATGAGGGCAGGTTTCAATATAACCGGCATAGATCCACTGCCGCTCATCAGCGGTTAACCCGGACGTATGCCGCACCAGTGTATCCAGGTCTCTCAACCCCGACTCCCTGGTGAAGATACGCTTGCACTTTTCCAGGTCGATAAAACGCAACGTATTGGCATCTTGAGTAGAGAAATAGACATGCTTGGGATAGAGGCAACCATGCTTCATCCCGGCTGCGTGAAGGCGACCGATTTCCCGCCCCAATGCGGTCAAACCGGGGCGGCGCACGTCGGCTCCATGATGCTCTTCAAGCCACTGATCCATGTCGCAATAATGATCCAGAGACTCTGTCACCAGCACGGCCCTGTCATCCCGTCGGCTCTGCCGACCACAGGCTGCCACATCCAGAGTATAAACACCCTTGTTTGACAGATTCCGGATGGTCAACCACTCACGCAATGCCACGGGAACGCCACGCCATGGGTGCGACAAACTACGACAGTTGAAATTTTCCTGGCGTTTCAGATAAAACTGTTGCTCCCCGCCGCCCATGGGAAGACTGAAAGTTCCCACCTCACTCCAGCCACCCCGGGCCCGGTTGGGCTCATCGACCAACTGGATATCCAACGCCCAGAGGGCCGAAAAGGTGTCAAGATTGTTGGCCTGGAACACCGACAACCAGGCTGGATTGACAAGGAAAAAATTGCTTTTCATCTGGGCTGGCCTTGTAACAGCTTCCGGGGACGTCGAATCAAATTTTTCTCCATCATATCCAGAGAGCTGTGCCCGGCAAAGTCCAAATACATCTCCATGACTAGGCATTTATCAACAGGGGGAAGGCACACTTATTCGTGGTACCCCTTTCTGATGCCCTTGCTGTGCAAATGGTCTGCTTCGCGCTTGACCGAACGATAAAAGCTCCCGCCTTCTGCGAGAACCTGGGACAGGGATTGTTGTTTGTACGCGCGCAGGAAACACCAGACATCCCGTTCATCAAACCCTACGCGTCGGGCGGAATAATAGAGCGCTGCAAGGTCTTTATGTCGCCAGCGGCGCGGAGTGCGCCGACGAATCTGCACGCGGTGCAGGTCAATCACATAGATAGGCCGTTTGGAGACCGCGACACCAGCATAATCTGGCGACGTGTCCAGTAAAAAATGACACAGGTAGAAATCCCGATGATTGACCCCGTGATCATGCAAACTACGGGCTATTCGAGCCACACGTTTTACCAATGCCCGGCGCTCGGCCACCCCCATTTCCCGCAACACCTGCGGGTTGCAGTATTCGTCGAGGGGTTCTGTGGGTTCCAAAGCCTCAGTAATCAGGAACGACTGCTCGCTGGCGGGATTGCTACCGCGGCGACCGAATGCCACCGCCGTCATGGTATCCACACCCAGGGATTTCAAACGGGCGATGGCCCGATATTCATTTTCGGCACCCAGAACCGGCACACGCAGATACAGCAGGTTTTTCAGGATTTCACCGACACCGACACCGGCGTGGGTTTTGATAAAAAAAGCTCTGCCATCGCATTCAAAGCGAGAAGTGCGACGATCACCCATATCGCGGTAGGTTTCCCCGGAAATGGCAAACGCTTCGGCAAACGGGTCTCGATCAGCCCACTTTGTGGCGAACGGCTCAGCCAGAAACAGCTTCATGTTTATGCTCCACTACCCGCTCAATCACATCAGCCGCCCGCTCTGGCATATCGTAAATGTCTGCCGACATGGAAAACTGCAGTCCGTTATCTCGCCACCGGCTTTTGTCTGCCTGCAACATATCACACAACGCTTTATCGAAAGCTTCCTGGCGGTAAGGTGATGGCAGCACAGTCCCCGATCCTGACTCAGCAATGTAATGGGCATAACCACAGACATCGGTAACCAATACCGGTAAGCCCGCCACCACCGCTTCCAGCAATACTGTGCCAGTATTTTCAGCATAAGCGGGATGCACCAGCAAATCCGCACCCAGCAGAAACCGTGGCACATCATCACGCCCGGCAAAAAACTGCACTTGCTGAGCAATGCCCAGCTTGTTGGCGAGGGACCTGAATTCTGCGGCATCATCCTGACCAATCACGAACAGGCGGGTGCGCTGGCGCTGGTCGTCGGGCAACGAGGCAAGGCCACGCAACGTGCGATCCAACCCCTTGGTGCGAAAGCCGGAACCGATTTGCAGCAGCAACTGGTCATCGTCCGCAAGACCAAACTCCCTGCGAAATTCCTGGCGAATGTCCGCCGCATTTTCCGGAGCACACCGGTCACGACTGATGCCGGGCGGCAACATTGTCATCCGCTCAGGTTCGGTGTGGTAGTAATGCTGAAACAGTCCCTGCTGAACAGAAGAAATCATCAGAATTTCTGTCGACAAGCCAGGCTTAAACACAGCCTGCTCATACCGGGAAAAATGTCGGTAGCGGGGCGTTAGCCGGTACCACCACGGCCGAAGGTGACGGGATTTATGTTCAAAACAGGGGTCTGCACAGTAATAGACATCCAGGCCAGGCATTTTGTTAAATCCCACCACCGCATCCACGGGGTGCCGCTTGATCGCGTCGTTTACCCAGGCTGAAAACTTTCTGTACCTGGCGGGCCCGCTTGCCGCCTTTACAGGGGCGACTACCACTTGAAGCCAGTCCGGCTGGTCGCCATCCCAACTCAATGTATAGGCTATAACGTCATGCCCCCGGTCCACACAGGCTTTGGCAATACGCAAAAAATCCCGCTGCAACCCACCATAAGGAAAATACTTGTAGAAACAGAACGCGAGCTTCAAGACAACCGACCTTTATCGGCATCCAACGACTCAGAGGACAACAACTTTTCCACTGCCGTGATCACCCTTTGAGGGGGCAAGTCATTGAGACACTTCATATGCCCCAATGGACACTCGCGCTTGAAACAGGGTCCACAATCCACAGGAATGGAAACAATGGCCACCCGCTCATTCAGGGGTGGGGTGAAACCTGGCGAAGTAGAACCGTAAACCACCACCAGCGGCCTGTTTAGCGCAGCTGAAATATGCATTAAGCCGGAATCGTTGCTGACAACCGCATCGCAGACTGACAACAGATCAATCGCATCTTCCAGCTTGGTGACTCCCGCCAGATTGTGGCACTGCTGCCGGAGGTGCTCAGGCAAGGTCTCAATGATGGCCCCGGCCACGGCCTTGTCTTTCTCTGAGCCCATCAGCCACACCTGCCAACCCAGAGATAACCGATGGGCTGCCACTTCGGCATAGTACTTTTCTGGCCAGCGTTTGGCCGGCCCGAACTCGGCGCCCGGGCAAAGTGCCAAGACTGGTCGCTCGTCGGTCAGGCCAAACTGTTGGCGCAGCCCCGGCACTCGAGCGGAATCAGCATGCAGGTCGGGAATGGGTAATTTTTCCGGTAGCGGTGCCCCGGGGGGCAAAGCCAGGGCATCAAAGCGCTGAACCATTAGCGGATAGCGTGTTTCGTCCAATAGCCGGATGTCATTGACCAACCCGTACCGGAACTCCCCCTTCCAGCCCGTACGCAGGGGAATACCTGCGAACATCGGGATCAGGGCAGATTTCAGGGAGTTGGGCAACAGGATGGCCTGGTCATACCCCTCGGCCTTGAGCTCGCGAGCTACCTGTCTGCGCACAGACCACATCAGACTGCCGTGACCCACGGGCATCTCAATTGCCCTATTCACCTGTGGCATACGTGCCAACAGTGGTCGGCTCCAGGCAGGAGCCAACACATCGATCTGGCAGGCGGGAGATTGCTGTTTGAGAAGAATGAAGAGCGACTGGGCCATCACCATGTCCCCCACCCAAGAGGGACCGATGATAAGAATTTTTCTGGCCTCAGTCATGATTTTCCCCGGGAAGCCGGGAGTTATTGGCTCACCGGTGCCAGCCACTCTGCGTGCTTGGCGAGTCGCCCCCTCACCAGGTCGAAATACTGCGACTGCAATTGCTCGGTAATCGGCCCTCTGGAGCCGGAACCGATTTCCCGTCCATCAAGCTCCCGAATGGGTAGCACTTCTGCCGCAGTTCCTGTGAAGAATGCCTCGTCGGCCACGTAAACCTCGTCGCGGGTGATGCGTTTCTCCACCACTTTGTATCCGAATTCGGCAGCTAACTGCATAACTGTTTTGCGGGTAATGCCATCCAAACACGAGGTCAGCTCCGGGGTGTAGAGCACTTGGTCGCGAACCACAAAGACATTCTCACCACTGCCCTCGGCCACATAACCTTCCGGGTCCAGCAGCAAAGCCTCGTCACAACCACAGTCCAGCGCTTCGCGCAGTGCAAGCATGGAATTGATGTAGTTACCATTGGCCTTCGCCTTGGTCATGGCAATGTTGACATGATGTCGGGTATAGGAAGAGGTGCGAATGCGCAGCCCCTTTTCCAGGGACTCCGGGCTCATATAGGAAGGCCAGGTCCAGGCCGCCACAATCACATGGGTTTGCAGGGTGTCCGCACGCAACCCCATGCCCTCGGAGCCAAGGAACGCCATCGGTCTCAGGTAAGCCTCGTGCAGGTCATTTTCCCGCACCACCTGTTTTTGGGCTTCGTTGAGTACTTCTTTGCTATAAGGCATTTTCATGCCCATGATTTTGGCGGAACGAAACAAACGGTCGGTGTGGTCCTGCAAACGGAAAATTGCCGCACCGCTGTCCGGTGTTTCGTAGGCGCGCACGCCCTCAAAAACCCCCATGCCATAGTGCAGGGTATGGGTCAGAACGTGCACCTTGGCATCGCGCCAGGGCACCATCTCACCATCAAACCAGATATAACCATCACGATCGGCAAATGACATTAATGTCTCCTCAAAACCGTCCGTTTCTTTGGTACGGACAGGCACTTATTATCCCAGCAGTCGCTGCCAGACTGCTTTTACCTGCTCCCGTTCAGCGGAAAATTCCGTTGCATCAACGACACCTGTAGCCTGCTGTAATTGCAAACGGTGACCGGCGGAGCGATATTTCTTATAGGCACTGATCAGGCATTGAGCATCGTCACGGGATAGAACGCCACTCTCCTCGAGTGACTCAAGGATGCGAATATTATCGCTCCAATGGGTTAAACCGGTAATGTCGTGGGACCAGGCCAAGACCGCAAATTGAACCATAAATTCAATGTCAACGATACCTCCGGCATCCTGCTTTAGGTTGAATATTCCTTCTCCCGACTGGCCCCCAGCCCCCGAGCCCA
Organism: Porticoccus litoralis; assembly: GCF_030676955.1. Lineage (NCBI taxonomy): Bacteria > Pseudomonadati > Pseudomonadota > Gammaproteobacteria > Cellvibrionales > Porticoccaceae > Porticoccus > Porticoccus litoralis. The sequence continues at coordinate 357,945 of NZ_JAUUUU010000003.1, read as the reverse complement.
GATGCTTTCGCATTTTGTCACGCATCTCGACAACGGCCTGTTTCAACTCTAGCGTATCCCGCTGACGGCAAAGTACCCGCTCACGTATGGTATAGAACTGTTCAGCGAGAGTTTCATCACCTGCAATGGTGCGGGCCCGGACCAATGCCTGGTGCTCCCATATCCAGGCCTCTTCCATCTGGTATTTTTCAAATGCACCGAGTGAAGATACCAGCATGCCCGAATTTCCGGACGGCCTGAGACGCATATCCACTTCGTAAAGGTCACCGGAAGGCAATCGTGCAGTCAGTATATGGATGATCCTCTGCCCGAGCCGAGCAAAGAATGAGGCGCTATCTATTGCCTTTTCGCCATCTGTTGATTTCGCCGGATCGGCATTGTGAAGAAACACCAGGTCCAGATCGGAACCATGTCCCAGCTCGATACCCCCCAGCTTGCCATAACCCACGATCAGGAAGCCGGCATCTTCGCCTGTGACTGTTCTGGGTTTCCCGTGTCGCGCCACCAGTTGCTCCCAGGCCATTTCCAACACGTGCTCAAGAATGGCCTCGGCCAGCCAGGTGAGATAATCACTGACCTGCATCAGCGGCAGAATACCCTCCACCTCACAGGCGGCCACATGCAGCCCATGGGAGCGCTGAAAATACCGCAGCACTTCCATCTGTGTTTCAAAATCATCACTGGGGATGCGCAACAACTGTTGTCGGAGTTCATCCGAAAGGGCTGCACGGTCGGGAAGGGATAATAAACTGCGATTATCAAGCAACTCATCCAGCAAGGCCGGATAGCGAATCAGCTGATCGGCCACCCAACTGCTGGCGGAAAATAACTCAACCGTCGTTTGCAGCGCAGATGGATTTTCCCGCAACAACACCAGGTAGGCACTGCGCCGCGCCACGGCAGCAATAAGCTTGAGGACACGACACAGGGTTTCGGCGCTGTTTGGCATCTGCCCGCAAACGGGTATCAGCCGCGGTATCAGGCCATCAAGTCGTCCCCGTGTATCATTGGCCATTGCCAGCACGGCATGGCTGTCGCGCAAACTGACAATACCGTTGACGGCCTTTGCAACATCGTCATACCCCAGCTCAGCCAGCGCTTCAGCCATCTGACCTTCGGGGTCCGAACTCAACCACACGGTTTTGGCCAGCTCGCAATCCTGTGTTTCCGTGGAGGCTTCGGCATCCCGACGATCTTCCGCCACCACATCTTCAAACAGGCCCCGTATGCACGAGCGGTGCTTATCCAATCTCTCCAGAAATTGCGACCAATCTGAATAACCCATTAATACGGCAACAAGCGCCTGCCCCTCGGCATCCTGAGGCAGCAGTTGTGTTTGCCGGTCCTGCCACGCCTGCAGAACGTGCTCGACATTGCGCAGAAACCGGTATCCCTCATAAAGCTGTTTTGCTTCCTCAGAGGACAACATGCCCTCCTCTGCAATCAGGGGTAAAATCGCCTTTAGCTCTGGCGTCTGAAAACGGCTGTCGCGGCCACCACGGATGATCTGAAACGCCTGGGCGATAAATTCAACTTCGCGAATGCCGCCAGCACCGCGCTTGACGTCAGCCGACAAACCCTTGCGCTGCACCTCGCGATTAATCATGGCTTTCATGCTGCGCAGAGACTCGAAGGCGCTGAAGTCGATGTATTTGCGGTAGGTAAATGGTCGCAGCATAGACATCAGCTGGCGACCCGCCTGCTGATCGCCAGCCACTACCCGGGCTTTGATCATCGCATAGCGTTCCCAGTCTCTTCCCTGGGTCTGGTAATACTCTTCCATAGCGTCAAAGTTGAGCACCAGAGCGCCGCTCTGCCCGTAGGGCCGCAGGCGCATGTCTACCCGGAACACAAAGCCTTCCGCCGTGCGTGCATCCAGCGCCTTGATCAGTCGCTGCCCAAGGCGGACAAAGAATTCCTGATTGCTTAAATTGCGCTTGCCACCGCTGGTTTCACCGGCTTCCGGATAAGTAAAAATCAGATCGATATCGGAAGAGACATTCAGCTCCCAAGCCCCCAGCTTGCCCATACCGAGAATCACCATCTGCTGGGGATTGCCCTGACGATCGAGGGGAGTTCCCCACTCCTCGCAGGCTCGGCCATAGAGATACTCCAGGGTGACGCTTAGAACCGCTTCCGCCAGGGACGTCATGTCTCCGGTGGTTTCTTCAAGTTCCGCGAGGCGATTGAAATCACGCCACACGATTCGCACCATTTCTCGGTTGCGGAACAACCGCAGCTTCTTCAGCAGTTCTTCCTCGGACGCAACACCATCCAGGTGTGATCGCAGCCGTTGCTCCAGCTCGCCTGGGACCAGGGCGTTATCCAGGTCACCGGACAACACCAGCTCCTGGAACATCGTCGGCTGTTGCACGCAAGTTGTGGCCACAAACTCGCTTCCACCCCAAGCGATGCCCATAGCCTGGGCAAACTGTTTATCCTGCAGGGCCTCATCCAGCCAGTCAGTCTGCTCTGACCCGGCACGGTTGCGGAAATGCTCCTGGTGACGCAACCAGTTCTCCATCAAGGGTGATGGCAACGATAATTGATGCATGGTCTTTCTCGGTCGTATGGGGCCACTGCGGACCGCAAGTTATTCTCTGCTGTCAGCTATCTTTCAGACGCCAACAGTTCATTATTATTTTCCTGATGCCGGAGCAACCCTCAGGACCTCTTCCACAGACGTGGTCCCCGCACCCACTTTCTGGGCACCGCTAAGCCGCAGAGTACGCATTCCTTCCTTCATGGCCTGCAAGCGCAACGCGGTGGTATCGGTATCTGCCGTGATCAGGGGTTGAATGGTTTCGGTGACGGGCAAGATTTCATAAATGCCCTGGCGCCCGAGATAACCGGTATTCCGGCATTCCAGGCAACCCACTGGACGATAAAGTTGCTGTGGGGATTTCACTTTCCACGGGGTCACCAGCGAATCCCATTCTGCCCCAGTCACCGGCACCGCCTCCTTACAATGGGGGCAGAGCGTCCTCACCAGCCGCTGCGCCATCACACCATTCAGGGTGACCTTGATCAGGTGGGCGGGGACCCCCAGATCCAGCAGCCGGGTAATGGCCGTTGGGGCATCGTTAGTATGCAACGTCGACAGCACCAGATGCCCTGTCAGTGCGGCCTGCACCGCCATTTCGGCTGTCTCCAGATCCCGTATTTCCCCCACCATGACAATGTCCGGGTCTTGCCGCATGAGCGTGCGAATACCGGCAGCGAAGCTGAATTCTATTTTGGGTTGCACCTGGCTTTGGTTAAAGCTGTCCTCCACCATCTCGATGGGATCTTCAATGGTGCTGACGTTGACATCTTCCGTTGCCAGCTCCTTGAGGGTGGAATACAACGTGGTGGTCTTACCCGACCCGGTGGGACCGGTCACCAGCACGATGCCGTGGGGTCTGCCAGTCATTTCATGCCAGCGTTTCAGATCGTCCCCACACAGGCCCAGCTCCTGGAATCCCCGCAGCAGCACATCCGGATCAAATATCCGCATCACCAGCTTTTCACCGAAGGCAGTAGGCAGTGTCGACAGGCGCAACTCCACCTCATTGCCCTCTGGTGTCACGGTTTTCACGCGACCATCCTGCGGACGGCGTTTTTCGGCCACATTCATGCGACCAAGAATTTTCAGGCGACTGGTCACCGCGGTCATCACAGCATCGGGCAGTTCATATACCTGGTGCAATACTCCGTCGATGCGAAAACGAATCTTGCCCTTTTCACGACGCGGCTCCAGGTGAATATCACTGGCGCGCTGATCAAACGCATACTGCAGTAGCCAGTCAACGATATTGATGATGTGCTGATCCTGGGCATCGGGGTCCTTCAGGGAGCCAATCTGAAGCAGCTGTTCAAAATTGGCAACTCCGGCCTTATTGGTTCCGGCGATACCCTTAGCGCCAAAGACTGACTTTGCCAGCGAATAGAATTCCAGGGTGTACTTGGCGATATCCACCGGGTTGGCAACCACCCGGCGTATGGGCTTGCGGGTGGTTTGTTTCAAGTCTTCCAGCCAGGAGGTCATGAACGGCTGGGAGGTAGCAATCATTAACTCGTCACCGCCGGCATCAATACAGAGAATGTTGTGGCGACGGGCAAACTGGAAGGACATCACCGCAGTGACAGAGGTTACATCGATTTTCAGGGGGTCAATATGGGCCACATCCAGCCCGGCACGCCCAGCCAGCCACTGCGTCAGGCTCTCAATGGAAAGCTGCTTGCCCGGATCAGCCCGGTTTTCAGGCCGCTGACCAGCAATGTAGGCCAGCGGATGCAACAAAGACTGCTCCCGATTGCGCTGTGAACCAGCAATTGCATTGGCATCCTGCTGTGTAAGCAGACCATCGGTGACCAGATCATTGAGTACATTACCCAAATCCAGCAGTCGCTCCACCACCTCACCCACCGCCATATTGTTCCACCCACGCCGGTTTTTCTGACATCTTTCGAGTATGAAGGCTATCAGAAACAGCGACAACCAACATAATGTCTTTCAACAGGATTGTGCGCCCGCGATACCGCCATCCTGAAAAAACGACAAGCGGCTCTTTTCATCGTGATGTTTTTTACTATTATTTGTGAGCTAGGTCACAAAAAACCAGTTTCAGGGAGGTTCAGCCATGCTTGCAAGGCAAGGTGAAGATGAAACGACGCGCTTCCGTTCCGAGAGAATTGAGTGCATGAACGGGAAGTGGTACTTCGCAATCCGGGAAAAAACCCAAATGATTGGTCCTTTCAATTCCAAGGAAGGGGCAGAGAAGGCTGCCAGAGCCTACGCGGCTGATATTCTTGCAGGACGCACCGATACGGATGCCATGTCCCATCAATTCCTGATGCGTGCTTTTTCGCTGACATAACTGTCATCACAAATATTCACGAACATGGCCCGGATACCATCAAGGTTTCCGGGCATTGCTGCGTCCGGCAATTGCTTTTTCGGTTGTGCCCCTTACACTCAGCCCATGCAACTTATCCCCATGCTCCAGCGGCTGATTGCCGCCAACTCCATCAGCAGCGTCAATGCCGACATAGATCAGGGCAACCGTGAGGTCATTGAGCTACTGGCCCAGTGGTTATCCGACCTCGGATTTGCCACCGAAGTCATGCCCCTCGCCGACCCCCGCAAAGCCAACCTCATCGCCACCCTCGGCAGCGGACCCGGAGGCCTGGTACTGGCAGGGCATACCGACACCGTACCCTGTGACGACAGCCTATGGAGCCAGGACCCGTTCAAGATGGTGGAGAAAAACCACCGTCTCTACGGTCTAGGCACCTGTGATATGAAAGGCTTCTTCCCGCTGGTGATCGAAGCAGCAAAGCAGTTTGTCAGTACGCCACTGAAACAACCGCTGATTATCCTCGCCACTGCCGACGAGGAATCGTCTATGGCCGGTGCACAGATGCTCGCTGCAGCAGGGCGCCCCCGGGCACGCTATGCCCTGATCGGCGAACCCACCGGCATGAAGCCCATTAATATGCACAAGGGCATCATGGTGGAGAAACTTGTGATTGAAGGCCGCTCCGGCCACTCCAGCGATCCGTCATTGGGTCGCAATGCCATGGAAACCATGCATTCGGCACTGGGTGAATTGCTGAAACTGAGAGACGAGTTACGGGGTAGTCACAACAATCCGGCCTTCCAGGTCGCCTACCCGACCATGAACCTCGGCTGCATTCATGGCGGCAACAACCCCAATCGTATTTGCGGAAGGTGTGAACTGGGCTTCGAAATACGCCCCCTGCCTGGCATGGACATGACGGCCCTGCAACAGCAGATTTCCGAGCGCATCCTGCCCCTTCAGCAGCGCGACGACGTCATGATCAACATCGACCATTACTGCGTTCCCGCCTTTGCCACCGAGCCGCATTCATCCATGGTGAAGATCTGCGAAGCCCTGACCCACCACAGCTGTGAATCGGTCTCTTTTGCGACAGAAGCGCCCTATCTGAAAGATCTGGGCATGGATGTGGTCATCCTTGGTCCAGGCAGTGTCCAGCAAGCCCACCAACCGGATGAATATCTGCCGCTGGAACGCATTCAGCCCACGGTGGATTTTCTGATTCAACTGATTGGCCGCTGCTGTTTATAATGCCCCAACAACAATGAACGGCTGATACTGTGTCAGATTATGTGAAGTTCCTGCGCGACACCTCCCCCTACATCAATGCGCACCGGGGGAAAACCTTTGTCCTCGCCATCAGTGGCGAGGGGATTGCACATGCCAATTTCACAAATATCGTGCACGACATTGCCCTGCTGCACAGTCTCGGCATTCGCCTGGTGCTGGTGCACGGCGCGCGTCACCAGATTGAAGAGCGGCTCACCAATTGCGCCATTGAGGCTCGGTTCGACCAAAATACACGCATCACTGACAGTGCCACCATGGCCTGTGTGAAAGATGCCGTGGGTAGTGCCAGAATCACCATTGAAGCACAGCTATCCACAGGTGCGGCAAACTCACCCATGCACGGCGCTCGCATTCGGGTATTTGGCGGCAACCTGATCACTGCCAAACCCCTTGGGGTTAGGGATGGTATCGACTTTCACCACACTGGGGAGGTGCGGCGCATCGACCAGAAGGCCATTCAGAAACAACTGGATGACGGCGCGCTGGTATTGTTATCTCCCATTGGCTACTCACCCACCGGAGAACCATACAATCTCAACTATGAGGATATTGCCACCCAGGCCGCGGTGAGCCTGGGAGCGGAAAAACTGGTGATGTTCAGTGCTGAAAACGGCCTTTGCGACGATCAGGGCAACCTGATCAAAATGCTCTCACTGAACGAAGTACCCCAGACCCTCACCTCGCAGGCTGAAAACATCTCCCTGCAGAGAAACCTGCTCGCCTGTTACCAGGCCTGTGAAAATGGCGTGTTACGCAGCCATATCATCAGCTATGCCGATAACGGCGCATTACTCACAGAACTGTTTACCCGCGAGGGCAGCGGCACCTTGATCCTCAAAAATGGCAAGGAAATCATCCGTCAGGCCACCATTGATGATGTGGGTGGTCTACTGGAGCTGATTGAACCTCTGGAGCAGAAGGGCATTCTGGTCAAGCGCTCACGGGAACTGCTGGAAACGGAAATCAACCGCTTTATGGTCATGCAACACGCCGAGGGCACGCTGGTAGGTTGCGCCGCGCTCTATCCTTTCAGCGATGGCCATTCTGCCGAGCTGGCCTGTGTCGCCACGCACCCTGACTTCCAGAATCGTGGTTTTGCCTCACGGCTGCTTGCCCAGCTGGAAACCTATGCCAGTCAGAAGAAAATACGGCAGCTGTTTGTCCTGACAACCCATGCCAGCGACTGGTTCAAGGAAAAGGGCTTTGTTGACGTCACACTGGAGGAATTGCCCGCTGAGCGCAAAAGCCTCTACAACTTCCAGCGCAAGTCACGGATATTCTGCAAGAATCTCCTATAACTGCTGATTCATCACCACTGTCTCTGCTATCCTTGCCGCCTTGTTTTTTTCAGGACGGCAGGAACAGAGATGGCCAAATACCGCTCACACACAACCACCAAAGGCAGAAACATGGCCGGAGCTCGCGCCCTTTGGCGAGCCACCGGGATGACCGATGATGATTTCAACAAGCCGATCATCGCCATCGCCAACTCATTCACCCAGTTTGTGCCGGGACACGTTCACCTCAAGGACATGGGTCAGCTGGTTGCCGAAGAAGTTGCCAAGGCCGGTGGTATTGGTCGCGAGTTCAACACCATCGCCGTCGACGATGGCATCGCCATGGGGCACGACGGCATGCTCTATTCACTGCCCTCACGAGACATTATTGCCGACTCGGTCGAGTACATGGTGAATGCGCACTGCGCCGACGCACTGGTATGCATTTCCAACTGCGACAAGATCACCCCCGGGATGTTGATGGCAGCCATGCGCCTGAATATACCGGCGATTTTTGTCTCCGGTGGCCCTATGGAAGCGGGAAAGACGAAACTGTCCGAGCACAAGCTGGACTTGGTCGACGCCATGGTGATCGCTGCCGACCCCAATGCCTCCGATGAAAAAACTGAAGAATATGAGCGTTCAGCCTGTCCCACCTGCGGCTCCTGTTCCGGCATGTTCACCGCCAACTCCATGAACTGTCTCACGGAAGCCCTCGGTCTGTCCCTGCCCGGCAATGGCACCACGCTGGCAACCCACTCTGACCGCCGTCGCCTCTTCGAGGAAGCGGGGCACCGCATTGTGGACATGGCAAAATCCTATTACGAGGAAGATGATCTGACCGTACTGCCACGTTCCGTGGCCAGTTTTGAAGCCTTCGAAAATGCCATGACCATGGACATCGCCATGGGCGGTTCCACCAACACCATTCTGCACCTGCTTGCTGCAGCCCAGGAAGCGGGCGTGGATTTCACCATGGCCGATATTGACCGCCTGTCGCGCAAGGTTCCGCAGCTGTGCAAGGTGGCACCCAACACGCCTAAATACCATATCGAAGATGTGCACCGCGCCGGCGGTGTGTTCGGGATTCTTGGAGAACTGGATCGCGCCGGACTGTTACACGCCGACATTCCCACCGTGCACACCCCCACCCTGGCAGAGGCGCTATCAAAGTGGGACATTATGCGCAACAGCGACGAGGCCACAGCCACCTTCTTCAAGGCCGGTCCCGCCGGCATCCCCACCCAGCAGGCATTCAGTCAGAGCACTCGCTGGAGCTCACTGGATGCCGACCGGGAAAATGGCTGCATTCGCAATCTTGAAAATGCCTTTAGCACGGAAGGCGGACTGGCCGTACTCTACGGCAACATCGCCAAAAACGGCTGCGTGGTAAAAACCTCCGGCGTTGACGAATCGGTGCACAAGTTCTCCGGTCCAGCCCACATCTGCGAAAGCCAGGATCAGGCGGTGGACGACATTCTCAACGACCGGGTAAAAGCCGGCGATGTAGTTGTCATCCGCTACGAAGGCCCACGAGGTGGCCCCGGCATGCAGGAAATGCTCTACCCCACCAGCTACCTGAAATCCAAGGGATTGGGCAAAGCCTGCGCACTGATCACCGATGGTCGATTCTCGGGCGGCACCTCCGGGCTCTCCATTGGCCACGTCTCGCCGGAAGCCGCCGCAGGCGGCGCCATTGGACTGGTCAGGCAGGGCGACATGATCGAAATTGATATTCCCGCGCGCCGTATTGATGTGTTGTTAAGCGAAGAGGAACTGGAAAAACGTCGTCTCAAGCAGGACGAACTGGGCTGGCACCCCAAGGAGAAGCGTCCCCGCCAGGTCTCTGCTGCCCTCAAGGCTTATGCCTTGCTGGCTACCAGTGCCGACCGCGGTGCGGTGCGGGACCTGGATCAGGTGAAGTAACGGGTTATTTCACAACAAAAAACCGGCCATCTACGGCCGGTTTTTTATCTCCCGAACCCCGCCTATCCCAACTGACAACCCGGGATATCCGCACCACTTTCCATAAGCCGTTCGCGCCGGGCACCCTCGCCAGCCACATAGCGCAGCCATTGCCCGGCGCTCTTGCTCAACACTTTATCCTTAGCAGCCTCCCGGAACACCGGCTCCGCCTCACGGTAGCACTGTAAATTAGCCAGCGCCGCACCCAGAGTCATCCGTGTCAGGCCCGGGCGGGAAAGCCCACCCCTGCGCAGGGCATCGCGTGCCGCCCGCACCGCGGCCTCGTTGTCATCCACATCGAGATAGACCGACGCCAGGCGGGCCGCGATGGCACCACTATCCGAAAGCCCAGCAGCCTGTTGCAGAACCGACAGGGCTCGCTGATTTTCCCGCGCCCTCAGCCAGGCAGTGCCCAGGGTTTCCAGATTTTTGGCATTTTTCTGCACATCTCCGGCAGCCATGCCCTGCTCCAGCACCCGTGCCGCCCGAAAAGGCACATCGGCACCCAGATACAGGTATGCCAGGGATAGCCACTGTCGCTCCCCCTTTAACTGTTTTTGCAGTCGCAGCAGGTCGGTCACCGCCAGCTGGTCGCCACTGCGCTCCAGCTGCCCGTAAATTCCACCCAGTTGCTGCCAGTAACTGGTTCGCGGGTAGTGGGTCACCAGCTGTTTCAAAATCGACACCACTTTGAGGTATTCCTGGCGCTCGTAGTAAAGTACCCGCTGTAGAGACCACCAGTCTTCCCTTGGCAGCTTGCTGGCGGCCAACGCCTCATCCACCACGGCAGACACCAGTTGCAACGCCTCGGCCTTACGGTTCAGGTAATAATAGGTCCGCGCCAGTAACGCTCTACCCTCGGGGCTGACCACGGTGGCCTCAGACTGCCAAAGCTCCAATTGCCGGGCCGCTTCGGCATACTTCTCCAGGGAAAAATAGAGTTGTGCGACGGTGTAGCGAGTCGCCGTTCGCTGCCGCTCGTCCGCCTCTGGCTCAGCAATCAGAGCCAGATAGCTTTCGATGGCCCTGGGGTAGTCCTCCAGCGAGTAATGGCTGTACCCCAGCAGGTTGTAGACCTGGGATTTTTCGTAACTGCTGTTGCAAACCTTGCCGGTTAACCCGCTTAACTCACCAACCAATGCCCTGAGCCGGGGTGCATTCGGTGAATCAGTCTCTTGAAACACTTTCTGGATTTTTTCTAACTGTACTGCACAGGCCTGGCCCACCGCCTGACGTTGACGGGTTTTTACATTCTCATACTGCCGCGAAGCCGCTTCCTCCTCAGCCGTTACAGGCATCAGCCATAGGGACACCCACGCGACCAGCAGCCATGAACCGAATTTGAGGTATTTAGAGGTTTTTCCCGACTCCATGTGCATTACCGGGAAATCCTGAAGGAAAACTTATACAACACACCGGGGACCTCTTCAGCGACGCCATCGATCACACGGGGTTTGTACTTAAGCTTCTGGGCCGCCTTCAGAGCATATTTGCCGAAGTCCTTGTTAGGGGGGTATTCCTCTAGCAGCTTGGCGTTCCGCACACTGCCGGTGGTGGTAATAATCACCTCGACCACGGCATAACCCTCCACTCCCTGACGCAGGGCCCGCGGAGGATAATCCGGCTGCGGCACATACACCGGAATGTAATCCGAATCCCGGCTGAAAGCACCACCGAGGCCAATATCCAGACCTTTGGCAGAGGGCATGGCCATGCTCACGGAGCTCACCGGGGTATTCGTGCTCAGTTGCATCTCAGGAGGAGGGGGCGGAAGCCGCTCCGGCTCCTCCGGTTTGTCCGGCTTGGTCGTTTTGCGCTGCTCCTCAATGGTGCGCTTCGACTGCCAAATATCGGCTATCTGATGGCCCGATAGTTGGGCGGCCTCGCCGTTGACGGACTGAATCAACCGCTGCATACCCAGCAACAGAGCAAGAGTCACCAGCAATGCCAGCCCTGCAGCCACAAAATACCGAATCAACAGCATAATCTAGCGATCCCCAGTGGAAACAGCCACGGCATCAATGCCGGCCGCTCGGGCCACATCAGACACTTTGCTTAATGTCGCCATTTCCGCCTGCCGGTCTGCCTGAATCACCAGCCCTCCGCGGGGATTATCATTGCGCAGCCTGAGAATATGTAACCGCAGGTTTTCCGGCATCACGCGCTGGCCATCAATCCAGATCTGGTTGTCTGCCGTTACCGCCACAAGTATGGCTGGTTTCTGCTGTTCAGCCGTCACAGCCACCGTTCGCTGGACATCAACACCCGGCTCTCGGATAAAGGTGGCCGTGACAATAAAAAATATCAGCAGAATAAATACCACATCCAGCATCGGTGTCAGATCTATTGTCTGCGGGGGTTCAGGCTGTCGATAGGTGCGGTCACGCATCGTGGCTCATTCCCCTCAGTGATCCATGGTCAGATGATCTGCCAGCATTTGTTGCTCGCGATCAGCCACCCGCCGCAGGTAGGTATTGGCAAAGACGCCGGAAAGTGCTGCCACCATCCCTGCCATGGTGGGAATGGTCGCCCGTGACACACCCGCTGCCATGGAGCGGGCATCACCGCTGCCGCTAAGGGACAGCACGTCAAACACGCCAATCATCCCGGTGACAGTACCCAGCAGCCCCAATAGAGGTGCAATGGCGATCAGGGCCCTGATCATGGAGAGATTGCGATTGATATTCAGCCCAACACTGGAAATAAGTGCCTCGCGGACTTGGTGGGCTCTCACCGAACGACGCTCGGGGCGGCTTTCCCAACGTGCCAGCACCTCAGCGGCCTCGCGCTTAAGGGTGGAATGAAAGTACCAGAGGCGCTCAAACACCAGCGTCCACATCACCAGCAACAACCCGGCAATGAGCAACAATACAGGGCCGCCCGCATCAATCAGCTTGCCTATGTCCGCCAGAAAAAAGGGCATCAGCGGGCCTCGGACTGCTCCGCCACCAGCCCGGCACTCTGCTCTTCCAGGATGTGCAGAATCCGCTGGGCACGGCTATTCACAAAGGTGTGTAACAAGACCGTAGGTATAGCCACACAAAGCCCTAAAACCGTGGTCACCAGTGCCGATGAGATGCCTCCGGCCATCGTCTTGGGATCACCACTGCCAAACAATGTGATTGCCTGGAAAGTAATAATCATGCCCGTGACAGTCCCCAGCAGACCCAATAGTGGTGCGACCATGGCAATAATCTTTAACCAGTTCAGGCCCACCTCGATAGATGGCCGCTCCTTCAGCACCTGCTCGTGCAATTTAAGCTCCAGGGACTCAGCATCTAGTGAAGGATTGTCCAGACCAATTTGCAATACCCGTCCCAGGGGGTTGTCATCGGCGGGCGCTTCTTTGGACAGCTGTCGGCTGACCCGGCGCGAGACAACAGAAAGGATCAAGAGCCGCCACAGGGCGAGCATTAACGCCAGCACACCCAATCCCGAGATCAGGTAGCCAATACCACCCCCCTGCCGCCAGCGCTCCAGCCAGCCGGGGCTATTCACCAGCGCCGCCAGCAGTGAACCACCACTGGGACCGGTTGGGTCAATGGCCACCGCGGTAAAACCACCGCCGCTACTCTGTAGCTCCAACGCCATTTTTTGATAACCACCACCCGGTTGACGGGCCAGCTCAGCGATTGCACCAGTTTCTGGGCGGTAGGTCAGGTAGGCACCATCGGACAACAAATTGAAGGCACCAATACGCACGACCTGGCGGGATGACTGCTCACCATCCGCCCCAATCACGGCGGCTGGGAAACTCACCACTTTTCCGGCCTCAATCATCTCCCGATTAATTTCATACCAGAGCTGTTCGATTTCGGCGATGGATGGCAAGCGGGTATTGCTGCTCATGCGCTCGATCAAATCATCCAGAAAATCGGTGCGATCTGGGAACTGGGCGCTCACCAAAGAATGGTTAAGTGTGCTGCGGGTATCACCCGCCGCCGCAGTGAGGTGGCCGAACATCTCTTTCAGCGATCCGAGACGTTCCTGGAGCTGCGCTTCCAGCGCCGCAATCTGGCGTTCATTGTCCGCAAACTCCTGTTCCAGCTGCTCTGAACGCTGTTCTTCCGCAAGTTCCGTGGCCTTAGCCTGCTTCAGTAATTTGTCTTTTTCAGCCTTCGCCTGCTGGAATTCTCTGACGCGAGCCGCCTGCTCCCGGGACTCACTAAGCCTCGCTTCTTTGATCCGCAATAACAGTTCATCCAGGGAAGCCGACTGTGCCTGACCAGCCTCCTCGGCAAGGGCCCAGCCCGGCATGGCAAGAATCAACACACCGTAGAGAAACACCGATTTCAGCATCCTCATTGCACCACCTCCGGTGCCGGAATCGGCAACTGCAGCAAATCCACCGCTGCCTGACGGCGGGCGATGCGTATACCCTGGGCAACCGCCTGGCGATAATCACTACCTTCCAGTTGCAGCCAGTTTTTGGCCTGCTTATCCCAAACGGCGGTCACCTGCTGATCCGCGGTCTGGTAGAGGAGGGCGATGCGACCAACACGCAGGATGTTCACCTCCCGCCTCTGCCCGTCAATCTCCAAAGTTTCCGGATAACTGTCGATGCGGGTGCCGTATTCACTTTCGATTTTGTAAGCCTCCAGCACCTGCCTGAATTTCTCGGCACTGCTCAGATCCGCACGGGACTGATTGCTGCGCAGGCGCTCCAAGCGAGCCTGGCGCTCCTCCACCAGAAATGGCATATCCAGTGCGACAAACTGCTCCAATGAAGCGATCATCTTCAGGGTAAGGGGTGCCAACTGGCGCTCCATCTGGGCAGCGCTGTCAATGGATGATGCCAGGTCTGCCAGAGTGCTGCGCTGGTCTGCCAGCTGCGCCTCCAACTGGGCGTTGTAAACCTGCAGATTTTCTATCTGTTTGTTGACCTGCTTGAAGGATTGGAACAATTCATCGGCCTGATCTGCCAGAGCATCCACACGTTTCTGTGAAGCCTGGGCCGCACTGGTTTTGTCCTTTTCCGCCTTTAACACGGTGTCAACATCCGCCGCCTGCAGCGACAAAGACGCCATTACCAACAACGGCAGTGCCGGCAGCAGCCGCCACCTGAAACTGGTGTTTCTGGCATCGGTACGCTTTTTATTCATCATTGGAATTCCTGTTACGCCCGCTTCCCGGTGTTACCCAGGCTGTCATTATCGTAGCCACCTACCACAGAGGCAAACGGCCCCTGCATAGCCGGCTTATCTCAGCGCCTACGCTCCAGCACCTGAAAGCAATAGGGTGTGTCACCCTGCTGGGCTGGTTGCTGGCATTCCACTTCCCGCCAGTGGCCTTCTGTGATGTCGGGAAAGAATGCATCTCCTTCCACCTCGGTATCTACCCGGGTGATATAGAGGCGTGATGCTTGTTCGATGGCTGCTCGATAAATTTGTTCCCCGCCTATCACCATGACTTCTCCCGCTTCCCTGGACGGGGGATCATTGCCCGCCAGCACCAGCGCCTCACTGAGAGAATGGGCCACAACCACTCCCGGATGCTGCCAGCCCGGATTGCGGGTAATCACGACATTAAGCCGCCCCGGCAGGGGCCGACCTATGGATTCAAAGGTTTTGCGACCCATGACAATGGGCTTGCCCATGGTGACCGATTTGAAATATTTGAGATCTTCCGGTAGATGCCATGGCAAGGCGTTATCACAACCGATCACCCGGTTGCGGTCCATCGCCACGATCAGAGACAGCGTCAATTCGGCCATGGGCTTACACCGCCACCGGAGCTGATATATGGGGATGCGCCTGATAACCCTGCAATTCAAAATCCTCAAACCGAAACGCGAACAAATCGCTTACATCCGGGTTAATCGCCATCGTCGGCAGGGGAAAGGGTTGCCGCCCCAACTGCTCCTCAACCTGCTCAAGGTGATTGGAATACAGGTGCGCATCGCCAAAGGTATGAACAAAATCTCCGGGCTTCAAACCGGTTACCTGCGCCACCATCATGGTAAGCAGTGCGTAGGAGGCGATATTGAATGGCACGCCCAGAAACACATCGGCACTGCGCTGATAGAGCTGACAGGACAAACGGCCTTCAGTGACGTAGAACTGGAACAGGCTATGGCAGGGAGGCAACCCCGACTTGACCATCACCGGGAGATCCTTGGGGTTCCAGGCAGAAACCAACAGACGACGTGAGTCCGGGTTTGCCTTGATGTCCTCAACCACCTGCGCCAACTGGTCAACGCCTTCAAAGTTGCGCCACTGGTGTCCGTACACCGGCCCCAGGTCTCCGTAACTGGAGGCAAACTCTTCGTCTTCCTTGATTCGCTCAACAAAAACTTTCATCTGTTCCCGCCACAGCGGGGTATACATCGGGAAGTCGTCCGCCTGACCAGTCTGGTTCAACCAACTTTGAAACGGCCAGTCATTCCAGATATTGACCCCATTTTGCACCAGGTAACGGATGTTGGTATCACCACGGATAAACCATAAGAGCTCGTGAATAATGGATTTCAGGTGCACCTTCTTGGTAGTCACCAGAGGAAATCCCTCGGCGAGATCAAAACGCATCTGATAGCCAAAAACGCTGCGGGTGCCCGTACCGGTGCGATCTTCCTTGCTCACACCGCAGTCGCGGATATGGCGCATCAGATCCAGGTATTGCTTCATGGTCTGTCCTTTAACAAAGTTATACGGCTGTCGATGTGGCTCGCCCACGCCACCACGCCCACAGCATAACGCCGCCCCCCAGCGCGAACATGGGCAGGCAGAGCAACTGCCCCCGGGTCATCCAGTCAAACAGGTCAAAACCGATGTGGTTGTCCGGGGAGCGTACAAACTCCACCACAAAACGGAAAACGGCATAAAGACTCACAAACAAGCCTCCCACCATCCCCGCAGAGCGGGGCTTGCGGGAAAACCACATCAGCACCAGAAACAGCACCAAGCCTTCCAGCAGCGCTTCGTACAGCTGGGACGGATGACGGGGCAGCTGTAACGGGTCGTTGGGAAACACCATACCCAGAAAACTGTCGGTGGGACGCCCCCACAACTCCTGGCCAATGAAATTACCCAGACGCCCCAGGCCCAATCCGATGGGCACCATGGGCGCCACGAAATCGCCCAGCGCCAGAAAAGACCCCTGAATGTGACGTGCGTAGAGCCACAGCGCAATGAGAACACCAATTAAGCCACCATGGAAAGCCATGCCACCTTCCCACACCCGGAACAGCCAGAGTGGATCTGACAGCCATTTTTCTAGGTTATAAAAAATGACATAACCGAACCGGCCACCCAGAATCACACCGAAGGCGCAATACACCACCAGGTCTTCTACCTGCTTGCGACGCACCGGAGACCAGGGGCGTTCGCTGCGTTTTAGCGCCAGGCGCCAGGCGGCGAGAAAGCCGATCAGGTACATCAAGCCGTACCAGTGCACCTGAAAAGGGCCAAGGGAAAATGCAACGGGGTCAATGGCGGGGTAAGTCAGCATGGAGGCAATGTACAACAGCTATGTTTGCAGGGATCATAGCTTGTCGACTGGTGAGCTACAATAACGCCATGTGTCTGATCGCCTTTGCCTGGCAAACCCACCCTCGCTACCCACTGATTCTGGTGGCCAATCGCGACGAGTTCTATGAGCGCCCCACTGCAGCAGCACATTTCTGGGAGGACAATCCGGACATTCTTGGTGGTCGAGATCTGCTGGCTGGTGGCACCTGGCTGGGTATTCGCCGGGACGGTCGCTGGAGTGCAGTCACCAACTACCGGGAGTCCCACCCGGAGAATGCACCACGCTCCAGGGGGGCACTGACCACCGGGTGCCTCGAGCATGCTGGCAGTCTGGTTGACTACGGCAACAGGGTACTTGCGGAAAGCAATGATTACAGCCCCTTCAACCTGCTGCTTGGTGATGATCAAAGCCTGTTGTACTGCTCCAACCGCACGGGGAGGCTGCAAACGTTGGAGGCTGGAATTTTCACCCTGTCCAATCATCTTCTGGACACCCCCTGGCCCAAGGCCAACCATGCCAGGGATGCCTTGCAGGTCCTGATCAGAGACCAAAAGCCCGATCCAGGACTGCTGCTGAAAGCGTTACAGAGAGATACGCCGTATGACGATGAATTGTTGCCAGATACCGGCGTGGGCATTGAACTGGAACGCCTACTGTCGCCACCATTCATCCACTCCAAACACTATGGCACACGCAGCACCACTGTTTTCATGAAAGACCGCAACGGCCAGTGTCACGTCCTGGAGCAGAGCTATCAGCAGGGTGGCGCCAAGGGGGAGTTAAAGGAGTTTCACTTCACACAAAAGGATCAGTGAACATTACTACTGCCACGAAACAGTGCTGCCACTTCCGGCTTTTTAAGTGCTTTTTCCATGTGCCGCCACACCGAACCGGCATCGGGCATCAACATCACTTCCTCGAGCAGTTGTTCTGCCTCGGAAAGGCTGACTTGCCGGAGAATGGCTTTCACCTTGAGTAGGTTGGTAGCGCTCATGGACAGCACCCTGAAACCCAGTGCCATCAACAACACGGCACCAATGGGATCGCCTGCCATTTCGCCACACACACTGACCGGGGTATCTTCACCGCGGGCGCCTTCGGCTATCGCCCAGAGGGCACGCAGTACGCTGGGGTGGCAGGCGTGGTAAAGCTCCGCCACGCGAGGGTTGTTGCGATCCACTGCCAGCAAGTATTGTGTCAGGTCATTGGTTCCCACCGAGAGAAAATCTACCCGCCGGGCCAATTCACGAATCTGGTACACCGCCGCGGGCACCTCGATCATGGCGCCGACATTGGGCATTTCAATCTGGTAGCCCTCTTCCTCGGTAAGTTCGTCGTAAACCTGGTAAATGAGCTGCAGGGCACTCTCCAGCTCCGGCACATTGGAAATCATCGGCAGCAGAATACTGAGGTTATTCAGCCCTTCGCTGGCACGCATCATGGCACGCAACTGCACCAGAAAAATTTCCGGGTGGTCGAGACAGATGCGTATACCTCGCCACCCAAGAAACGGGTTGGCCTCTTCGATGGGGAAATAGGGCAAATCCTTGTCGCCACCAATATCCAGGGTGCGCATGGTAACCGTGCGGGGCGCAAACATTTCCAGATGTTCCCGATAGGCTTTGCGCTGCTCTTCCTCGGAAGGGAAGCGATCCAGCATCAGAAACGGGATTTCTGTGCGATAAAGTCCCACACCTTCCGCACCGCGATCCAATGATAGTTGAGAGTCCAACCGCAAGCCGGTATTTACCCACAGGGACAAATGGTGTCCATCGGCGGTAACACAGGGTTCGTCCGTCAGTTTTTCCAGGTCTGCTGCCAGCAACTTCTCTTCATAGATCTGTTGCATGTAGGTTTGGCGCAACTCTTCCCGGGGAGACACGATGACCTGCCCAGTATGGCCATCGACGATCACTTCCTCCCCTTCCAGGCGACCCCAGGGCAGATCCACTGCTCCCATCACGGTGGGGATACCTATGGCTCTGCCCAGAATCGCCATATGGGAGTTGCGCGATCCTTTCACGGAAACAATCGCGGCGACCTTCTCCAGAGGCACATCTGCGAATGAAGCCGCAGACAGCTCTTCACCCATCATGACCATGTGCTCGGGAAACGAAGTGCGCTTGGTTTCACCCTGTTGCAGATTAGCCAATACCCGGCGACCCAGATCCTCGACATCGGAGGCGCGCTCGCGCAGGTAGCTGTCTTTCATACTTTTAAACATGCGCACATGGCCCAACACCACTTGTGCCCAAGCGCTTTGTGCACTCAACCCTTCCTTGATCATGCCGATCACTTCTCCGCCCATTGCGTGATCGTCGAGCATGCGTAAATACACATCGAACAATGCCCGCTCCTCATCACTGAGCTTGCCAACCATACTGGCATCGAGAGCGCGGATATCCCGCTTGGTCTGCTCCATCGCCTGCCGGAATTGGCAGAGTTCCGCTTCGATGTCCACTGCCCGGCGTTCGGGAACAGCATTCAGATCGGCAGAAGGCGCCACCACCACCACCGTGCCAATGGCAACACCGGGGGCGCTCGCCACGCCGGGATAGATACGTTCGTGAATCGCCACCTCGCGAGGATTGAGCAGGCGGTCCAACTCACCGGTGGCATCAGCATGGGCAATGACACCCGCGAGCTGCGCAGAAACTGTTACCAGAAAAGATTCTTCACTTTCATCAAAGCGACGACGGTCCTGCTGCTGGACCACCAGCACGCCGAGTACCTTACGGTGATGAATAATGGGAGCACCCAGAAACGAACGGTAGCGCTGCTCACCGGTTTCCGGGAAAAAAGCAAAATTGGGGTGTGTCTCCGCGTCTTCCAGATTGATGGGCTCAGCTCTGGAGGCGACCAGACCCACTAGGCCCTCACGGGTCGACAAATGCACTTTGCCCACCGAATCGGGGTTGAGACCATCTGTGCCCATCAGCACATAGGTATTCGTCGACGGGCTGTACAGGTATACAGAACACATACCTGTATTCATCACCTGCTTCACGAGGTGAACAATCAGACGGAGGACTTCGCCAAAATCCTTGGCGGCGTTGACCTCCTGAACAATGTTTCTGAGCGATTCGAGCATTTAGTTCCTACGCTCCATCTCACACTGCAAAGGCGCCAGCTCTTTGAGCGCTTTTCTATATACATCTCTTTTGAAGTCAATGACCTGGCCAACTGGATACCAGTAGTTGACCCACTGCCAGTGATCGAACTCCGGCTTAACGTTAAGGTCCAGACGGATACGGGTTTCTTCACCCACCAGCTGCAATAAAAACCATTTTTGTTTTTGGCCGACACACAGAGGTTTACTGTTGCGCCGTTGCATAGCCTTGGGAAGGCGGTAACGCAGCCAGCCCCGGGTACAACCCAGGATTTTTACATCCTCCGGTTCCAGTCCGACCTCTTCAAAAAGCTCACGATAAAGAGCATCTTCAGGTTTTTCCCCACGGTTAATACCACCCTGGGGGAACTGCCAGGCATCCTGGCCAATACGCTTGGCCCAGAGCAATTTGCCTACGCCATCGGAAATCACAATACCTACGTTGGGCCGAAACCCTTCGCGATCTACCACAATTTAAACCCTGGATTTTTTCTTATTTATATTCATGCCAATAGGCAAAGTTACCCTAAATACGCAGTTGAGGACAGTCCCATCTCTCGTTAAGCTATGCCGCCTTTTGCTCCAAATGAGACCATTTAGCCATGTCCATTGCCCTGTTTGACCTCGACAATACCCTTATCGCCGGGGACAGCGACCACGGCTGGGGAGAATTTCTGGTCTCTCAAAACAGGGTAGACCCGGCCTATTACAGCGAAATGAATGACCGCTTCTACCGGGACTATCTAGCCGGCAATTTGGATATGAACGCCTATCTTGAATTTGCCCTGCAACCTTTGGCAGAGCTGGACAAGGGGGAGCTACTGACACTTCACAACATGTTCATGCAGGAAGTGATTGCACCCATGTGGCTGCCTCGAGCCGAGCAACTGTTACAGCAGCACCGTGACCAAGGCGACCTGATCATCATCATCACCTCCACCAACCGCTTTGTGGTTGAACCCATCAGCAACAAGCTGGGAGCCGATGTGCTGATCGCCACCGAACCGGAGCAACTCAACGGGCATTACACCGGACGGGTCAGCGGCGTTCCGAGCTACAAGGAAGGCAAGGTCGTACGCCTGAATGCCTGGCTCGCGGAAACCGGCAAGAATCTCGATGGCAGCAGCTTTTACAGTGATTCCATCAATGACCTGCCTTTACTGGAGATTGTTGACCGGCCCGTGGCCGTTGACCCCTGCCCGAAATTACGATCCGTCGCCGAACAGCGGCAGTGGGAAATCATCAGTCTTCGCGACTAATGCCTATGAAGGGCATTGTCCGCATCGATCCCATGGCGCAAACTCGCCCTGACACAAACCCGGAATATTGCCCGTGCGCTTGGACCGCTACATTAGCAACGCCTCAGACTATTCTCGCTCCCAGGTAAAACAACTGGTTCGCCAGGGGCTGGTGGAGCTGAACGGCTTGCCTGCGAGTAACCCGGGAGAAATTGTTAGCGACAACGATCAGGTCTGCGTGGACGGCATTGCCATCCACACCCCAGGACCCCGTTACCTGATGCTGAACAAGCCCGCTGGCGTTGTCTCCGCCAGCAAGGACAGCGATCATCCCACCGCCATCGACTTACTGGACGAGCCTCGTCCGGAGCAACTGCAGATTGCAGGTCGCCTTGACCTCGACACCACCGGCCTGCTTCTGATCACCGACGACGGCCAGTGGAATCACCGCGTCACCTCACCCCGCAGCCATTGCCTCAAAACCTACCGGGTAGCGGTCGATCGACCCCTCGACGAGGCGTTGATTAAAAAGTTTGCCGACGGCCTGTGGCTGGAAGGGGAAAAACGCCGTTGCCTGCCAGCCCAACTCACCATCATGGACACTCATCATGCGCTATTGGTCATCAGCGAGGGCAAATATCATCAGGTCAAACGCATGTTCGCTGCCGTAGGCAACCTGGTGACGGCCCTGCACCGCGAGCAGATGGGCGATATCGTACTGGACCCGGCACTCGCTCCAGGTGAGTACCGGGCTCTGACACAGGAAGAGATCGATAGCGTGGGGGCTCATGAATAATTCAGGTATGGCATTGCTGGCGCAACAGCAGCGGCGTTGCAACGGCCCCCAGTTACTGGTGGCGGATGAAAATCTTGGCTCCGCCCCATTACACCAATTGCAACCTGACAACCTGATGATTGTCACCAACCGCTACAACCTTTACCAGAGCGCACTCAAGGCTGGCTTTAACTGTCAATTTAACGACTTTGATCTCGATGCCCTGGCATCAGGGGAATTTGCGCAAATCCTGTTTCGTGTCGCCAAGGAGAAGGCCCTCAGCCACCACATCATTAATCAATCCCGAAGACTGCTAGGGGCCAATGGCACCCTCGCCCTAATCGGTGAAAAAGGTGACGGCATAAAAACCTATGCGGACAAAGCTGGCCGCTACCTGGGAAACCCCCGCAAACCGGAGAAGCATGGCACCCTGTATCTCGCCACATTGCAAAAGTTAGATGCAGATAACCCGCCGCTGGAAGACAACAATTACCGCCACCTTCGTGCCTGCATCAAAGCCGACGGGCTAACATTACAAAGCAAACCCGGACAGTTCGGTTGGAACAAGGTGGACCAGGGCAGTGCCCTGCTGGCTTCCCAGCTCAAAACTTTCCTGGCCGGCATTGGCGAGCAGGACACGCTCCTCGACCTGGGTTGCGGATACGGCTTCCTGTCCTGCATGGCCGCGCAATACTGCAGCGCCCGTATCGTTGCCACCGACAACAATGCGGCAGCAATCAAAAGCTGCGAGGCTAACTTTGCAGCCTTGGGCATCAAAGGAGATGTGATTGCTGCTGATTGTGGCAGCAGCATTGCCGAACGCTTTGACGTGGTGCTCTGCAATCCGCCCTTTCACCAGGGTTTTGTCACCGATGGCGATCTGACCAGCCAGTTTGTAGCCAG
Organism: Porticoccus litoralis; assembly: GCF_030676955.1. Classification (NCBI taxonomy): domain Bacteria; kingdom Pseudomonadati; phylum Pseudomonadota; class Gammaproteobacteria; order Cellvibrionales; family Porticoccaceae; genus Porticoccus; species Porticoccus litoralis. The sequence goes on along the minus strand of NZ_JAUUUU010000003.1, from coordinate 335,080 downwards.
TTGCCACCAACACCTGAAACACGGCGGAAAGGCCCTGTTCGTGGTGAACCGTTTTGTGCCACTGGAAAACTGTGCTGAAAAGGAAGGATTAACGGTTGAACTGGTGGCAGAAGACCAAAGCTTTAAGGTTCTGGTCCTGACAAGGACGATGCACAAATAGTTTTTCAACCAGCGTCTAGGCCATGCGCTGATGTTGCTCTTCTTCGGCCGCTTCATGGGTAAATTGCTCAATCATCGCAGCCAATTTTTGCTTTTCATCAGGAGCCAAATCAACAATCTGGCAGCCTGCCCATACACGGTCCTGCTGACCCATAGCCCTTGTCCACAGACAGTCCATCGTCAGGGTAACAGGTTCAAGTGATGGCACAGGTGTAATTGGCCTTAATTCCACGGTATACAGGTGGTCGGGCTTGAGGGTTAATCCTCCCATCATCAGGAAGCCCTCCAGATGCACGTTCACCAGCACACCCAACGTTTCACCGCTGGCCTGATCCACCAGCTCGACCTGCAGGTCGAGCTGAAGTCGCGGCAGACGCCGGCGTTCATTGTCAGCCGACATGTTGTGCACCGGAAGCCCTGGCATGGGCGCGGCCATTAAGGTCTGTGAAGATGGATTCCATGGAGCGCTCTACCAGCGGCTTGTCACTGGCACCAATCATGCGCAGGTCGCCATTGCTGATGGCCCGCGCCAGCTCGTTGCCGGTTTTCATCCCGGAACGCTTACCACTTTGATCGACGAACAGGAACTGTAGGCTATTAGGATTAAACCAGGCTACCTTTTCACGACGGCCATTTTTGTACTCAAACCAGGTGCCAAATTCCATCAGGCGCAGCTTTTCAATAATGGTTTTTTCCTGATTGCTCAGGTGCGACATATCGGCACGTTGACCCGCTCTGCGCTCAGACATCTGAACCAGACGCTTGCGAATATCCTCGGTGGCCGCTTCCGGTTTCAGATTGCGTTCACGCAATTGATAAATACGACTAATGGAGCGTTTCAGCTTTAACGCCTTGTCTGTGTCGTAACCGATCACATCAAAACATTTATCAATCAGGGACTCCATCCACAGGTAATTCTGGCGCCAACGCAGCCACTCACCGGCCGAACCACTTAGCTCCAGACCCCAAAGCATATCTTCCACCAGCCCAAGGGCTTGCCGCCACTGTTCAGAGTCATCGCTATAGCGCAACAACAGGTGGGCCATGTAATCAGACCATGGCTGCAGCAGGAACAGCAACATCGCCGAGGGTATCTCCCGGTCGGCAATGCGCTTGTGGATTTCCAGGTTGACTCGCTGCTTCACCTCGATCAGGCGGTCTTCTCCACGGGCGCGCTCCATAGCGCGCTTTTCCAACAGCCGTATGCGCATTTCCACTTTCTGCACATAACCGTTGAAGGCTATCAACAGCGCCGCCAGTTTCCGCGTATCCAACTCTTCACTGCCGAGTATTTCGCGCACTGTCTTCCTTATCTGCTCAAGCATATCGAACTGGCAGGAGCCGTCATTGCTAACCCACTGGGACCCGGCGTCCGCCATGGCATTCAGCAGCAACCGTGCAGGGTGTTCCTGGTGCCGGAAAAAGTCGGATTCGACAAACGCCAACTTGAGAATTGGGGTGTGCAAGTAGCTTAACAGCGCTTTGACGCAATCGGGTATCTGCTCATCGTTGAGGATGTATTCAAACAGCATACCCACCAGCTCAATGGTACGCACGTCCTTGTCACCCAGTGCCGGCGCTTCCTCGGCGTGGGTAATCTGCTGTAATTGGTGTAGCAGGTTGTCTCTGGCACGGACAATATCCAGCGGCTTGATCTGGCTGGCAACGGCCAGAATATCTGCCGCGATCACCTGGTCAAATTGCTGTAATTGAACGGCGGCTTCTACCAGCTGGCGCTCGGTATATTGCACCGGCTGGCCCGGCCTGGCCACCCGGTGCTGGGGGGCTGCGGCCAGCAGTTGCTGCTGCAATTGGGAGATACTGTCGAGAAGCTGACTCTGATATTCCCCGGCTGGCAAATCCTTTGAAGGGGCAGCTACAGGATGTATTCCGGTGGTCACCACATCCTGTAACACGGGAATTCGGGCTTCCGCGGCAGATTGCGTGCGCTTTCTGGGTTCCGCCCCAGTAAACCGGCCCGTGTCTCCCAACTTCGCCTTTTCCACCTCATAATCGAGGTGTGGCAAAACGCCAAGCTCCACCAGTTTGGCATTGGCCTGCTGGTACAGCTCACTGAGCCCCGGTATAAACTGCCGTTCAAACAGCTTGTAGATCACCAGCTTGGCCTGCAACGGAATCATGGCGACGGCCATGGACTGCTTGATCGCCTGGCAAAAGCTGCCTGGCGCCAAAGGCAACTGCAATTCTTCGTCAATCTGCCGTGAAGACAGCATACTCATACGCCGACCCAACGCCCAAAGCCATTCCGTATTATCCACTTCAGCACGCTTGCGAATGGAGGAAAGAGCCAGGTCTTCCTCAACATCTGCGTCCTCCATCAGAGAGATGTTTGCGGCATTTTTACCAGCGGGCGACCCGGCATCGACAGCACCTATGCCACCCTTCTGCTCCTGCTCGGCAAAGCGATCAAAAGCTTCATCCAAAGAGCGCAGAAAAATGCGTAAAATTTCATTGTGGCGGGCACTGATCTGCGAACGAGCATGAAGAAACTCAAAACCCTGATCACCCTCAGTGGGTTTTTGAGCGTAGTCAATCAGGCGGTCGTGAACGGTGTGCAAGAAGGTCTTGAAAGCTGTCCGCGACGTTTCAAGAACCAGTTCGCGGATCATGGCTACTCCCCGGTCGGAAAGTCCATGCCAATTGCTCATTTACCCGTCGCACCCCCAGCCTTGAAAATAAGACTGCATTTGAAGAAATAAAAATGCATAGTGTGACGAATTCCACAGAATTACAAGTGCTATGACAAGCCATCCGACAACCAGCCACTCACTTGCTAATAGCCACTCCTGATCCGCGTCAGCAAGGACTGCAACTCGGCCTTTACACCCGGCTTCTGACCTGCCAACGGCAGCCCCTGGCGCACCAGCTGCTCGGCCAGTTGCAGCTGTGTCATGGCGACATAGTTAGTGGCCATCACCAAGTAAACTTCCGGCTCGGCATGGTCGATACGCATGGCTCGCTCTGCCACCGCGTTGGAGCGATCATATTCACGGGCCCGGTTGAGGCGCCAGGCCTCATCCAGCAATGAGGCCACTGCACTGTTGCCCTTGACCGGAGCACTGGAGGTTGTTGGCTCAATGCGTTTCGCTGGCTCTGACTCTGTCGCCACAGGGGGTGAGGCCGGAGGCGCCTGGGTTTCCGGTGGCGGAAAAGTGCTGGGCAAGTTACTGGGCGGCGACTTGGATTCACTGACCGGCACATATACCTGCGCACAACCTGCCAGCAAACTACACAGCAGAATGGCTAGAAAAAGCCGTCCGTTAATCACCATCCGAATTTACCCTTGAACCAATCTATAACTCCCTCAAGCGTGTCCGGGCGACAGCCACTCTGCTGACGCGGCTCACTGCCATCTATAAATGGAAGATATCGGGCACCCGCGCAACCTTCGCGACTCAACAAACCATTTGCGGGCTCGACCCAATAGTAACTGACACCATCCGGCTGGTTAAACACCATAGAACGGTTATCCAGGCTGGCCATGATATCCGTCCACAACTGCAGAGCACCAGTACCACCGGTGAGGGGTGTTTTTCCATTGTCATCACGCCCGAGCCACACCACACTTAAATAATTTCCACTGAAACCGGCAAACCAGCTGTCCCTCTGATCGTTGGTGGTGCCGGTTTTGCCCGCCAACACCAACGACTCGGGTAGTCGCCGGTAGGCACTTTTCCCGGTTCCCTCCCGCAATACGACCTGCATGGCATAGTGCAGCAGGTGCATTGCACGGGGGTCAAAACGCTGTTCACTCTCAAAGGGGTAACGCTGCAGAGGCGTATTGGTAGAGGTAAATACCGAGTCAATGGCGCGCAAGGGAGTATAAAATCCATTGGCGGCAATGGTGTGATAAAGCTGTGCCACCTCAACCGGAGACATGGATACCGCACCCAGCATCAACGATGGCAGGGGTGGAAGATGCCCTTCGTAACCCAGCCGCTGCAACGCATCCACGACTTTGTCGACACCCAACTCCAGCCCCAGGCGCGCTGCCGCCTGGTTATAGGACTGACCCAGAGCCTCATAGAGGGGCACCGGGCCATGACTTTCGCGACCAAAATTGCGGGGCTCCCAGACATCACCATCCTTCGCCTTTACGGCAAGGGGAGAGTCATCGATCAGGGAGGCCAGCGTATATTGTGACGGCCTTTCCAGAGCCGCCAAATACACGGCAGGCTTTACCGTCGAACCAATCTGACGCCGGGCGTCCAGGGCCCGATTAAAACCTGCATACCCCGCCTGGCGATCTCCGGCCATGGCCACCACCTCTCCGGAGCCAACCCGGACAACGACGGCAGCACCCTGTAGTTTTCCGGTTTCAATCCGATACCCCTGCTCCAGATTATCAATCCGGCTGGCCACTCGGGCCTCAAGCTTGCGCTGCACTTGCGGATCGAAACGGGTGAAGATCCGCAACCCCTCTGTCTGAAGGTCTTCTTCGTCGTACTGCTCACGCAGCCGCCTTTTCACTAGATCCAAAAACGCCGGATACTGCCAGCGGCCTCCACGCCCCTGCTGCTGGGGCAACACCCCCAGTGGTTTCTGCTGAGCCCGACGCGCCGCATCCGGTGTAATCACACCCTGCTCCGCCATCAGTGTCAGCACCAGGTTGCGGCGTTGCAGGGCCCGCTCCGGCTGGCGCCACGGGTTGTAATAGGAAGCCCCTTTAACCATCCCAACCAGCAGCGCTACCTGCTGCAGCTCGAGCTCTTCAACGGATCGCTGGAAGTAATGCCGACTGGCGAGACCAAAACCGTGCACCGCCCGGTCGCCTGCCTGGCCCAGGTAAACTTCATTAATATAGGTTTCAAGAATTTCCTGCTTGCTGAAATGCATTTCCAGCATGACGGCCATCAGGGCTTCCAGCAATTTGCGCGACAGGGTCCGCTGCTGGTTGAGATAAAAGTTTTTCACTAGCTGCTGGGTAAGCGTGCTGCCCCCCTGGGCAAGGCGCCCTTCTTTGAGGTTTGCCACCATGGCACGGGCCACCCCCCGAAAAGACAAACCGTGGTGCTGGTAAAAACGCTGGTCTTCAACCGCGATAAGCCCATCCGCCAGCGAGGGGGGAAGCTGCTCCAGTTTGACCAGCTCACGATCTTCCTTGTGCGCGGGGTAAATACCGCCGATGACCGTCGGCTCCAGCCGGGCCAGCGGTAGCTGTGCCCCGCGGCTGTCCGTCAAGCCGAGCACACTGTCGCCCTGGAAAGCAACCCGCATCAGGCGTGCAGGCTCTGAGCCATCCCAGAACTCAAATCCCCGGGAATAAAGTTCCACACGATTGCTGGAGACACTGTATTCCCCCGGTTTTTTTGCAGCTGAAACCCGGTGGTAACCCAGGTTGCCCAACTCCCACTGCAATTGTTCCCGCCCCAAAGACTGCCCCTGATATAGCTCCAGAGCACGGCTGTAAACATGGGAAGGCAACGACCATTTCTTGCCGGAAAACTTCTGGTACACCACAGCGTCAAGCACCAGCAGCGCCAGCAACGAAACCACCAGGCCAAGCAGCAATAACCGCCACAACCAACGGCGACCCTGGGAAGATCTACTCCGGGTACGCGGTTTCTTTTTTCTCGTCTTTCTCGCCAAAAAACTCTCCTTGGGGATTCAGCAATACTATAGGCCTGAACCCCTTCTTTACTCTGACAGGGCGCCGGGCATAATAGCCCCCTCATTCCTTTTCATAAATGCCTTTTACGATGACCAAATACCATGTTTATGGCCTGGGTGCTGCCCTGGTTGATACCGAAATTGAAGTCACAGACCAGGATTTGCAAAAGCTACAGGTCGACAAGGGATTGATGACACTGGTGGACGAACAGCGTCATCATGAACTGCTTGAACACCTCTCGGATCACCTCACCGCCTCCAAAAGGGCCAGCGGTGGCTCTGCTGCCAACACCATCATTGCGGTCAGCAGCTTCGGGGGCAAAGCCTTCTATTCCTGCAAGGTGGCCGATGATGAACATGGCCGCTTTTACCTCGATGACCTGGCGGATGCGGGCGTAGACTACCACCATAATGGCAAACTCGCCGACGGTATTACCGGCAAGTGCCTGGTATTGATCACACCGGATGCGGAACGTTCCATGAACACCTACCTCGGTGTCAGCGAAACCGTATCTGAACAGGAGTTACACCCGGAGGCCATTGCCAATTCTGAATATCTCTATCTGGAAGGGTACCTGGTCACCTCGGACAGTGGGCGTCAGGCTGCCATACGCGCCAGAGAGATTGCTGAACAACATGGCGTGAAAACCTCTCTGAGCCTTTCCGACCCGGGCATGGTCACCTATTTCAAGGACGGACTGCAGCAGATGATCGGACGGCGTGTCGACCTACTGTTCTGCAATCAGGCAGAAGCGCTGGGCTGGACCGGTTGTGATGATATAGACAGTGCCGCCAGGCAATTACTTGAGATCAGCAACAGTTTCGCCGTAACGCTAGGTGCCGAAGGCGCACTGGTTTGTGATGGCAATGAGTTCTACCGCATCCCGCCCCATGCCGTTACCGCTGTTGACACCAATGGTGCCGGCGACATGTTTGCCGGTGCCTTTCTTTATGGCATCACCCACGGTCTGGATTACCCCATGGCGGGGCAACTAGCCAGCCTCGCTTCGGCCAACATTGTCAGCCAGTTTGGGCCAAGATTGGATCTGAATGCTTACCCGGAAATACTGAGCGCCTTCGAGAGCACGCTGCCTACCAGTCATTAACCCAGATTATCGAGGGGCATGGGGCGGGCAATCAGGAAGCCCTGCGCATAATCGACGCCGATCTCCTGAAGCATGGAGAGCTGGCTGCTGTTCTCGACACATTCGGCAATGGTGGAAATACCCATGATATGTCCGAGGTGATTAATGGTGCTGACCATGGAGTAATCAACTTCATTCAACTCCATATTGCGGATAAAGCTGCCATCAATTTTCAGGTAATCGACGGGCAACTCCTTGAGGTAGCCGAGGGATGACAGGCCGCTGCCAAAGTCGTCCAGGGAAAAATAACAGCCGAGATCTTTGAGCGCGTTAATGAAGTCCATAGCGCGATCAAAATGGCGTATTGCCGCAGTTTCCGTCACCTCAAACTGCAGTCGTTGGGGACTGACCCCCGTGGACTTAAACTTGTTGATGATAAAGTCCTTCAACCCTTCGTCACTGATAGTGTTACCCGAGAGGTTGACGGCAAACCGCTGTTCTTTGTTCGGATGATACTGCAGGTGGTCAAAGATACGGTTCAGGACCCAGCGGTCAATATCCTCGATCAATCCGTAGTGCTCCGCCACTGGAATAAATTTACCGGGCGGGACAATCTCGCCCTGGCGATCCACCATTCTCACCAACACTTCATAATGCCGCACCTTGCTGGCCCGGCTTTCGGTCACAGGCACAATGGGCTGGCAATAGAGAACAAAGCGGTCCTCCTCCAGCGCATCGGTAATAATTGGAATCCACTCCGCAACACTTTGGCGCTGGGCCACCTCAACACTGCGGTAATTGAAGTGAATGCGGTTGCGCCCCGACTCCTTGGCCGTGGCGCAGGAGGTCCCCGCCGCCACCAGCACATCAATTTCAGAAGTGGTACTGCGGTCAATCACCTTAGCGCCAATACTGGCGCCGACTTTCAGGCGCCGCTCTCCCCAAGGAAAACTGAATTCCTTGATCTGCCACAGCAACTGCTCTGCCACCTCACGGCTTTCCTCCACCGTGCGCTGGTTGAGCAGCAAGGCAAACTCGTCATTGCCAATGCGGGCAACCACATCCCTTGGCTCCGCCTGCTTCTCAAGCATGCGTGCAAACTGGCAGAGCAACTCGTCACCGGCATTGTGACCACAGGTATCATTGATGACCGAGAAGTTATACAAGTCGATGTATAGCAGCGTATGGGTATGCTCAGCCGAATGCGCATCGTCAATGGATTTTAGAATCTCATTTTCCAGAAGCCGGCGGTTCGCCAACTGAGTCAACGGATCATGGGTGGCCTGCCAGGTGAGTCGTGTGGAAACACGACGCGCCTCACTGATGGAGCGAAACACCAGCACGGTGCCGGAAATATCATTGAGCCGATTACGCAGAGGTGTCGCCGTCGCCACAATCTGCAGAGGTTCCTGGCCGGGCACTTTTAATAATGTGTTTTCCGGAACCGAAACCGCCTTTCCCCTTGCCAGCGCACTCAGGCAGGGCGACTCCACCACTTCACCGGCCTCATTCACTAGCGGTAGCAGTTCATCCACATAACGGTTGGGCTGTGGATCATGAAAACCCAACAGCTCCATACCGATCGGGTTTAGGTGCTCTACAAGGCCATGACGATCTGTCAATAAAATACCGTCCACCACCTGCGAAAAAACAGTGCTGATCAGCTTGCGCTGGTGAAATAACGCCTCCAGGTTTGCCGAGTCTAGCGTGACATCTCGAAACAGCACCACCCAGCCTTCTCGCTTGGCTGCCGACTGAAAGCATGTGGCACTCAGGGTTATACTTTCACCGCTGGCAGTGGCACCCTCCAGGACAAAAACATCCTCAGCATCATCAGAGCCTTCCAGGGCCTGCCTGATATCACTACTATCTGTATCCAGCCCGGGCAACAGCACCCTCAGCGGACGATTCTGAAGTTGTTCCAGACTAAAACCAAACAGTGACTGCAGGGCATCATTGGCATCAAGAATCAGGCTCTGATTGTCCACCACCAACATGGGCGTGCGCGATGTTTCCATGTAGGCTGGGCAACGTTCAGCCTCCAATTGCGGAGAAGCCCTGTCGTGCTGAACCGGAGCTGAGGCCACACTGTTAAACGGCGCTTCATCAATCTGCACCAAGCAGCAGTCACCAATGTCAGGAATAGCCACTGCGGTGAACTGAATACGGTGCAGTGGCATCTGACGGGGCCCCCCCGACATCAACACTTCCACACTGTCCAGGTGACCCGGGTCACGCTGCTGATCCCACCTGGTATCCCTACCCTGAAATAGAGCATCATCAACAGCGATTGCAAAGGCAGTACCAACCAGGCTGGGGAAAAGGCCATCAAATGCCCGGTCTGCCACATCCATTGCCGGCATCCCGGTCCAGTCGGCGAGCCACTGGTTCCAAAAGCGGATCCGCAAGCGTGAATCCAATAGCATGATGCCTAGTTCCTGGTGCTCCAGAACGGCCAGAAGCAAGTCATAGTCAGCCGCCGGCACCAGCTTTACGCTGGAGGGAATATCTGTGTTCATCGTCTGAGCCACCGCTTGTTCCCCCTATTTGGCATTCCTGTTGCCACCTTTCAACCATGCTAGCCCTGGGCTAGCAATTCCCTCAGGTCAATAATGGCCGCATTGGCACGACTGATGTAAGAGGCCATCACTAGCGAGTGATTGGCCAGCAGCCCTAACCCACCGCCGTTCAGTATGACCGGAAATACCGCCTGCTGTGTACCCTCCAGCTCCCGGATAATCTGTTGCAAGCTGACCCGCGCATTTTTCTTACGCAGAATCTCATCAAAATCGATTTCGATGGCCTTTAACAGCTGGATGAGCGCCCAGGTACTACCTCGAGCCTCATAGAATACATCGTCCAGTTCCAACCAAGGCGTTTTTACCACCAGCTCACCCGGCGTATTGGTGGACTGCTGACTCGCGGCCTCACCCGCCAGGTCAGTATTGATACGCCGCTGCCCGACACTGGCGCTCAAACGCTGAGACAAGCTACCCAACCGAGTTTCCACTGTGCCCAGCCAATACCGCAAGTTATCCGCCCGGGCGTAGAATTGTGCATCGTACTGGGCTCTGTCACTAAGGCGCTTCAGATAGCTTTCCAGGTACTGCATGCCCTCCCGGTATTCGGATTCCGTGGCAGGCACAATCCAGCTATTGTGGTCAAAATTGAATCTGGATTCCGCCAATGCGAGATCTCCATCTTCGGTGGACTGGGATAAAGAGCGGCTAAACGCCTCGCGCAGGGCCTTGTTAAAATCCCGCACCTGAATCACCACACCGTATTCCCAATTGGGAATGTTATCCATCAGCATTCCCGGTGGCGCAATATCATTACTGAGATAACCGCCACGCTTTGTAAGCAGAGTATCCACAATACCGATCAGTGTCGCGGTGGAAACACCACCCACGACTTGCGCTGTGGCACGGGACTGAGCATTTTCCGCAACGTCAAACAACGCCGGTTCTTTATCCCAATACCAGCATAGGATCAGAATGGTCAGCAAATAAACCAACACCACCGTCACGCTCGCACGCACCCAGAGGGGGTTATGGGGACCGGTGTAATCATCTACCAGTGCATCACCCACATCCGACACCTTGCGTGACCATTTTTTTGCCCAACGAGGCATTTTCATCGACTATCGCCCTCACTCAGCACGCTGCGAACAGGTGCCTTGATCTCCACTTCCGAACAACCTTCAAACAACAAACGGATACTGTATTCATCGCCATCTTTGAGTCCATCCTGAACACCGAACAACATCAGGTGGTAGCCCCCGGGTGCCAGTCGCACCAGCTCACCCGAAGGAATCAGCAGCGATGGCACTGGCCGCATGGACATGGTGCCACCGTGGTGACTGTGGGCATGCACCTCGGCACTTCCCGCCAGCGGTGAGGACGCCCCCACCAGCTTGCAGTCACTATCAAGCCCATTATCCAGCGTCATAAATGCAGCCGTCACCGTCTGGCCCGGAGGCAAACCGCGAATGTAGGCATCACGGACCACAAACTCTCCGGCAATCACCGGCACCGCAAGTATTGCCAAAACTGCGACCAACAACCTTTTATACATAGAACATGCTCTTCCCGAATACCTGAGAGACTATAACATTGCCACTGGGAGCGGAAAATGATTCTCGCGCCAACCGGCTGCCCTCCGTACAATACTGAACCAACCGTGCATCATTAACTCAAAACCCATCACTTTTGTATTTACGAGCAGCACCCATGCGCAATCGTCTTGCCGGCAATCTTCTGACCCTATTGTTCCTCTTTTGTCTGTCGGCAACGGCTGACACGCTATTCGAGCAATCAAACGGCAATGACCCCCTCTCAAGCCCGGCAGCGACCTTTCTGCCGGTAGAAGAAGCCTACCAGTTGTCTGCCCGCCACGAGCATCAACAGCTCATCCTGGATTGGCAGATTGCTCCAGGCTATTACCTTTACCAACATCGCTTCAAAATTCTAGATACAGATCACAAACCCATCACTCAATCGCCGACTTTCCTCCCTGGAAAGACGATTTATGACGATTATTACGAAAAAGAGCTAACGGTTTACTATTCCAACACCCAGCTGACAGTGCCGACACCTTCTGCACCCACCTCACTAATCATTGAGTCCCAGGGCTGTGCCGATGCCGGACTCTGTTACCCGCCACGCAGCCAAAAGCTCGATTTCAACCCTGACAATCACAGTTACACAGTATCGGAGGCCAGCGCCCTTTCACCAGCATCTCTAAACCCGACACAGCCCCAGCCTGGCAAACCGAACCTGATACTCATGCTGGTTTTTGCCCTGCTGGGAGGCATGATCCTCAACCTGATGCCCTGCGTTTTCCCCATTCTCTCCATCAAGGCGCTGAGCCTGGCAAAAGCGCACCTCGGCCCCCATAACAAACACCTGCACGGAGCAGCGTATACGGCGGGTATTGTGCTCAGCTTTATGGCCATTGCGGCACTACTGATTTCACTGCGCCGGGCGGGCGAGGCTGTAGGCTGGGGATTTCAGCTACAGTCTCCCGTCTTCGTTGGATTGCTGGTATACCTGTTTGTCTTGATGGGAATGAGCTTTTCCGGATTGATTTCATTCGGCTCTCGCCTGATGAACGTTGGCCAGACAACCACACAAGGCCACAGCCTCACAGCCACCTTTATGACCGGACTACTTGCTACTGTTGTGGCCAGCCCCTGTACGGCTCCGTTTATGGGGACCGCGCTGGGTTTCGCCCTGGCCCAACCCAGCTGGGTTGCCATGACCATATTCTGTGCCCTGGGATTTGGCATGGCACTACCTCTGCTTGCGCTTTCCTGGTGGCCGGGCCTGACCAAGCGCCTGCCTCGCCCCGGACCATGGATGGATCATTTCAAAAGTTTTCTCGCCTTTCCGCTGTATTTAAGTGCCGTCTGGCTTCTCTGGGTACTGGGAAGACAGGTGGGCAGCGACCCGGTAGCTGCGATCATAGCTGGTGTGGTGATGCTTTTATTTGCTTTTTGGCTACTGGGCATACGCAAGACAGCATTGACCCGAACTCTTGCCGTATTGAGTCTGCTCATCGCTATTCTTCTGCCCTGGCAGGCTCACCAAAACGGCGATTCCAACGACCAACCCTGGGAGCCCTATACCGAAGCGCGCCTGCAGGAACTGCTTTCCCAGGGTGATGCCGTGTTTGTTAACCTTACTGCCGACTGGTGTATCACCTGCCTTGCCAATGAAAAAATTGCGCTGAGTTCTCCCAGCTTGTTCGATGCCTTTCGTGAACAGCAGGTCACCTACCTCAAGGGAGACTGGACCAATTACAACCCGGAAATCACGCAACTGCTCAATCGACACCACCGCTCGGGGGTCCCGTTGTACCTCTTTTACCCTGCAGGCCAGAAAGATCCCGTCATCCTCCCCCAACTGCTGACAAAAAATACCGTTTTATTGGCTATTTCTCGGAAGATAGACAAATAAACCATCAATTTTTTGAATTTTGCACCAACTTCTCTGATTTTGTCGGCATTCTCAGGGAAAAGGGCCGCAACATCCCGCCTCAGCGCATCCCCACGTTAAAAACGACGCCTCAAGAGCGAAAATTTCTGCGAAAACTACGGGAAAAAGTCGCTAAAATCTGCAAAAAATAAAAAATTGGACAGTTTTGCCATTTTGAGGCAGACTTCTCATCAACCCCCTGATCCTGCGGGATCGCGACATAACCCAACACACTGCTAGTGGGGACATCATGGCAACCATACTGGTACTCAACGGCCCCAACCTGAATCTGCTCGGTACTCGCGAGCCCGGCCTGTACGGCAGTGAAACCCTGGAAGACATCAACCAGTCACTCACTGACCTTTGCCTGCAACAGGGGCATCACCTGCTGTCACTGCAAAGCAATGCCGAGTATGAGCTGGTGGATCGCATCCACGACGCAAAAAAAGAAGGGGTCAACTTCATTATTTTTAACCCGGCGGCCTTTACCCACACCAGTATTGCCCTGCGCGATGCCTTGCTAGCCGTGGAAATCCCTTTTATTGAGGTGCACCTGTCAAACGTGCATGCCAGAGAAGACTTTCGCAGCCGTTCGTACTTTTCCGACATTGCACAAGGCGTGATCTGCGGCCTCGGCAGCATCGGTTATCAGCTTGCCCTGCGGGCTGCACTACAACAACTTGAAACACAATCCTGATCAGACCATTTGGAGCAACCACAGATGGATATCCGCAAAATCAAAAAACTGATTGAGTTACTCGAAGAATCCAACATCGGCGAAATCGAGATTAAGGAAGGCGAAGAGTCCGTTCGCATCAGCCGCAATGGCCCCGCTGCCGCCACACCTTTTGTGATGCCAGCACCCATGGCGGCACCCGTTGCCCCTGCTGCCGCGGCACCAGCTCCGGCTGACGCCGAAGCTCCTGTCGAACAGGAAGGCCACGCCATCAAATCGCCCATGGTAGGCACCTTCTACCGCTCGCCCACACCAGGCGCCAAGGCATTTATCGAAGTAGGGCATCAGGTAAAAGCCGGAGACGTCCTCTGTATTGTCGAGGCGATGAAAATGATGAACCAGATTGAGGCCGACAAGTCTGGCACCATTGGCGCCATTCTCGTGGAAGACGGTGAACCAGTGGAATTCGATCAACCCATGATCATGATCATCTAAACTGCGGCCCGGAGGATTATCAGCAATGCTGGAAAAAGTGCTCATTGCCAACCGCGGTGAAATTGCGCTGCGGATTTTAAGAGCCTGCAAAGAACTCGGCATTACCACTGTCGCCGCGCATTCAACGGCCGACGCCAACCTGAAACATGTATTGCTCGCAGATGAAACCGTCTGCATCGGGCCCAACTCCTCTGCGCAAAGCTATCTGAACGTACCAGCCATTATCAGCGCCATGGAAATAACCAATGCCCAGGCGGTTCATCCCGGGTACGGCTTTCTGGCAGAAAATGCCGACTTTGCCGAACAGGTGGAAAAAAGCGGCTTTATTTTTATTGGCCCCACTGCGGATGTAATTCGCATGATGGGCGACAAGGTAGCCGCCATCGAAGCCATGCGTACCGCCGGCGTTCCCACGGTACCGGGCTCAAATGGCCCGCTGAATGACGATGAAGATCGCAGTAAAGCCTTGGGCCGTGAAGTGGGCTACCCGGTGATCATCAAGGCTGCCGCAGGTGGTGGTGGTCGAGGTATGCGAGTGGTACGAGAGGAAGATGAGCTGCTAAAAGCCATTCAAATCACTCGCTCGGAAGCCAAAGCAGCATTTGGTGACGACACGGTTTACATGGAGAAATACCTGGAAAACCCACGTCACGTGGAAGTACAGGTTCTTGCGGACGGCCAGGGAAATGCCATCCATCTTGGCGACCGGGACTGCTCATTACAACGCCGCCACCAGAAAGTTCTGGAAGAAGCTCCCGCCCCCAACATCCCTGACGAGGCCAGACAAGCAGTCTTCACGGCCTGCGTCAACGCGTGCATCGAAATCGGTTACAGGGGTGCCGGAACCTTCGAATTTCTTTACGAGGACGGCAACTACTTTTTTATTGAGATGAATACCCGGGTTCAGGTTGAGCACCCGGTCTCAGAGATGATTACCGGTGTCGATATTGTCAAACAACAGTTGCTGATCGCCAGTGGCGAAAAACTCAGCCTCAGCCAGGACGACATCATCTTCCGGGGTCACGCCTTTGAGTGCCGCATCAATGCCGAAGATCCGAAAACGTTTATGCCAAGTCCCGGCAAAATTACCGCCTACCACCCCCCGGGAGGTAACGGTGTCCGCGTCGACTCTCACATTTATGCAGGCTACACAGTACCCCCTTACTATGACTCTCTGGTAGGGAAAATCATCACCTACGGCCAGACACGGGATGCCGCTATGTCACGCATGGCAAATGCCCTGGACGAGCTGCATATTGAAGGCATCAAGACCAACATTTCTTTACAGCGCGAACTGGTCAGTGACCCTGAATTTCGCAAGGGCGGTGTGAATATCCACTACCTGGAGAAGAAATTGGGTCTGTAACAAGCACTGATTAACACGACAAAGCCCCGCCATTACGGGGCTTTTTCTTTTGGAGAACCCATGCCCTGGTTGCAACTGCGCATCGACAGCAATCGCCAATCTGCCGAACACATAGAAGATGCCCTGCTTGACGCAGGCGCAGCATCCGTCACCTTCGAGGACAATGCCGACGAACCCATTCTTGAGCCCGCGCTCGGCGAAACGCCACTCTGGCAACAAACCCGGATCACCGGATTATTTGATGCCGGCGTTGATACAGCCGCCGTCATCTCCTTTCTCGAAGAACAGTTAGATCTTCCGGAGCTAGCTTATCGCTGGTCCCCCCTGGAAGACCGCGACTGGGAAAGGGAGTGGATGAAACACTACCAGCCCATTCAATGCGGCTCGCACCTGTGGATTTGCCCAAGCTGGATTGCGCCACCAAACCCCGGCGCTGTAAATCTGCTGCTTGATCCGGGGCTGGCCTTTGGCACAGGCACCCACCCAACCACCTTTCTGTGCCTACAGTGGCTCGACAGCCTTGATCTAAAAGGAAAGAGCGTCACCGATTACGGCTGTGGCTCGGGGATTCTTGCCATCGCCTCATTGCTACTGGGCGCCTCATCTGCAACCTGTGTCGATATCGACCCTCAGGCGCTGAGCGCGACCCTCGACAACACTGAGCGCAATCACCTTGAACCCGGAAAAGTGGCTGTATTCTTACCCGAGCAGGCTCCACAACAGCCCACCGATGTCGTCATCGCCAATATTCTCGCAGGCCCCCTGGTTGAGCTAGCTCCCAAGCTCGCAGAACGCACCAACCCGGGTGGCAGACTCTGCCTGTCAGGCCTGATAGAACAGCAGGCTGAAGAAGTGATGGCCAGCTATGCCGACTGGTTTGACTTCGACCCACCCGCACAACAGGAACAATGGGTCCGACTTACGGCTGTCAAGCGCTGAGCCATGTCGATAGAATAGGCTGACATTTTCCGGACAACCTGCCGTCGATGAATGAAATAATCACTCGCTGTCCGGGCTGCTCGGTTTCCTTCCGCGCCATGCCAGCCCAACTGCAAGCCGCCAATGGCCTGGTTCGCTGCGGCGCCTGTTTACTGGTCTTTAATGCCAGAGAAAACCTGGTTGAAAACCCGTTATTCGGCCTACCCGACACGCCCGAATCCCAAACTGAAACCGACGATAACGCAGACGACTTCCTTATCCACGATGATATGGATGCCGACCTGCTCTCAGGCGATCCCGCCGATGGAATGCCGGAGCCAGAACCAACCCCCGCTTCGGCCTGGGAAGAAGAAACAGTCACAGGGGTAGACCTGACCGCCGGGATTGACCTAACTACGCCAGAACCCGAGGAGTATCCAACCTCAACTGCGGCCCCCTATACAGCGCCACCGGTAGCACAAGACAGCAGCCTACTTAATCTGGAAATCATCGACATCAGCCTGCCCGAAGCCGAAGCCGAAGCCGAAGCCGAAGCCGAAGCCGAAGCCGAAGCCGAAGCCGAAGCCGAAGCCGAAGCCGAAGCCGAAGCCGAAGCCGAAGCCGAAGCCGAAGCCGAAGCCGAAGCCGAAGCCGAAGCCGAAGCCGAAGCCGAAGCCGAAGCCGAAGCCGAAGCCGAAGCCGAAGCCGAAGCCGAAGCCGAAGCCGAAGCCGAAGCCGAAGCCGAAGCCGAAGCCGAAGCCGAAGCCGAAGCCGAAGCCGAAGCCGAAGCCGAAGCCGAAGCCGAAGCCGAAGCCGAAGCCGAAGCCGAAGCCGAAGCCGAAGCCGAAGCCGAAGCCGAAGCCGAAGCCGAAGCCGAAGCCGAAGCCGAAGCCGAAGCCGAAGCCGAAGCCGAAGCCGAAGCCGAAGCCGAAGCCGAAGCCGAAGCCGAAGCCGAAGCCGAAGCCGAAGCCGAAGCCGAAGCCGAAGTCAGTGTGGCGTTACCTGAAGGCTTTGACGCAACCCTTGCTACAGATATTCCGGTGGCACAAACCCGGCATCATCCCTTTCCCTGGCAATGGAGCATCCTTTCCCTATTTGCCGCGCTTTGTATTGTTGCCCAATATGGTTTTTTCTATGCAGATGTCCTGGGCAAAAACCCAGACTATCGGCCCTGGGTTTTGCGCTACTGTGAACTCACCGGCTGCACGGTCCCGGTCATCCGCGACATTGACAAGATCCGCAGTGAATCTTTACTGGTCTACAGCAAACCCGAGATACCCGGCGCACTCTCCGTGGACGCCGTCATTATCAACCATGCCGACTTTGCCCAACCCTTTCCGGACCTTCTGCTTCGCTTTGAGGATCTGCAGGGAGAAGCCGTGGCTCAGAGGCATCTGAAGCCTGCCGACTACCTCTCCGGCGAAATGTCCGGTGTCAGAATGATGCCCCCGAACCAACCGGTCCGATTGGGACTAACACTGGTCGACCCGGGAGAGCAGGCCGTCAGTTACTCATTATTCATCCAGGAATAGCCTTTATTCCTTATCTCAAGTGCGGGTATTATAGCCACCCCCCTTTTTTGACATCGTTTAAAGGCAACTCAACTTGGTTACCATTGGCAATCACGTTCTGGCATCGCGCACCATTCTGGCCCCCATGGCCGGCGTGACTGACCGGCCATTTCGCCAACTGTGTAAGCGACTGGGTGCCGGTATGACCGTATCGGAAATGGTCACTTCTGACACCAGCCTCTGGCATACCCGAAAAAGTCAGCAGCGCCTTCCCCACGAAGATGAGCCAACACCGAAGTCCGTGCAGATCGCAGGTAGCATCCCCGAGATGATGGCGGAAGCCGCCCGGCAAAACCTCCTACTTGGCGCCGAGATCATCGACATCAACATGGGTTGTCCGGCAAAAAAAGTCTGCAAACGCGCAGCAGGATCGGCGCTATTAAAGGATGAAGTCCTGGTGGAAGACATCCTCTGTGCCGTGGTCAATGCGGTTCCGGTCCCGGTCACACTGAAGATTCGCACGGGCTGGGACACTGAATCCCGCAATGCCGTGCAAATCGCCAGAATCGCAGAAAACTCCGGCATCCAGGCAATTGCCGTTCACGGTCGCACACGCGCCTGTCGCTTCAAAGGGGATGCGGAATACGACACCATTGCCGAAGTGGTGGCCTCTGTCGATATTCCCGTGTTTGCCAATGGCGATATCCGCTCTCCCGAGCAAGCCAGACTAGTGCTAGAGCACACCGGTGCTGACGCCGTCATGATCGGCCGGGGCGCCCAGGGAAACCCCTGGCTGTTCCGCGAAATTAACCACTACCTGGTAACCGGAACACTGCTGGCGGCTCCCACCACCGAGGAACGGATCTCTGTCATCAGTGAACATCTGCAAGCCATACATGAACATTATGGCGACTATCTTGGCACACGCATTGCCCGCAAACACATAGGCTGGTACGTTGACAGCCTGCCGAGCGGTGAGACATTTCGGAAGTACTTCAATCTGCTGGACACGCCCAGCCAACAACAACAAAGTTTGAAACTCTTTTTGACGAGACAAGAAGAATGGGATACAGCCGCATGAGCGCCATTGACACCTTTACTATCCAGGCGGAAATGAACACCGAATCTCTGGATAACGGCCATCAACACGAATCTCTACACCAGTGCGTTGCTAACGCCCTGGAACAGTACTTTCTGCATCTGGATGGACAACCCACCAACGACCTTTACCAACTGGTGCTGAGCGAAGTAGAAGTACCACTACTGGAAGCCGTGCTGGCCTACACCCGTAACAACCAGAGCAAGGCTGCGGAAATGCTTGGGCTTAACCGCGGCACCCTCAGAAAAAAACTCAAACAATACAACCTGCTGTAAGACATAGAGGACGAGATGAGCGACCTGCGTAAAGTTTCCCGCGCCCTGATCAGCGTTTCCGATAAAACTGGAATTGCCGATTTTGCACGAGCCCTGGCTGACCAGGGGGTAGAACTGCTTTCCACCGGCGGCACTTTCCGCCTGTTGAGCGAGAGCGGTATCCCTGTTCGCGAAGTCTCCGACTACACCGGATTTCCGGAAATGATGGACGGCCGCGTCAAAACGCTGCACCCCAAGGTACACGGAGGCATTCTTGGCCGTCGCGGCACTGACGACGCGGTGATGAATGAACACGGCATCCTGCCCATCGACATGGTGGTGGTAAATCTGTACCCCTTTGCCAGCACAGTAGCAGACCCCAACTGCAACCTGCCCACCGCCATCGAAAATATTGATATCGGTGGCCCCACCATGGTTCGCTCCGCAGCGAAAAACCACAAAGATGTCGCCATCGTGGTCAACGCCAGCGACTACAGTGCGGTACTCGACGAAATTCAGGGCAATAACGGGCAGCTCAGTTATGACACCCGCTACGGCCTGATGGTAAAAGCCTTCGAGCACACCGCAGCCTATGACGGCATGATTGCCAACCACTTTGGCGCAAGAAATACGGCCAACGAGAAGCGCGACTTCCCCGACACCTTTAATACGCAATTCCTGAAAACCCAGGAAATGCGCTACGGTGAAAACCCACACCAAAAGGCGGCCTTCTACGTCGAAGCCAACCCGGCGGATACCGGTGTTGCCACTGCCCGTCAGTTGCAGGGTAAAGAACTGTCCTACAACAATATCGCCGACACCGATGCAGCACTGGAATGCGTCAAGCAGTTTGATGCCCCGGCCTGCGTCATTGTCAAACACGCCAATCCCTGCGGCGTCGCTGTTGCAGTAGATATCAGCACAGCCTACGACCTGGCGTTTGCCACTGACCCGGAATCTGCCTTTGGCGGCATCATTGCCTTTAACCGCGAGCTGGACGCTGCCACGGCTGAAGCCATCTGCGAACGCCAGTTCGTGGAAGTCATCATCGCGCCAAGCGTTTCTGCAGCGGCGGTAGAAGCTGTCAGCAGCAAGAAAAATGTTCGCCTACTGGAGTGCGGCCAGTGGGGCGACCGTCGTCCTCAAGATTTTGATTTCAAACGTGTCAACGGCGGCCTGCTGGTACAGGATCGCGATAACGGCATGGTGACGGCATCCGACCTGAAGGTGGTTACAGAACGCAAACCCACAGACGAGGAATTGACCGATCTGCTGTTTGCCTGGAAAGTGGCAAAAATGGTCAAGTCCAACGCCATTGTTTACGCCAAAAACAACCAGACTATCGGTGTCGGTGCTGGCCAGATGAGTCGCGTTAACTCAGCCCGAATCGCCGCCATCAAGGCAGAGCATGCGGGCCTTGAAGTGAAAGGTGCAGTGATGGCTTCCGATGCCTTCTTCCCGTTCCGGGACGGCATCGACAATGCTGCCAAGGTGGGGATCAGCTGTGTGATCCAGCCTGGGGGCTCCATTCGCGATGACGAAGTGATTGCCGCAGCCGACGAACATGGCATGGCCATGGTCTTCACCGGCATGCGACACTTCCGTCACTAATAGCGCCCCAAACATAATTTCAGGGCTTTGATTTTGCGGCGATTGTGCCTTGCCGGTACAATCGCCGCTTTCATTTCAGGCAAGAGAATCTCCCATGAATATTCTGGTCATCGGCTCTGGTGGACGGGAACACGCACTGGCGTGGAAAGCGGCTCAAAGTGAAGGGGTCAAAACTGTCTTCGTTGCTCCCGGCAATGCCGGCACAGCACTGGAACCCCGGCTGCAGAATATCGATATCGGCGTCGACGACTTTGCCGCCCTGGCCGATTTCGCCGAGCAAAATAACATTGCCCTGACCATCGTCGGCCCGGAGCAACCCCTGGTGGACGGTATTGTCGATTTCTTCGCCGAGCGGGGCCTGCGCGCTTTTGGGCCCAGCAAGGGTGCCGCACAACTGGAGGGCTCCAAGGCGTTCACCAAGGACTTCCTGGCCCGCCATCACATCCCGACAGCCGATTACCAGAACTTTACCGAGATTGAACCGGCACTAGCCTATCTTCAAGAAAAAGGTGCCCCAATCGTGGTTAAGGCAGACGGGTTGGCTGCCGGTAAAGGCGTGATCGTCGCCATGACTCTGGAAGAAGCAGAAAATGCCGTCCGCGATATGTTGGCCGGCAACGCCTTTGGCGAAGCGGGTCACCGGGTGGTGATTGAGGAGTTTCTGGCCGGCGAGGAAGCCAGCTTTATTGTTATTGTGGACGGTGAGCACATCTTGCCCATGGCCACTTCCCAGGACCACAAAGCCCGTGATAACGGCGACAAGGGCCCCAATACCGGCGGCATGGGCGCCTATTCACCGGCACCGGTGGTCACCCCGGATATCCACGATCGCATCATGGCTGAAGTAATTCGACCAACCGTTGACGGCATGGCAGCCGAAGGCAACAGCTACACCGGTTTCCTCTACGCGGGGCTGATGATCATGCCCGATGGCAGCCCCAAAGTGATCGAGTACAACTGCCGCTTCGGCGACCCCGAGACCCAGCCAATCATGATGCGCCTACAATCGGATCTGGTGGCCCTGTGCAATGCCGCACTGGACAAAACTCTGGACCAATGTGAAACCCAGTGGGATCAGCGCGCTGCAGTCGGTGTTGTGCTGGCGGCTGGCGGATACCCAAACAGCTATCCCAAAGGCGACATTATCTCCGGCCTGCCAGATCAAGAGACTGGTGACCAGAAAGTGTTTCATGCGGGCACCAAAATGATCGATGGTGCGGTGACCACCAACGGAGGCCGAGTGCTCTGCGCCGTCGGATTGGGGGACAGTGTCACCAGTGCCCAACAGCGCACCTACCAGCTGGTCGAGCAGATCAGCTGGGACAAGGTGTATTACCGCACGGATATTGGCTACCGAGCCGTGGCCCGAGAACAAGGCAGCAACTAATGCTTGTTCTCACACAAAAAAGCCCGGCATATGCCGGGCTTTTTTATGGGCTAGCTCTCTACATTTGATAGTTCATTATCGGTCAGGCTCTCACCAAATTTCGCTCTTCTGCCCACTGCCGCAACAGCGCCAGCTTTTCAGCCATAACCATCGATAATGGACTGGTTTTTGCCAACTCTGCCAGCAGGAGCGATTGATTAAGCACCTCATTTTGCGCCAAACCACTATAAAGGCCCGATACCACGGCCTGCTCAATTTCTGCTCCGGTGAAGCCCTCTGAAGCTGCCGCCAATGCCGTCAACTGGAACTGGGCAACGTCCAGTTCCCGCCGGGCTAGGTGAATGGCAAAAATATCTTCCCGTGTACTCTTATCCGGCAGGTCGACAAAAAACAGCTCATCAAAGCGGCCCTTGCGCACCAGCTCTGGTGGCAGCCGAGAAATATCATTACCTGTCGCCACCACAAACACCGGCTCACGTTTTTCCGCCAACCAGGTGAGCAAGGTTCCCAACACACGCTGGGAGGTACCCGAATCTGAACTATCTCCTGTCACGCCTTTTTCAATCTCGTCCACCCAGAGCACACAGGGCGACATTTTCTCGGCCAGCGCCAGAGACTCCCTAAGGTTACGCTCTGTTTCACCATGGAATTTGTTGTACAGCGCGCCCATGTCGAGACGCAACAGTGGTACCTGCCACAACCCGGCTACCGCCTTGGCCGCCAGGCTCTTGCCACCACCCTGAACACCGAGCAGAAGAATACCTCGCGGGGATTCAATCCCAGGCATATTGTTCTCACCCGCAAACACTTGCCGACGCGCTTCCAGCCACGCTTTCAGGTTATCCATACCACCGACAGATGCGAATTTTTCCGTGTCATACTCGTAGCTGAGCACGCCTTCCAGGTCCATCAGCTGAAACTTGGCACGATTCACCTCCGGCAGATCTGACTCAGTAATGGCGCCGTCGTCAATAATAGCCCCGCGTACCAGATGTCGAACCTCGCTCTGGGTTAGCCCCTTCAAGTTGGCCACCAGCTTTTGCAGCGTACCGTTATCGGTTTTGACCTTGCGACCACCGTTGCCCTGGGCCCAGAGTTTCGCCTCATCGCGGATCAGGGTATGAATCTGGTCATCGCCAGGCAAGGACATACTAAAACTCGCCCCAAGCCTGGACAGTTCCGGGGGTAATTGCAGGCGATGACTCACCAGAATCACGGTAATCTGACCACCGCTGTTGCGCAGCGCAATGTCTTTCAGCAAGCGCACATTTTTTGGCTCATCACTTAACCAGGGATGAAAGTCACAGAGTACGTAAAAGCCCGGTTCGGCCCGCTCTTTCAAAAAAGACAAGACGGCTTCAGGTTCCGCATGCTGACTGTTGTCTGCCAGCTGCAAGCCAAAGTCCGCTCGCCGTAGCCCGTCGGTCAGCGTCCATTGAAATAGCGGTTTGTCCCGCTGACGCGCTACCCGTAACAGCAAATCAATCGCGCGAGTTTCTTCGTGGGTCTCCAGCACCACCAGGGGTACCCGAGCGTCAACAATCACCCCCAGGTCATGAGCATCCTGCATATCTTTTTTCCTATTGTTCGTTGCGTTTTAACCACACCTCAATGCCCTGGGCATTGAGCTCAATATCCATCGCCAGATCATTGAGAATTTCAGCGGCGTCGACATTTGGCCATTGTTCCAGAATTTGCTGCCTGAGCGATTCAGACAATTTCTCGGCAATGGCTTGCTCCCTGTCATCTTCCAACGCCAAGTTTAATGCCATCTGGCTCCAGCTCCTGATTTGATGTTTCAGGCTTTGCACATAGTTTGCCGGGGCTTCCAGCACACCATAATGGGTCAGATACATACGCCGGGGATCATAGCTCATCAACAAATCCAGTGAATCGAGCAGTTTATCCGGATCAAACTGAACAGGGGTTGTGGTTGGCAGAATAAGTCTTTCGTCAGCCAGGGTTTCAAAGTTGTAACTCAGGCCAAAGGTGTCGCCTGTGAACCAGCCCTGACTGCGGGTATCCCAGACACAAAAATGGTGCTCGGCATGGCCGGGGGTATGGCGAATTTGCAGTGATCGCCCACCCAGCTCAATGACCGCACCATCTTCTGCAACAACAACCCGTTCTTCCTTTACAGGAACTAGCTCACCGTAGAGCTCACTGTAAGCTTCTTCTCCGTAAACCGCTTTTACCCCTTCAATCAGCCGGCTTGGATCTATCAAATGCCGTGCGCCTCTGGGATGAACAACTAATGTAGCTTCTCTGCACCGAGCCATCAGCACCCCCGCACCCCCGGCATGATCGAGATGTACGTGGGTCGGAACCACATAACGCACTGCATCCAGCGGCAATCCCAGGGAACCCAGTGCTGCCTGGATAGCTTCGACTGTATGAGCAGTCCCCGTCTCGATAATGGCCACCTGCGAACCCTCAATCAGGAGGTAGCAGCATGCTACCCCCTCCTTGATGTAATGGGCGTCCAGACAGTAGATACCGTAGCCAAGATCTTCGATTGTCGCGCCTATCATGCTCACCCCCTTGCAGCTGCAACAAGTTTGTTACAATACTTACCTTCCAACCAGCAGAACATTAGACCAATGAACGCCAGACGACACTCATTCTTTGACGGATTACTGATTCAGGCCGATAAGGCCCTGAGAACATTGGTGGCAGATGCGCCGTCTCCCGAACGCAGCTCTCCCGCTGCCGGGAATGCGGAGCAACCGTTGAGTGACGCTGAAAAAAAGCATGCTGCAGGGCTGATGCGAGTCAATCATTCTGGAGAGGTCTGTGCCCAGGCCCTCTATCAAGGTCAGGCCCTCACAGCAAAATTATTTTCTGTGCGCGAGGACATGGAGCAGGCAGCGGACGAGGAAATCGATCATCTGGCCTGGTGTGAAGAACGGGTGAAGCAACTGGGTAGCCATACCAGCGTGCTCAATCCCCTCTGGTACGGACTTTCCTTTGGTATCGGTGCCACTGCGGGACTGATCAGCGATAAGTTAAGCTTGGGTTTTGTCTCCGCCACGGAGGATCAGGTCTGCAAACACTTACAAAACCATCTGCAAGAGCTGCCACCCAAGGACAGCAAGAGCCGCGCCATTGTTGACAAGATGCTGGAAGACGAATCCAGGCACGCGCACGCCGCCCTGCAGGCTGGCGGCATTGAGTTTCCAGCGCCAGTAAAAACTTTGATGAGCCTGGTGTCCAAGGCAATGACCAAAAGCAGCTACCGAATCTAGCGAGCCCGAGCGGCCTGCTTGGCCTTTTCCTTGATCTCCTGAACAATTCCTATGATCTGGTCCTTGACCCATTGGTGGGCAGGCGACTTGATTGTGCGAGCATGCTGTACCAGCACGACAGGCACCGTGTTATCAAACTCCAGTTCTTCAGGGTAGGCCTTGCGAACAATGCCATAGGTCTCACCTTCCATTTTCAGGTCGTGCATGGTGGCCATCATCAGGCAGTCGGTTTGCCACAGCGCATCCATGGCCGTCATCAACTGGGTGGTTACCAACGTCTTTTTACGGGATAGACCTAACTTGGCCAGCTCTCGGTCAAAGCGACTTTCCACCGATGCGGAAACCTCTCCCGAAAGCAGCAGGTAATATTGGATAAAGGGGTATTCCAGCATTTCCCGCAGTGTCAGTTTTTCCCTATCGGCAAGCGGGTGACCGGTACGCATCCACACCGCCGGGGTAAAATTACCCAGGGGGGTAACATGAAATTCACTGCCGTAGGGACGGGCAATCTCGATAGCAAAATCCAGGTTACCATCTTCCAGCGCCCGGGCTTCCTCGCCAGCCTCGCTGGTCAATGTCAGTGACATGTGAGGAGCCTCTGCTATCACATGCCGAGTCAGCGTTGGAATAACCTGAACAGCTATAAACTCTGCAGTCATGATACGCATCTCCCCATCGTAAACCTGGGGATCGAACGTCGTTTTTTCTACCAATTGGGAAACGCTGGAAAGAACAGTTGGCAACTGCACAGCCAGCTCTGTGGCTCGCGGTGTAGGGATCAAACCCCGACCACTGCGGATAAAGAGCGGATCATCAAAAAGCTCTCGCAGTCGCTGCAAAGTTTTACTCATTGCAGGCTGGGTGATGTAAAGCCGCTCTGCTGCCCGGGTAACACTTTGCTCCTCCATCAACACCTGAAGAGCAACCAGCAAATTGAGATCCATTCGAGCCAGATGTTTTGTAACCACAATAAATTACCCTGATTCATGTCTGGCATTATATTAATACATTTGAGTAATGAATTGTCGATACTTATAGTTTGAATCGAAGCAAAGGTGTTCTGAAACCGAGAATTTCTAGGGTCTACCCCCTCCCTCTCTCACCATTCGGGTAACCGCGGTTTTAGCCCTTCATGACCGACAGGTAATGTAATCCAGCTCTCGGATTTTCCCGTTGACCAGGCTTCAAACCTCTTACTCCCTCTAGATCTTTTCAAGGCAGCGCAAGCTGCCTTTTTTTTTAGCCAGTGCTGCCCGGCACACAAAAACATGAATTCAAATTATATAGAAAATAAAAATAATACATTTTAATTATGGCAGGAGGATCACTAGAGTAGCACCCATACATTGGCGCTGGATGAACTTTGGAGAAGCACCAACGCCAAGGGTTATACCTCCTAGTTGACACTTTCTACCCCTCTTAATATCCCTTTGGGCAGCTCACAAGCTGCCCATTTTTTTGTCTGCGAATTATTAGAAAGGGGGAGGAAGACAGCATCGCTGCCTGATCGAATTTAGTCGACCGCCTCAATACTGTGACTGTGGGTGATTTCCACACCACCGCGAGAGAGCATGATGGATGCTGAACAATACTTTTCGGCTGACAGTTTGACGGCATTCGCCACCTGGTTTTCTCGAAGATTCCTGCCAGACACAACAAAGTGGATGTGAATTTTAGTAAACACTGAGGGCACTTCATCTGCCCTTTCCGCCTCGATTTCAGCAACGCAACCGACGACATCCTGACGGCTTTTTTTAAGGATATGCACCACGTCAAAAGCAGAACATCCCCCCATGCCACTGAGCACAACCTCCATTGGTCGAGCACCCTGGTTTTTGCCCCCATGATCTGGAGGACCATCCATCACGAGCTGATGTCCGCTTTCCGTCTCTGCGATGAATTTGGCGTCTCCGCCCCAGGAAATCTTGGTTTTCATGTCGTCCTCGTGCTCAAAAGTGTCGAGAGCCTAACATAATTGATACCCAGTTACCTTTAGAATTGCCAATTCAGTACGACTAGCCACTCAAATGAGGAGTAGAGCTCATGACAAATACCAACTTGGCCAAAGAGGACTTTGTGCCCATAATGGGGGCATTATTTGAAAAAAGTCACAAAAGGGAGGAACCCGAGTTGGCACCGGCACCGATAACCCCCCACATTCCCAACGTGGAAGAATTTCTGGCTCACTGTCACCGACGCAAGTACCCGGCAAAAAGCACCATCATCTATGCCGGTGATGAAGGCGATACGCTGTCATATATTGTTAAAGGCTCCGTCACCGTACTCATAGAAGATGACGATGGCCGGGAAATGATTGTTGCCTACCTCAACGAAGGTGACTTTTTCGGCGAGATGGGTCTCTTCCAGCAACCGGACCGCAGCGCCTGGATTCGCGCCAAAACAGAATGTGAAGTTGGCGAAATCAACTATAGCAAGTTTCAGGAACTCTCCCGTGAGCACCCAGAGTTCCTGTTCGCTATCGGCGTTCAGATGGCGAAACGCTTAAGGGATACCACCCGCAAAGTGGGCGACCTTGCTTTTCTCGATGTGACGGGGCGCGTAGCACGCACTCTACTAGACCTCTGCAAGGAACCGGACGCCATGACACACCCAGATGGTATGCAGATCAAAATCACCCGCCAGGAAATTGGCCGCATTGTCGGATGCTCAAGAGAGATGGTAGGCCGGGTTTTGAAAACCCTGGAAGATCAGGGTCTAGTTTCTGTGAAAGGAAAAACCATGGTGGTCTTCGGTACGCGCTAACCGGATAGTGGTTTTACCCGAAGGCCTCCATGAGGCCTTTTTTATTGCCTGCATTCAGCTTGTACACTTCTCCTGCCCACTCTTATCATGAGAATACCTGACTTCACTGCAAAGGAATTCCCATGCAAAGTATTCATTACCCCATCAGCGGTTCATGTCAATGTGGGCTGATCACCTATGAACTACTGGAGCCTCCCCTGCGGGTTATCGCCTGTCATTGCCGCGAATGTCAAAAACTCTCTACCAGCGCTTTTAGTCTGACAGCCATGGTAAATGCATCCTCAATCCGCTTCCACGGACCACTGAAACACTGGGAGAGGCCGGCGGACAGCGGCAATACCAATTGTGCGGAGTTTTGTCCTGGCTGCGGCAATCGCATTTACCACTACAACCCGCAACAGCCGGAAGTCCTTAAACTCAAACCAAGCACATTAGCGGACACCCGGGTCATTCAACCGACTTTGCACGTATGGGTCAGCGAAAAACAGGATTGGTTCCAGATCCCGGAAGGCGTGGAGCAACACCCCACACAACCCTGGTAGCTCTCTCCGTGCCACCGGCGTTAGCCCGGCCACAGGCACACAAAAAAGCCCCGCATTCGCGGGGCTCACAATCGAATCCAAACCCAGGCTACAAGGTTGATTGATAGTTAACAAACGGCAGCAGGGAGACCTGCTTATCAATTAAACATCTCTACCAATTTCAGGCCGGGCTCTTCAGCACGCATAAATGTCTCGCCCACCAGGAACGCATTGACATTGTGACCGCGCATGGCCGCCACATCATCAATGGTGAGAATGCCACTTTCGGTAATCACAATCCTATCTTCGGGAATTTTTCCCAGCAAACTGAAGGTGGTATCCAGCGTCGTATGAAACGTATTCAGATTGCGGTTATTGATACCGATCATCGGGTTTTCGATGACCATGGCACGGTCGAGCTCCTGCGCGTTGTGCACCTCGATCAACACGTCTAACCCCAGTTGCCGAGCGATGTCATGCAGGCTTTCCAGTTGAGACTGCTCCAGGGCCGCCACAATCAGCAGAATACAGTCGGCACCCAACACATAGGACTCGTATACCTGGTAAGGCTCAATCACAAAATCCTTACGCAACACCGGCAGGCGTGTGGCTTCACGGGCCATTTTCAGGTATTCGTCGGAGCCCAGAAAAAACTCTTCCTCTGTCAGCACGGACAGGCAGGCAGCGCCTCCCTTTTCATAACTGCGGGCAATACCCACCGGATCAAAATCCTCACGAATCACTCCTTTACTGGGTGACGCCTTTTTTACTTCGGCAAT
Organism: Porticoccus litoralis; assembly: GCF_030676955.1. Taxonomy (NCBI): domain Bacteria; kingdom Pseudomonadati; phylum Pseudomonadota; class Gammaproteobacteria; order Cellvibrionales; family Porticoccaceae; genus Porticoccus; species Porticoccus litoralis. The sequence continues at coordinate 305,605 of NZ_JAUUUU010000003.1, read as the reverse complement.
CACAGCGGCCAGCCCCTGGTCAATCTTGAACTGCAGCGCAGAGGCGAACCCCCTGATTTCACGAGGGTCACGGCACTGCTCCTGCAGCTGCTCCAGGGAAACCTGTTGGCTGCGCCGGGCAACTTCCGCGGCCTTGCGTTCAAGAATTTTTTTCAACACAGTGGGTGTATTTATCGCGGAATTCATCATTCTGTATCCAGTTCTTTTAGGCAGCGCGAAAATGCTGCCAGATCATCCAGCTTGGCTTTCGCCAAACCGCTACCAATAGCGTCCTGGGCCATACCCACGCCCTCTGCCAAGCTGGTGGCGACACCTGCCGCATAGAGTGCAGCTCCGGCGTTTAGCGCCACCATATCTGATGCAGTACCGCCATCTTTGGAAAGCGCCCGCTTCACCATGGCCAGGCTCTCGTCCGCATCCACCACCTTCAAGTCCTGCAAGTGGCCACGGGCAATATTGAAATCTTCCGGAACAACCGTGTATTCCAGTATTTCTCCATTTAAAAGCTCTGCCACCCATGTCTCGGCAGCAATACTGATCTCATCCAGGCCATCTGCCGAGTGGACCACCAGTACATGCTCAGCGCCCAATTCACGCATTACTTCCGCAACCGGTCTTACCCACTCGCGGTCAAAGACTCCCAGCAGCATATTGGGAATACGTGCCGGATTGGTCAGCGGTCCAAGCAAATTGAAGAGTGTCCTTGCAGCCAGCTCCCGACGGGGGCCAATCGCGTGCTTCATGGCGCTGTGGTGATTGACCGCAAACATAAACCCGACACCCACTTCTTCGACGCACCGCGCCACTTCAGCCGGGGACAAGTCTAGACAAACACCGGCTGCTTCCAGCAAATCGGCACTACCGCTTTTACTGCTCACCGATCGATTGCCATGCTTGGCAACCCTGGCGCCTGCCGCTGCGGCCACAAAGGTGCTGGCAGTGGATACATTAAAAATACCGGCGCTGTCACCACCCGTGCCAACGATATCCACCAGATGTTCGCCACCGACACTCACGGGCGCTGCCAGTTCACGCATAACCTGTGCCGCTGCGGTTATTTCCGAAACGGTTTCACCCTTCATGCGCAATCCCACCAGAAAACCGCCGATCTGAGCATCGGTTGCGTCACCGGTCATGATCTGCCGCATCACCTCACGCATATCTTCAATGCTGAGATCCTGTCTTTGCAGAACTGCCGCTATGGCCTGTTGAATATTCATGGCTTAACTCTTTAAAAAGTTTTCCAGCAGGTCATGGCCATGCTCGGTAAGAATGGATTCCGGGTGGAACTGGACGCCCTCAATCGCAAAGTCGCGATGGCGCACGCCCATAATTTCATCGACACCACCGTTTTCATCCTGCGTCCAGGCGGTGACTTCGAAACAGTCCGGCAGTGACTCGCGCTCCAGGATCAGTGAGTGGTAACGCGTGGCCTCGAAGGGATTTGCCAAGCCTCGAAACACGCCGGAATTATTGTGATAGACCGGCGACGTCTTGCCATGCATTACCTGTCGGGCGCGTACCACTTTGGCACCAAAGGCCTGACCGATACTCTGGTGGCCAAGACAGATACCCAGCATAGGGATTTTCCCGGCAAATTCCGTCACCAGCGCGACGGAGATACCGGCTTCATTGGGCGTGCAGGGCCCGGGAGAAATCACAATTTTCTCTGGTGCCAGCGCGGCAACCTGATCCAGAGTGATCTCATCGTTGCGTACTACTTTTACTTCAGCATGCAACTCACCCAGGTACTGCACCACGTTGTAGGTAAAGGAGTCGTAGTTATCAATCATCAATATCACGGCACAACTCCTCAAAGTACCAGGTCGGCAGCGCGGAATATGGCCCGCGCCTTATTCATGGTCTCTTTCCACTCAAGCTCGGGAATCGAGTCCGCCACAATACCGGCACCAGCCTGCACATAAAGCTTGCCGCCCTTGATCACTGCGGTGCGAATGGCAATGGCAGTGTCCATATTACCGTTCCAGCCGATATAGCCCACGGCGCCACCGTAGACACCGCGCTTCACCGGCTCCAGCTCGTCGATAATTTCCATGGCGCGAATTTTGGGCGCACCACTCAAGGTGCCTGCAGGCAGCGTCGCCCGCAACACATCAATCGCACTGGTCTCCGGTGGCACCTGCCCGGTGACATTAGAGATGATATGCATCACGTGGGAATAACGCTCCACCGACATCTTTTCGGTGAGTTTCACTGAACCTGTCAGTGCCACCCGGCCGACATCATTGCGACCGAGGTCAATCAGCATCAGATGCTCGGCAATTTCTTTGGGGTCGGCCAGCATTTCGGCTTCCAGCGCCCTGTCCTCTTCCTCGGTATGGCCGCGGCGACGGGTCCCGGCAATGGGACGAACCGTCACTTCGCCGTCTTCCAGGCGAGCCAGAATTTCCGGCGATGACCCCGCAATATGAAAATCATCGAGATCCAGGAAATACAGGTAGGGCGAGGGGTTCAGGCAGCGCAAAGCCCGGTAAAGGTTGAGCGGTTCAGCGGTAAAATCCATGGACAGCCGCTGTGAAGGGACAACCTGCATCACATCCCCCGCCAGAACATAGTCCTTGATGATATTCACCGCATCCTTGTAATTCTGCTCACCAAAACTGGAGACAAACGCGGACTCCTGCAAACCGCTGCCTGCCATGTTGAGCCCGGGCATTTCCGGCACCGGCAATTTCAGCTTAGCTTCCAGATCGTCGAGCCGCTCCTGGGCTCGTGACCAGGCATTGGGTGCCTTGGCATCTTCATGTACTACCAGTATCAGCTTACCCAGCAGGTTGTCGAAAATAACCACCTCGTCAGACACCATCAGCAGGATATCCGGGTTGCCCAACTCGTCAGGTGGCGTAGAGTTTTTCAGCTTTGGCTCCACGTAGCGCACCGTGTCATAACCGAAATAACCCACCAGACCACCGGTGAAACGGGGCAACTGTGGTAGCTCAGGCATGCGGTAGGTGGCGTGAAACGCTTCGATATCCTGCAACGGATCAGTGGTAGTCCGACATTCCTGCTGCACACCATTGGTCTCGATGGTGAGCTGGTCGCCATAGACTTTGAGAACAGTGGAAGCTGGCAAACCTATCAGGGAATAACGCCCCCATTTTTCACCGCCCTGGACAGATTCAAACAGATAGGAATAGGGCCCTCGGGCCAGCTTCAGGTAACAGGACAGGGGAGTTTCGAGGTCGGCCAGCACCTCTCGCATCACAGGAATACGGTTATAGTTCTGCTCGGCCAGCTCGGCAAATTCATTCGGGGTCATGGTTCTTCCCTTGCGCTTACAAGCGCAGATTGTTCAGACAAAAAAGGGGCAAAAAAGTGGCCGCCATTCAGGCAGCAGGGATCAGCAGCCGCGCCATCGCCAGCCGAGTTGAGCAGAAATGAGAGATGGGCAATTACCGAATGCCACAAAAGCCTCCAATTGTCAGAGGGCGCATTCTAATTCATTCAACCGTTGCTGCAAAGTCAAGCACTCGGGGCCTGCCTGCAGCCTAAGCAAGGGCCGTGCGCATTGCACCTATGGCTGCACTGTAGTCAGCCTTGCCATAAATTGCCGAGCCGGCAACAAAGGTATCGGCACCGGCATCGGCAATCTCGCGGATATTATCTGCAGTGACGCCGCCATCGATTTCCAGGCGGATATCGCGGCCACTGGCATCAATCAATGCCCGAGCTTCCCGTAACTTGCAGAGGGTGGCCGGAATAAACTTCTGCCCCCCGAAACCCGGGTTTACGGACATCAGCAACAGTACATCAATCTTGTCGAGGACATATTTGACCTGCTCCAGGCTAGTGGCAGGATTCAGAACCAGTCCACTCTTGCAGCCCGCATCTCGAATCAGTTGCAGGGAACGGTCAACGTGGCGGGAGGCTTCCGGATGAAAGGTGATCCAACTGGCACCAGCATCGGCAAAGTCACCGATCAACTGATCCACCGGGTCGACCATCAGGTGCACATCAATGGGCGCGGTGACACCGTAATTGCGCAATGCCTTGCACACCATGGGGCCAATTGTCAGGTTGGGTACGTAGTGATTATCCATCACATCGAAGTGCACCACATCGGCACCGGCTGCCAGAACCGCATTCACCTCTTCACCCAGCCGGGCAAAATCCGCTGAGAGTATAGAGGGCGCAATCAGGTAGTCTGTCATGGTATTTTCCGGCTCCGTTTAACTGCGGCGTACTATGCCGCAGAACCGCCGGGGCTGCAATCCGGGCCTCTATGGATCAAGGCTTTGCCATGCTCTCCGGCGCCTGGCAACCCCGGGCACAGCATCGACCCGGCTGCCGGGAGGTGCGTTTTCCTTCATCGAACACGCCCCGGTCCAACAGGCGCTCAACCAACTCCCGCTTCTCGTAGGTGGGATAGTTGCGCCAGATCTCCCGCTTCATCGCCTCCGGTGAACCGCCCCCGTGCAGTGAGATCACCGAGTACCAACCGCCTTGGTGAGAAGCGGTCAGATCCTCGATAAAGCGCGCCACTTCCAGGCGCTTATCCGCAGGAATATCCTGACGCCCACCCAGTACCGCTGCCAGGGACGCGGCTGTCTCCGGGTTGTGATCCTCGTCGGGACCCGGTAGCGCGACAATCATGCCACCCGATACGTAGTGGGCCAGGCGGTGCATGTCATAGATCTTATTGGCCAGCAGCAACTTGCCGATATTGCTAAAGACGGCATCAGGCATAACCACGCCTGCTGGATCTTCCTGGCAATAAACGGATGCAGCCACGCCACAAGCATAAAAACCCTCTGTGATGGTAATCAGGTCCACCATTGCGTCGCGGATATGGCCGTGGCGATCGGGGTCGAGCCCATTGGCCTCGGTGACCATCGCACCGGCACCGATCAGCAGGTCACCAAATCCTGCCCGAGCACCGATACAGGAATGCCGATGATGTGTGGCGTAGCTGGTGGTCAGAAACCCGCCCTCCTCGCACTCCCCGGCCAAAAACACCCGGTCATGGGGAACAAACACATCTTCAAAAATCACCACGCCGGTGGACTGTCCGTATTTGGCGGAGAACTTGGCCGCACTCTCTCCGGGCCGTCCAGCGGGACGGGCAACAATCGTCACCCCCGTGGCATCGATCGGAACCGCACAGGCCACAGCATAATCAGCATCCTCAGTGCGGTGGGTGCGGCAGGGCATGACCAGAAATTCGTGCATGTAGGGCGCACCAGTGACAATCGCCTTAGTGCCACTGATCACAATGCCATCTGCACGACGCTCTTTGATGTGCACATACACATCCGCGTTGGCCTGCTGACCCGGACGGAGGGAGCGATCTCCCTTGGCATCCGTCATGGCAACACCCAAGGTCAGGTCCTGATCCTGAACATCGTGCAAATAATTCAAAAATCGCTGATGGTAGTCGGTTCCATGAAGCTCATCTGTCTGCCAGGTCGACTGGAAGAGAGCATTCAGGGCATCGTGAGACAGGTAGCGCTGGGCACAACCGGATTCCGCACACACCAGTCTTACTGCCTCCAGCTTGTTGAGCAGGTCATTGCTGTCCTCGCTGATATGCAACATGCGGTTGACCAGCTTCCCGGAGGTTTTCTGGGTCGCCGTCATCAGCTCCGCATATTGGAGTTTGTGGGCGAAATCGTAGGTCACCCCAACGGCGGCCACTCCCGGCGCCAACAGAGGTTCGTCGGCGACACTGGCCACGCGCTGGCCGTTGAGGAACACCCTGGGTTGATATCGCCTTAATGATTCCCGGTATTCCGCACTATCCATCAACATGATGAAACGCCCTGAAATAATAATTGACGAACAATCTAACGCTGTTAGAATTTTTGTTCAAGCCCCCAACCTAGTCGCCATACTCCATGGCCAGGAATGATTTTGAATAAACGACGCCCTGCTACCAAAGAGCTGAAACGGGATATTATCCTCAACGCCGCACGTCTGGTTTTTGAGCAGGAGGGTCTTGAAGGAGCCAGCCTGAGAGCCATTGCCAAGGCTGCCGGATACACACCGGCCGCGCTATATTTCCACTTCGACTCAAAGGAAGCTGTTTATGCAGAGTTATTATCCCAATCCCTGAATGCCTTGTGCAGCGCCACAGAAGAAGCGATCGCCCGCGAGGCCAACCCCGCAGAACGGCTGAAAAGCGCCGCCATGGCTTTTTTCCATTACTACCGCGATAACCCGGGGGATCTTGACCTGGGTTTCTACCTGTTTCGCGGTGGCATGAAACCTACAGGCCTGGGAAAGGAGCGCAATCTCGAGCTCAATAAGCAGCTGCATGACAGTCTGCTCCCCATTACCAATGCCGCCCTGGCCCTGGGAGCCTCTGAAAGTAACGCCCGGGAAATTACCGCCAGCCTGTTTGCCCATGCCACAGGACTGCTCCTACTTGCCCACACTGGCCGCATCCGCATATTCAGTGCTAACGCCGAGGTCATGATGCAGGATTACGCAACTGCTCTGGCCAACCAGGCTGCTCTGGGATAGCACATGCAACTTATCGATCCACGCCACTGCGCCCTTATGGTTGTGGATATTCAAAGCCGTCTGATGCCGGTGATCCACAATGCTGATACCGTGATCCGGAACACTCAGAGGCTGCTGCAAGCATCCCGATTGTTGGATATTCCCCGCCTATTCACGGAACACAATGCCAAGGGTTTAGGTCGCACCGATGAACGCCTTGACCTACAGTCAGATGAACCGGTCCTTGTAAAAATGACGTTCGACGCCTGCCGCGCCCTTGGGGCTGATATGGCGATACCGACGGCCAAACAACTGATCGTGACAGGCTGTGAAGCACACGTCTGTGTACTACAAACTGTCTTCGGGCTGGTGGAAGCGGGAAAACAGGTGTTCGTCACCAGCGATGCCATTGGCTCACGCACAGCGGAAAACCGCGATGCCGCTCTGCGGCGCATGGCGGCTAACGGCGTGGAAATCGTCTCCACGGAAATGGTGCTATTCGAGTGGTTGGGCAGTGCCGATCATCCCCGGTTCCGGGATGTGTTACGGCTGATCAAGTAACTGCTGTCAGCGCGACTTGTTCCCCTCATAAAGAGACATGAAACGTTTTGTGCTGAACCCGTCCATCCGCTTGCTGCCCACCAGAATAATGGGTACGCCTCGACCATTGAGCGCCTCATAATCCCGGCGCCCCTTACGGGAAGTCTCGATATCGTATTCGTTAAAGGCAATACCTTCCTGCTGGAAGTAGCGCCGCGCTTTCTTGCAAACACCACACCACACGGCGCTGTACATCACCACCTTGCCTCGCTCTCTCGCATCGAGAAAGTCACTATCGGATACCGAGGGCGCGTTAATGGTGTTGATCTTCAACTCCAGGGATTGCGCGGAAACATCTTCCGGCTTCTGATCACTGAAGTGCGTACGGCCACTGGCATCTTTCCAGGAATAGATTTCCCCCTGAGCCGGTGAAAACCCCAGAAAAACCATCGCCAGAAAAATCCCGATCCAAGGCCTGATTATCATCTCAATTCCCTTTGTCAAACTTGATATCAAAACCACAGTATAATCCCAGTCCGGGTCGCCTACGGCAACCCGTCATATTCAAGAATGGACACGTTATCGGACACCCTCAAACCATGAGTGAGCACAGTTATCGCCTGATCATTTCCTGCCCTGACCGCGTTGGTCTGGTGGCTGCCGTCAGTACCTTTCTGGCACAGGAGGGCGGATTGCTCACCGAGGCCAACTATTACTGCGATCCCGAGAGCAACTGGTTCTTCATGCGACAGGTGATTGCCGCGGACTCGCTCCCATACGATGCCGAGGAACTCTGCGCACGCTTTGCCCCGCTGGCCGAGCAGTACCAGATGCAATGGCGACTGACCGATACCGGCACCCCAAAACGCGTTGTGTTGATGGCCAGCAAACAGGCCCACTGCCTGTCGGACCTGCTGTATCGGTGGCGCAGCAAGGAAATGCAGTTTGATATACCCTGCGTCATCTCCAACCACGATGACCTGCGCAGTTACGTCAACTGGCACAACATTCCCTACCACCACACGCCGGTTGACCCGGACAACAAGGCACAGCATTTCGGCGAGGTAGAACAGCTGATCGAACAGAGCCAGGCCGATGTGATTGTGCTGGCCCGCTACATGCAGATTCTGCCCCCGGCACTGTGTGCCCGGTATCCGGGTCAAATCATCAATATCCACCACAGCTTCCTGCCCGCCTTTGTCGGCGCCAAGCCCTATCATCAGGCGGCGGAACGCGGTGTTAAATTGATCGGCGCCACCTGTCACTATGTCACCAGTGATCTGGATGCCGGGCCGATCATTGAACAGGATGTGGTGCGCATCAGCCACCACGACAGCATTCCCGACCTGGTTCGCAAGGGTAAAGATGTGGAGAAGACCGTGCTGGCCAAGGGCCTGCGCTATCACTTGGAAGACAGGGTACTACTACACGGCAACAAGACGATTGTCTTTGAATAGACGGCTGCGCTAGCGCCTGCCCTTACCGGCTACCCAGAATTTCTGCATCTCGATATACATGAAAGATGCTGTCCAGCCAATCAGAATAAGTCCTGTCAGCGCCTCCAGCCCGGCCAGGAATCGAATATGCCCGAACGGTTCAATATCCCCGTAGCCCAGTGAGGTGTAGTTGCTGAAAGAGAAATAGCTGCAGTCGAGAATCGATCCGTCGAAATTGCCGCCCAGGGAACCTGATCCCCCGATCTGCAGCAACAGGTAATAGGCGAAGGCAAATAGCCAGATTTCCGCTACGTGGGCGAGAAATGCCCCGCAGATGCCACACAACACCCGAAAGCGCGGCGCTATACCCAGCTTCGGCAGCAACAGGGCCAGCCGGTACAATGCCTCGTAGAGAATCAGTACGGCAATGCCAACCACAGCAGAGTTAAACAGGAAAATTTTACCCAACCCTTCCACAACTAACTCCAGAACGCCACAGCCTGATAGGCTTGGAAATTAAACAGCAAAAGTGCCAACAGCAGGGCTGCCGTAATAAACCACTCATTACCATCCAGCCCCAAATGCGACCAGATGTAGTGGCGCAAAAACTCCCATTCCCCAGCAACGATGGATTCCCCCTTCTGCTGCCGCAACCATACCTCCAGTTCAGTCAGCGGGCAGCGCCAACCAATCAGCATGATGGAAACACCGTAAACGGCGCAGAGGAAGTGACCCCAGATCAGCGACGGCCAGTGAAATGCCAGCAGGCCACCGGCAATCACAAACAGCACAAAGCCGAAATGAATCAGGGCGATGATCAGAATCAGGGCGGGATAAACCATGGCGTTAATGTAACTCCAATACCATCCATTTGCATCTGCCAACACAGCGCCCGCCCGCACTTGTTGCATTCGCTGGCCGATGCCGTAACACTTGGCACACCGAGCAAAAGAGCGACCCTATGAAGCATTCCGACCTGCGGGAATTTATCGATTTTCTGGAACAACGCGGCGAGCTGAAACGCATCAGCGCCGAGATCGACCCTCACCTGGAAATGACAGAAATCTGTGACCGCACCCTCCGCGCGGGGGGCCCGGCGCTGCTGTTCGAAAACCCCAAAGGTTTTGACATCCCTGTGCTCGGCAACCTGTTCGGCACCCCCGAGCGGGTCGCCATGGGCATGGGTCAGGAGAACATTTCAGCGCTGAGGGAAGTCGGTGAATTACTGGCTTTCCTCAAGGAACCCGATCCGCCCAAGGGCATGAAAGACCTTTGGGAAAAACGTCACCAATTCAAACCTATCCTCAATATGCCCGCCAAGCTGGTGAAGAAAGCTCCATGCCAACAAGTGGTTATTGAGGGGGATGACGTGGATCTGGGCAAACTGCCGATCCAGACCTGCTGGCCCGAAGACGCCGGCCCGCTGGTCACCTGGCCGCTGGTAATCACCCGCGGGCCCGAGAAGGAACGTCAGAATCTCGGCATCTATCGCCAGCAGGTGATCGGCAAAAACAAACTGATTATGCGCTGGTTGTCCCACCGAGGCGGCGCCCTGGATTTCCGCGATTGGCAACTCAAACATCCCGGAGAACCGTTCCCGGTAGCAGTGGCACTGGGTGCCGACCCGGCCACCATCCTCGGTGCGGTCACGCCCGTGCCGGACAGCCTGTCCGAATATGCCTTTGCGGGATTGCTACGCGGTGAGCGCACCGAAGTCGCCCAGTGTCTTGGCAGTAACCTGCAGGTGCCCGCCAGCGCCGAGTTTATTCTGGAAGGCCATTTATACCCTGGCGAGATGGCCGACGAGGGTCCGTTTGGCGACCATACCGGTTACTACAACGAAGTGGATCAGTTCCCGGTGTTTACTGTGGAGCGCATCACCCACCGCAAGAATCCCATCTACCACAGCACCTACACCGGTAGGCCGCCGGACGAACCCGCCATTCTCGGGGTGGCACTGAACGAGGTATTTGTGCCGATCCTGCGCAAGCAGTTTCCGGAAATAGTCGACTTTTACCTGCCGCCGGAGGGATGCTCCTACCGCATGGCGGTAGTGACCATGAAGAAGCAGTACCCGGGCCACGCCAAGCGGGTGATGATGGGCGTGTGGTCGTTCCTGCGGCAGTTTATGTACACCAAGTTTGTGGTGGTCACCGACGATGATGTCAACGCCCGTGACTGGAATGATGTGATCTGGGCCATGACCACGCGAATGGACCCGCGGCGGGACACGGTGATCATCGACAACACCCCCATCGACTACCTGGATTTTGCCTCCCCGGTATCCGGACTCGGCTCCAAGATCGGTTTCGATGCCACCAACAAAATGCCCGGTGAAACCAACCGTGAATGGGGCAAACCCATCACCATGGACTCACAGGTCAAAGCGAGAATAGACGAGATTTGGGACTCACTGGGGATCGACAGCTAACAGACTGGTAAGCGATCCCCTTCCCGCTGAGAAATACCTATCCGTGGGTGATGGGCTTGTCGGTAAACAGAAAATCCTTCAGCTCATGGTCAAAGGCAGGATCACGGCGTCGAATCCACTCCAGCACCATGGCCGCGTGTTCCTTTTCCTCGTCGCGGTTGTGCGCCAGGATGGCCTTCAGCTCAGGGTCCTTGCAAGCGTCAACCCGCTGGTTGTACCAGTCCACCGCCTCCAGCTCTTCCATCAGCGAGGTAATGGCCCGGTGCATATCCCGGGTTTCATTACTCAATTCATCAATGGGCTCATGGTAACCTTCGTTGGCCATACTCGAACTCCTTTATCTAATATTTGATACTGATAACGTTCTTCAAAAGTAGCCATCGGCGACGCATATTGCAATAAGGTGGCCTATTGATTCTGGCTATGGCCCTGATCAGAACTCCGATGAAAGCCCGCCACCTCTGACAATCTCACACCACAAAAAAAGCCCGACGGTTTCCCGCCGGGCTGTTTTGAATGCCTGTGCAACCGAGCTTAGCTCAGCCGTTGTTTGAAATCTTCATAGCCGAACTGCTTTACCACACGCAATTCATCAGTTTCGGAATTCCAGATGGCGATGGCGGGCAGATTAATGCCGTTGAAGGTACTGGTTTTCACCATGGTGTAGTGGCTCATGTCGTCAAACACTAACCGCTGGCCCACCTGTAAGGGCTGGTCAAAGCTGTAATCGTCAATGACATCCCCCGCCAGGCAAGTCATGCCACCGAGACGGTAAGTATGGGCCTTTTCTTCGGGCTGACCCGCCCCCAGCACGTGGGGTCGATAGGGCATTTCCAGGGTGTCCGGCATATGACAGGTGGCAGAGGTATCGAGAATCGCCAGATCCATATCGTTCCAGGTCAGGTCGAGCACCTCGGTGACCAGCACGCCAGTATGAATAGCAATCGCCTCGCCGGGCTCCAGGAATACCTGCACGTTGTATTTGGCACTAAAGGTTTTCACCAGCTCGATTAACTCATCCACCTGGTAATCTGGTCGGGTAATGTGGTGGCCGCCGCCGAAATTGACCCATTCCATGGTATGCAGCACGTCGCCGAATTGCGCCTCAACAGCTGCCAGCGTGCGCTTCAACGGCTCCACATCCTGTTCGCAGAGGGTATGGAAATGCAGGCCGCTGATGCCCTCAAGTGACTCACCCTCGAATTGCGACAGAGGGATACCCAGCCGCGAACAGGGCGCACAGGGGTCGTAAATGGCGACCTCGCCCTCGGAGTGGCGGGGGTTAATCCGCAGACCATACTTTAAATGCGGTCTTTCCTGTTTCGCCTGCTGCAACAGCGGCTGAAAGCGCTGCCACTGACCAAAGGAGTTGAACACCACGTGGTCAGCGATCTTGAGGATTTCTGCCAGGTCGTGTTCAGTGTAGGCCGCGGAGAACACATGTACTTCACCGCCATACTCCTCATACCCCAGACGCGCCTCATGCAGACCACTGGCACAGGTGCCAGACAGGTATTTCGACACCAACGGTGCCAGGCTCCACATGGAAAATGCCTTTAGCGCCGCCAGCACTTTGGCGCCGCTCTCCTCCTGCACGCGGTGAAGAATCTGCAGGTTGCGTTCCACCGCGGCCTCGTCCACCACAAAACAGGGCGAAGGCACGCGGCGGGCATCAAAGCCGTCAAAGGGATTGTTAGCCAATGGGTTCTTTCCGAATCAGACCAGGTCGAAACCGGGTTCTTCGATTACTGCCCAGGGCAGACCGTATTTGTTCATGTCTTCCATGAACGGATCGGGGTCCATCTGCTCCATGTTCCAGACACCAGCCTGTTGCCACTTGCCTTCCAGCATCATCTTGGCGCCGATCATGGCCGGCACGCCGGTGGTGTAGGAAATCGCCTGGGACTGAACCTCGGCATAACATGCCTGGTGATCGCAGATGTTGTACAGGTAAACAGTTTTCGGTTTGCCGTCTTTCACGCCTGTTACCACGCAACCGATACAGGTTTTGCCCTTGGTGCGCGGACCGAGGCTGGCCGGGTCAGGCAGCAGGCGCTTCAGGAACTGAATCGGCACAATCTGCTGGCCATTGAATTCCACCGGTTCGATGCCGGTCATGCCCACATTGCCCAGCACTTCCAGGTGCTTCAGGTAGCTTTCGCCGAAGCTCATCCAAAACTGGGCGCGTTTCAGGCTGGGGAAATTTTTCACCAGCGACTCCAGCTCTTCGTGGTACATGCGGTAGATGTTGTAAGTACCCACTCCGTCCGGGCAGGTGAAGGACTGCTTGGTGGACATCGCCGGGGTGGTAACAAACTCACCGTTTTCCCAGTGACGGCACTCGGCGGTCACTTCGCGGATATTGATTTCCGGGTTGAAGTTGGTGGCAAACGGGTAACCGTGGTCGCCGCCATTAACGTCAATAATGTCCAGCGTATGGATTTCATCGAAGTAGTGCTTGGCGATGTACGCAGTGAACACGTTGGTGGCGCCGGGATCAAAGCCGGAACCCAGCAGCGCCATCAGCCCTGCTTCCTTGAACTTGTCCTGGTAGGCCCACTGCCAGCTGTACTCGAACTTGGCGGTATCCAGCGGCTCGTAGTTGGCGGTATCCAGGTAGTTGACGCCCGCTTCCAGGCAAGCGTCCATAATGGTCAGATCCTGGTAGGGCAGCGCCACGTTGATCACCAGGTCCGGCTTGACGCGATTAATCAGCGCCACCAGCTCCGGCACGTTATCGGCATCCACCTGGGCAGTCTCAATGGGACGATCCAGTTGAGCGGCGATGTGTCGGCACTTTTCCTCGGTGCGACTGGCCAGCACGATCTCCTCAAACACCTCGGTAAGTTGTGCACACTTGTGGGTTACCACGCCACCGACACCGCCGGCACCAATAATCAGTACTTTTGCCATAACTGATTCCTTCAATAACTAAGGATTAATTTAAAAATGATGAATTTTTTGTGAGTGCACGGAAGCCATCACGAAAAAACACCCTTTTAATCTCGCTCGAAATAAGTGTAACCGTTCAGACTATTACTGAATGTCTGCAACATCTTACGACGTTCTGTGACACTGATATTACCGGACTTGACCGCCGCCTCGGCGCCCACCCGGAACTGCTCGTACAGCTCCTTGGGGTTGTACTCTACGTAGCTGAGTACGTCACCGATAGTGTCGCCCTGGATTTCTTCCACAAATTCAAAGTCGCCATCACCATCAATGCGCACACTGACCACGTGAGTATCGCCAAACAGGTTGTGCAAATCACCCAACGTTTCCTGGTAAGCACCCACCAGGAAAACCCCCAGGTAATATTCCTCACCCTCTTTCAGATCGTGCAGGGGCAGCGTGCGGGTTTCCCCGTCGGCATTGGCAAACAGGTCCAGCTTGCCGTCGGAATCACAGGTCAGGTCGGCGATCACCGCCTTGTTTTTGGGCTCTTCATCCAGTCGGTGAATGGGCATGATCGGAAAAATCTGGTCAATGGCCCAGGAATCCGGCAGCGACTGGAACAAACTGAAATTACCGTAGTAAATATCGGCTAGTGCCTCGTCGAGGTTTTGTAGTTCCGGAGGAATACGCCGTAACTTCGGCAACAGCTGACGGGTCCGTTGCAGAATTTCCAGGTAGAGATTTTCCGCCAGTGCCAGCTCACGCAAGGTTGCCTGCCCCTGACGGAACATACGGCGCATTTCCTCACGATAGTGGGCCGCGTCGTTGCAGCACTCCTGAACATTGTCTTCACCCAGCAGGTCGAGTGTCGCCCACAGGTTGGTCAGGGACTCCGCACAATCTTCGGGCAGAGCCTCAGGCAGACCGTTGGATTTGAAATAGCTGACATCGAGAATATTGAACAGCAGCAAGGACGAATAGGCGACCGTAGCCCTGCCCGACTCGGTAATGATGGTCGGGTGAGGCACATCGTAACTGTCCAGCGCCTCGCTGATGGTCTCGACGATGTCCACACAGTACTCTTCCAGAGAGTAGTTCTTGCTGTGGGTTTCGTTGGTGTTGGCGCCGGTGTAATCCACCGCCAGGCCGCCGCCGAGGTCGAGGTAACCGAGGGGCGCACCCTCCTTCACCAGGTCCACAAAATAGCGGCAGGCTTCCTGTACCCCGTCGCGAATATTGCGGATATTGGGGATCTGTGAACCGATGTGATAGTGCATCAATTGCAGGCAATGCAGCATGTCCGCTTCGCGCAGCTGGTCCACCACCTCAATCAGCTGGGTAATAGTCAGGCCAAACAGCGAGCGTTCACCGCTGTCTTCAAACCAGTGGCCTTCCACCTTGGCAGCCAGTTTCACGCGCACACCGATCAGCGGCTCAATGCCGAGTCGCTTGCTCTGTTCCAGAATGATGGCGAGTTCCGAGGGTGTCTCGATCACGAAAAAGCATTTCAGGCCGAGTTTGCGCGCGTGCAAACCCAGCTCGATAAATTCCGCATCCTTGTAGCCATTACAGACAATACAGGCTTCGCGGTCCCGCAAGTGGGACATGGCGATAATCAGCTCCGCCTTGCTGCCCGCCTCCAGGCCGTGGTGATACTGACCACCGTATTTGGCAATTTCCTCCACCACGTGACACTGCTGGTTCACCTTGATGGGGAACACGCCGCGGTACTCGCCTCGATAGCCCTGCTGTTTGATGGCCGCGGCAAAGCTCTCGTTGAGGCAGGCGATGCGATCGTCCAGCAGGTTTTCAATGCGCAGCAGCACGGGCATGGCATGGCCGCGATCTTCCAGACCGGCGACGATATCCATCAGGGATATGCTCAGGGGGCGCTTTTTGCGGGGAATCAGCACCGACATTTCGCCCCTGTCATTCAGGTCGAAATAACCGGCACCCCAATCGTTGACGCCGTAGAGAATGGCTGAATCAGCTGTACTCCACCCTTTTTGCTCGGGGGCATTCAATGCTGTATCCCCGGGTTGTCCACGCCGGCAGGCGGCAGTGGCAGAAAAAACGTCATCATCCTGTTCATGATAAGTACCCCCAGAAAAACAGATAGAAGAGTAGTACCACCATCCGGAGAAACCAGTCTCCGAACCCGAGCCACAACGGCAAAATTGTTACCCGCTGCAGTCTGAGACAAATCGCAGGGGGGCGCCACTTTCACAAAAAAATATGAACGTGAAAAGACAATTCTAGAACAGGAAAAAATAAATTCCGACCCGCCAGTCTCTCGGGGTCACATTGAATTGCCCGCTGAGCCCGGCCGCTGATGCCAGCGGCCAGCAAACAAGCCGATTTTGAATGACGGCGTTACGCCATATCCGGCCAGGGATTGGCCTGATCGAACACCACATCAAGCTCATAACCCGGCACAGACATGCCCTGACGGGTAATTTTGATGCCATTTTCCTCAATCACTGGCTCGCCAAAGCGGTAGATGACATCCAACTGACCGCGATCCGCCCTGGCGGCATAGTCAGCTGCGGCCTCACGGGTTTTTTCGCGCTGTTTCTGGTATTGCGCCATGGCATCGCCATAACGGCGGGCCAGCATGACCTCAACTTTCTGGGGTGCTACCACTACCGCGGTGGCATTGTTGCCGCCGAAACCCTTGGAGTTGATAAAGGCCAGCTCCATGCCGCGCTCGCTGGTATCCAGATCCTGCAGCGGATAGCTAAGATGTTTCTGGTGCACATCCTCGGCGACGGCATCAATGGTTTTGATACCGGGTATCAGCTGGTATTTAAAGGTGCCCAACGCCGCCATCATCTGATCGCCGCTGGCGGAAGAAATGGTGTGGCCCACATAGGACTTCACCGCGGCCACCGGCCAATCGGATACGCCAAACGCCCCTGCCACCGCATCAAATATTTCCGACTCGGTAACCCGGTTGGCTGGCGTGCTGGAACCGTGGGCATGGATAAAACTGTGCTCTCGAACCACCTCTTCACCGAAGGCCGCCACGGCGGAAGCCACCGCCTTGGCAAATGACACGTAGTTACCGGCACCGGGGGCGGAAATAGATTTTTTCAGGCCATCTGCGTTAATAAACACATCGGACACGGCACCGTGAATATCGGCACCCAGCTCCATCGCCAGGGCATCGTCCATCAGCACCACAAACTGGGTGCCCTCCGCCAGGGTAAAGCCGCAGTTGTCACCAAAGGGGCGACTGGCACGTCGCCAGTTGGGGATACTGGAGCCGTCGAGCTTACAGAGCCCCTCATCGGTACCCAGAGCACCCATATTGGTGAAGCCTTCGAAAATTTCCGGTGTCAGGCTGGCCTCGGCATTGCCAACGATGGCCACCCGGCGGCGACCACTGCGAATATCCTTGACCGCTGCCTGCAACACGTACAGAAACGACGCACAGGCACCGGTGATGGCCTCGGTGTGGCCAACACTGCCCAGCACATAGGCATTCACAAAATCTGCTGGCATGGTATTCAGACCCAGCGCCAGCTGCTTGGAGGTAGTGCGCTCACCCTTGAGACGGTTTTGCAGCAGGCCACCAAAACCCTCGGGGCCACACTGACCGAACACGCTGGAACCGTAAACACCAATTTCATCCGGGTGCACCGAAGCGGCAATGGTTTCCCAGGGCACGCCTACGGAATGCAGCGCATCGCTGGCACCGAGCAGGGCCATTTGCAGACCACGGGGATGAAAACGGGAATTGTATTGTTCGGCAGGATCAAAACCGGAAGGCAGTTGACCGGCGGCCTGAGCAGCCTGGCTATCGTATACAGGAACCAGGAATTCACCGTTATCCTTGCTGCGCACCTCGAAGCTGCCGTTTTCGGGTTCTACCTGCCAGTGGCCAGGGACTTTTCCCGGCATATCGCGGCGACCCAGCTTGAAACTGACCTGGCCATCGTCACCCGGCTGCACCTTCACACGTTTGTGAGCCAGCACCTGGTCGGGATCATAGAGAGAAGTTTCAAGACGGCGGATCAGGGTTCCGTCGAGCACCTGTCCGGCATATTTGGCCGCTACAGCAGCAAGGTCGAGGCTATTGCCATCGCCATCCCGGTAGCATTCACCGTCCCAGCTCACTAGCGACATCAGGCAGGCCAGCGCGGCAATGGTTTCTTCACGCTCTTGTGCCGGAAGGGAATCCAGCACCATGCGGCGAAACGCCTGGTGGGAAGAGCTGCGACCGGCGGCATTGTAGCCACCAAAACCGACAATAACGGGTAAAGCTTGCATAGGAAACGGGGTCCTGTAGAACTGCATGAATCAATTGATTGACGCAGTCTATCAATCATCCGTCATTGATTTTTGTTCATTATGGCCATATATTTTCCCATTATGGCCAAAAAACCCATTAATCCACCAAAACCTCTACAGGTTTGCACTCTGCTGTACCACAACCTGCTCGGCACCAGCGCTACACTTCCCGTAGAAATGCTGCGTACCGCAGAGGCTGCCGAGCGCGCCATTAACCCCGAGGCAAAAACCATAGCCGCCTGCACCCTGTCCATCGACCGGGAACCGGTGGACTCCCCCTCCGGTTTTGCCATTCAGCCCTTTGCTACCGTGGACGAAATTGAACACTGCGATATCGTCTGTCTGCCCGCCCTGTGGCGCAACCCGCGACCAGCCCTGAAAAAATACCGCGCCTACGTACCCTGGCTGCAACGGCAGGCAAAACAGGGCGCAGTGATGATCGCCGTTGGTACCGGGGTCTGTTTTCTAGCGGAGGCGGGATTGCTGGACAACCAGCCCGCCACCACCCACTGGCATTACTTCGACCAGTTCCAGAAGGACTACCCGGCGGTGGACCTGAAGCGCCAGTACTTCATCACCCAGGCAGGCAACCTGTATTGCGCCGCCAGCGTGAACGCCATGGCAGAACTGATGGTGCACCTTGTGGCTCGGCTTTACGGTCGCCACGCTGCCACCCAGGTGGAGCGCAACTTCTTTCACGAAATCCGCAGCTCCTTTGAACCCACCAGCTATTTTTCGGACAACGTGGAATATCACCCGGACGAACAGGTGGTGCAGGCGCAAATCTGGTTCGAAGACAACTTCAGCAAGCCCATCAAAATCAGCGACGTGGCCAAACAGTTCGGCTTCAGCATGCGCACCTTCGACCGGCGCTTTAAAAACGCCCTTGGCAAAACCCCGCTGCAATATTTACAGCGCACCCGCCTTAACAACGCCCGGGAGCTTTTACAGAAATCGAATTTATCGATCTCGGAAATTGCTGTTCACTGCGGCTACCAGGATGCGGCGGCGTTCAGCAAAATCTTCCATCGCCAATTTGGCACCTCGCCCATGAAATACCGGGAGACAGTGAGGGCAAAGTTGTTTAGTGCGCATTGAGCCTATTCTGGGTCTGTTGTGAGATTGCCTCTCAACACCTGCAATGGAATACTGTGCAGACGCCAAACAAGGACGCATTGAACGCAAAGGAAGCGCTATCGTGGGCTATTCAACCTCCCCCAACACAGTTTTCACCCCATCCCAGTCTTTTTTTAATATCAGGCAGAAAAATGCCCTGATAATCCTGATCCCAAACGAGGGGAAACATAATTATTCTTTTAATATCATTGCGATAGAGAAACCCGGCATTGCCCCGATAACTTATTATAAGGGCCCCCCGATAATAATGATTATGAGGCCGAAGGCCTCATTAACAGACTGTTAGGGGTCAATTAGGGTTCTAGGCAATGAAAGGAAACGGGATGGACGATTTTGAAAAGCTCCTGAAACAATGGAAGCAAATATCTAATCGATTACATGGCCAGTTAGGGCCAGTTATGGAAGCGCAGAAGGCGATAGAAAAAGCCTTGCGCCCAACTCTTGAACTGCAAAAAGCTCTCAAATCACCAATAGACCCCTTCCTAGAGGAGCAAAGAAAACTTCAAAAAGCCTTCGAAAGTATAAAGTTACCCAACTATCAGTTGCCAGACTTAAACCCTTTTACAAAACAAATTGAACAATACCAAAAATCTCTCAGTGGCATTATTAGTCCAGCCTTTGAGGAATTGCAGCGCTCTTTTAGAGAGTTGCCTCCAAAAATTCAAGAAGCTCTACTTTTACTTGCTCAGCACGGTTGGTATTTAGATTTTAATATGCCACTACCAAGTCTTTGGGAAATTAAGAAGGCAATATCCAGCGGTGAAATTGAGGAGGTTGAGGAGGCTCTAGTAGAGTATTTTGAAAGTCAACTGGATGAAATTGAAAAAACAATTACTGCTCAGTTTCCCCATAGGTCGCATATCATCAGCTCCGCTATCAAAGCACATCGTAACGGCGAATATTACTTGTCAATCCCTGTGTTGCTAGCGCAAACAGACGGGGTTTGTAAAGAAGTGGTAGATCAATACTTATTCATAAAAAAACATAAAAAGCCTCGAACTGCGATTTATGTTGAACAAGTAGCGGCAGACACATACAAGGCAGCATTATTAAGCCCGCTGGCTGCCAGCACACCAATAAGTGCTTCTGAGCATGAACGAGAAGAGGGTTTCAATCTACTCAATAGGCATATGGTTTTGCATGGAGAGTCATTAGATTACGGAAGCAACATCAACAGTTTGAAAGCTATTTCGCTAATTAATTATGTGTCACAGGCGTTGAAGCCCGATGCAGATTACCCCTAACAATGCCGTAAACTCGGACGCATTTTTCGTTCGCTGCGCTCACTGCAAATGCGCCGGTTACGGCTGGCGTTAGAGCCTCAGCCACAGAAGAATGGTGACAGGCTCCAGTGGGCCGACGTGTAACACCAGAAGGGAGACATCAAATGTCATTACAGGAATTCAAGGTCGGGTTAGTGGAGCTGTACCAAGGTGAGGTGATCGGCGAGGTATTGTTTTCTCGAATGCTCGAGCACTACGGTAGTGCAGACCAACTGTACAAGCTTGGAACGTTGCTTCAACTCGAGACCGAAGCCAAGGCTCGCCTCCGGCCGGCTCTTATGCAGCTCGGTCTCGACCTCATTGAGCTTGATGAGTCGCGTAATCAGGGAAATGATTTCTATCAAACTTTTGAAGGCATGGATTGGGAGGCTGCAATGGGGCATCTGGCAACAGTCGTCAAACCATTTGTGCAACGCTACCGTCAGATCGCCGAGTTGGCGCCTCCAGAATACCAGCAACTGGCAAACTCAATGGTCGTACATGAACAGTCGATTCTAGACGCCGCCGAACTCGAGGCAGCGGGCAATGGCGATCGTTCTATGGACGATGTTGTCAAACAGTTGGTCTTCCCATTGCCGAAGCAAGTCTGAGAGCTTTAGCTATCAATATTCATATGAACGATCGCTGGATCGCAACGACCACTGGCTTTGAGTGGAAAGCTTCAGGCTGAAGTTCACACTTGGCGTATTCAGGGTATCAACGCTGCCTTGTTATTTTTTTCTGCCATGGATAATCTGGTGAGCAAAGGTCAGTGGTGATGTCAGGATCAGTTTGTTTCTCGTTTTGATAGTGCTAACTTGTTAGCGTTGTCTAATCTGTTAAATATACAGATCTAAAGCTGAAAAGCCTGTCAGCCGTGGGATTTGGCCATGGAAAGCGCAACTTAACTAACTATAAAAAAGGACAGGTGTTGCATGCCTAACCCTAACAACACAACTTTTATGCCGCACTGGGCCAGTATCCTCGGGGTAGTGGCCATTATGCTCGGAGTATTCCTGACCGCCGTGCATGGCAACGAGGTGATGAAACAGGTGGTGATCACCAACAACATGCCTGCAGATGGCGTGATGCCAGAGCCCGATTGCCCGGAAGAAGAGTTGGAAGAGGAAGGCATCAGCGTGGCGGAGTGTGAGTACCTGATTCAACATGTGAGGGGCATTGCACTGTCGGCACCGGACTGGTTCCCCAGTGCACAGATCACCCTGTCGGCCATTGGCACAGTGCTGGCGTTTGGCTCCATTATCATTGGCGGTGCTTTAGTGAATTACACCCCCTGGGCGTCGAAGGCAGCATTGGTGGTATTCGGCGGCCTGGCAGCCATCGACCTGTTGCAGTTTGCTGTTGTGGTGAATACCGGTCCCACCCTGCGCGATGTTTACCTGGGTGGAATTCTGCTGTGGTTTATTCTGCATCTTATGCTGGTGGCCGGGGCGTTGGCTGGCCGACACACCGAAGCCGAAGCGCAATAAACAACCCACTGCCACAACGATAATAAACGGACTCTGCTATGCAAAGACAAGGCTTTAATAGAACGGCGGTCACCCTGCACTGGTTGCTGGCTGTTTCGATTTTCTTCTTATTTATTTCAAGCTGGTGGATGATGGGGCTGCCGCTGCCCTCGCGGGAATTACAGTTCCGCGCGTTCCCTTTCCAGCTGCATAAGAATATCGGCATCACATTGGTGATTGTTGTTTTTATGCTGCTGTATGTGCGCCTGCGACACCGGCCAGCACCCCCTGACTCAACGGATATGACGCCGTGGATGAACGTAACGGCCATCGCCGCCCACGTGGCCGTTTATGTGCTGATACTGGCGGTGTGCGTGACCGGTTACCTGTCATCGGCACACACCCGCTGGGATACGGTTTACTGGTGGACCATTGAATTCCCGCGCATTGCGGCCCCCAGCGAGGAACTGAACGAGTTCTGGGGCGAAATTCATATCTGGGTGGCCTGGGCATTGCTGGGCATTATTGCTGTGCACGTGAGCGGCGCGATTTACCACGCCTTCCGCAATGACGGCATTGTGCGGCGGATGATGCGTTGGTAACTGCCATTCTGGCAGCCATAAAAAAGGGTCCATATGGACCCTTTTTTGTGCGGTTTACCTCTAGGCCGGATTCAGCCAAAGCCCTTCATGCTCTTATCTTTACCGGCGATAGTATTGTGGTTATGCAAGCGAGGTAAATTCATGCAGAATTTGTACTGATCGTTTCAAAACGCCTTATATCACTCACGCGATGAGTAACGGAATTGATGACAACTGACAAGGACTGCACATGACCAAGCACGCTGACTTCTCCCTCTCTACCCTTCTAAAGGACACCTGGTATTTTTTCACCACCCATTTTATTGGCCTTTGTGCGGTGTTGTTGCCACTGTTGATACCCCTGAACCTAATCAGTATGGCGGCTGGATTTTATTCCAATGACGAAGCACAGATCCTATGGCCCGCCCTGTTACTGGAACTCTTTGCCTTCCCGCTTTACCAGGGCGCATTGATTTTCTTTCTCGCCGCAGTGATCAAAGACGAACACCAGAACGTAGGCCAATACTACAAACAATCGATGAAATTCTGGCTCCCACTCCTGGTGCTCTACCTGCTGATGGGTCTCGCCATAATGGGCGGATGCATGCTGTTGATTTTGCCGGGGCTTATCGTCGCTGCCCGCGTGGCTTTTGCAGAGTTTTACTGTCTACTGCATGAAGAAGCTCCGCTGGATGCCTTCAAGTCCAGCTGGGAGCAAAGCCGCGAATACCAGTGGAAAATTCTCGGCGGTCTGCTGGTGATTGCGCTGGCCATCATTATTCCTTTCGCTGTTCTGGAAAGGTTAGTGGCAGCAGTCGGCCTGAACGGCACTGTTTATACCTTTATCTCAAACCTGTTGGCCTCAATTATTTCTGCCTGCACCACCATTTTTTGCTTCAGGGTATTTACCCTTCACCTGGACGCCCAATCCTCATCAGGTGGAGAAGAGGTGCCAGCTCAAGGTGACGCACTGAACGAATAACTCTTCAGTGGCAGCGCGGAAGGCTGTTCAGGGAAATGAAAACTTGGCACCTTCCCGCACGCTGCTGGAAGGCCAGCGCTGGGTGATGGTTTTGCGGCGGGTGTAAAAACGCACAGCATCGGGGCCATAAGCGTAAAGGTCGCCGAACAGGGAGCGTTTCCAGCCGCCAAAACTGTGGCTGGCCACCGGTACCGGTAGCGGAACATTGACCCCTACCATCCCCACCTGAATACGGTCGGTGAAATAGCGTGCGGCTTCGCCGTCGCGGGTGAAAATACAGGTGCCGTTACCGTATTCGTGGCGATCAATCAGTTCCATCGCCTCTTCCTGACTGGTCACTCGCACCACGCACAGTACCGGGCCAAAGATTTCCTCACGGTAAATGCGCATCTCTGGCGTCACTCTGTCGAACAGGCAACCACCCAGGAAAAATCCGTTTTCACTACCAGGGACAGTCAGGCCGCGACCATCCACTACCAGTTCGGCACCCTCTTGCAGACCAAGGTCAACGTAACTACGAACCCGGGCCAGGTGTTCGGCGGTGATCAGTGGTCCCATGTCGTTGCTGTTATCGCTGCCCGGCCCCACTTTGAGTACGCCCAGCTGTTTTTGCAGTTTGGCGACTAACTGATCTGCCACGTCATCGCCAACCGCCACCGCTACGGAGATAGCCATGCAGCGCTCTCCACAGGAACCGTAGGCGGCACCCATCAGGGCGCTGACAGCGTTGTCGAGGTCAGCATCCGGCATGACGACGGCATGGTTTTTTGCACCACCCAGGGCCTGCACACGTTTGCCATTGGCGGTAGCCGTTCGGTAAATGCTTTCTGCCACCGGGGTGGAGCCGACAAAGCTGATGGCCTGAACACGGGCATCATGTAACAGGGTATCCACCGCCTCGCGGTCACCATTCACCACGTTAAAAACACCATCCGGAAGGCCCGCTTCCTTGAGTAGTTCTGCCAGTATCAGCGCCGGGGCGGGGTCGCGCTCGGAGGGTTTCAGCACGAAGCAGTTGCCACAAACGATAGCCATGGGAAACATCCACATGGGCACCATGGCGGGGAAGTTGAACGGGGTGATGCCCGCCACCACCCCCAGCGGTTGCTGCTCATTCCAGCTGTCGATACCAGCACCGACATTCTTGCTGTGTTCCCCTTTCAGCAACTGCGGTGCACCGCAGGCGTAGTCCACCACTTCAATACCGCGCCCGAGTTCTCCCGCGGCATCATGCAACACCTTACCGTGCTGCTGGGTAATGGCGGCGACGATGCGTTCGCTGTGCTGCTCAAGTAACGTCTTGAAACGGAACATCACCTGGGCGCGCTTCACCGGCGGAGTATCGCGCCAGGCGGGAAAGGCTGCTTCGGCAGCGGCAATGGCCTGTTCGACCACGGCCCTGTCTGCCAGGGAAACATGGGAGATGACGTCTCCGGTGGCCGGGTTGTAAACCGGTTGACTGCGACCGCCGCCCTTCACCACTGAGCCATTTATCCAGTGGGCAATTTCCTCGATGTTTAACTGCTGTTTAGCTGTCATGTTCCTGTTTACTCGGTTTCATTAATAGCTTCACCCAGTGCATTAACCAGTGAATCCAGCTCTGCTTCGGTAGCCATAAATTGTGGCCCCAGCTGCACGGTGTCACCGCCAAAGCGAACGTAAAATCCCTTCTCCCAGCATTTCATACCAATCTGCCAGGGGCGCTTCAGGGGTTCGCCCGGTACCGCTGCAATGGTGATACCCGCCGCCAGGCCGAAGTTGCGAATATCCACGACATGTTTCGTGCCTTTCAGGCTATGAATTTTCGATTCCAGCACCGGCGCCAGGGTTTTAACCCGCTCAAACAAGTTTTCCCGCTCAAGAATATCCAGGGCAGCCAGCCCCGCAGCACAGGCCACCGGGTGACCGGAATAGGTGTAACCGTGGGGGAATTCCACCATGTAATCGGGGCCCCCCTGCTCCATAAAGGTGTCATAGATTTCCTGTTTCACTACCACAGCGCCCATGGGTATTGCGCCATTGGTAAGCTGCTTGGCCAGGTTGAGGATATCCGGCACCACGCCAAACAACTCTGCCGCTGTGGGCGCTCCGAGGCGACCGAGGCCGGTGATCACTTCATCGAAAATTAACAGGATATCGTGCTGATCGCAGATCTCGCGAATACGTTCCAAATAGCCCACCGGCGGTGGCAACACCCCCGCCGAGCCCGCCATGGGCTCGATAATCACGGCAGCGATGGTGGAGGCATCGTGCAGGGCAATCAGGTTTAAAAGTTCATCGGCAAGGTATGCGCCGTTCTCCGGCATGCCGCGACTGAACGCATTTTCTGGCAACAAGGTGTGGGGCAGATGATCGGCCTCCACTCCCTGACCATAAAGCATGCGGTTGCCAACAATGCCGCCAACGCTGATGCCACCAAAATTCACGCCGTGATAGGCCTTGGCGCGGCCGATCAGCCGGGTTTTTGTTCCCTGCCCTTTCTTGCGCCAGTAGGCGCGAGCCATCTTCAGGGCAGTATCCGCACTCTCTGATCCGGAGTCCGTGAAGAACACGCGATTCAAGCCCTCGGGCATAAACCCGGTAATGCGTTCGGCAAGCTGGAAAGACAGCGGCTGGCCAAACTGGAAGCCGGGCGAATAATCCAGCGAAGAGAGCTGGCGACTGACAGCCTCGGCAATTTCTGTACGACAGTGGCCCGCCCCGCAGGTCCATAACCCGGACAAGCCATCGTAGATTTGACGGCCATCGGCACTGGTGTACCAGGTACCTTCCGCCGACACGATCATGCGCGGGTTCTGTTTGAATTCTCTGTTACCGGTGAACGGCATCCAGTGGGCGTTGAACTGGTCGTCGGTTACCCCGGCACGGTACTTTAGCGGGTCCATGACGTGTGTTCCTGAATGAAAGGGAAAAGGAAAGCCATAACCTTAGTCTAGCTGGCGGCTTTCCATGCGGAAACCACTATCTGTGCTGACAGCGATGTTCGTCAAGGGGATTTTTTCAGGGTGGAACCGTGACCACTTAGAGTATGTACAGCAACCATTCAGCAGCCATGGCCGGCTTGTCACTGCCCTCGATTTCCATCAGCAGATCCACCGTATACCGGGTTCCCTCTCCCTGGGTTTCCGTTGAGGTCACCTGCCAATGGAGGCGGATTCGACTATCCACTGTCACCGGCGACACGAAACGCAGGCGGTTGACGCCGTAATTCAGTACGGTGCCCTCGCCAATGATCGCCAACAAATCATCCAGCATCATGTGGGAAACCATGGACAGGTACAGGAAGCCGTGGGCAATGGTTTTGCCAAAGGGGCCTGCTGCGGCTTTTTCCCTATCCACATGCAGGTACTGATGGTCGTAGGTGGCATCGGCAAACTGGTCAATCTGCTGCTGAGTAATGGTGTACCAATTGGAAAGACCACGGGGCAATTCATTCATGGGGGAATCCTTGTTCAATCAACAACAGCAGAAAATACGAGGAATTATTGCCTGCACAGGGAGAAATTTTTATCGGGAGATCATGGCAAGAACGTGACAACTACGGCTATCGGCGCAGAAAGTTGATAATTTCGGGGGAGACAACGTCGGCCATGGTGAGCATAAACAGGTGTCCGCAGTCCATTAGCCACAGCTCCGCATTGGGAATGCGACTGGCCATAATGCGTGCGTTGACCGGGGGGATAATGGGGTCATCGGTGCCGTGAATAATCAGTGTCGGCGAGGTTATGCGGTGCAACCAGTGAAGACTGGACCAGGTCGCCAACGCCAGCACCTGGTAATAGTAGCCCCGGCTGCTGGTGCTCTGTACCTTGCCAGCGTGTTCTTCCACCATGGCCGGATCAGATCGCATGCGCCCGCCATACAGATCCCCGGCAATTTTCGCCATGTACTGTTTGTCCAGATAGCGTCGTGGACTCATCATTCTTAACAGCGTGCCGGGCTTTCCTGGAAACATGGAGGACCCGGAACCGGTGGCGCAAAGCACCAGTTTATTGCAGCGATTGGGGTATTGCTTGGCAAACTGTTGGGCCAGCGCCCCGCCCCAGGACAAACCCAGTACGTCCACGGTGGTGTAACCGAGCTGATCCAGCAGTGTTGCCGTCAGCTTGGCATAGGTACGCATAAGCCAAGGTAAGGTCTGGGTGTCAGATTTTCCGGCTCCGGGCATATCAAAAATAATGATTTCCGTCCCTTCCATGGCATTGATAAAGGATTCCAGCACTTCGAGACTGGCGCCAATACCATTGAGCAGCAGCAGGGGTTTGCCCTGCCGCAAACCACGGCGAATACCCACGCGGATATTCAATCCCATGATAGTCAGCCAGTAGATCTCCAGTCCACTGGCAATATGTGGTGCATCCTGAACCTCATCAAGGATCATTTCAGCTGTAGACATAGGTGCCCGGGGCAGCCTCCATGGTAGGGTAATTGCGATTACCCAGATTGCGCGGTGCCGTTTTCCGTTCTCCGGAGCGCTCTTTTAGCCACTCTGACCAGTCGGTCCACCAGGAGCCTTCGAGCTGCTCGGCATGCTCCAGCCAAATATCGGGCGATTCGGGCAACTCTTCATTGCAGTAGTACCTTGCCCGGGTGTTTCCGGGGGGATTCACCAGACTCTGGATATGACCGCTGGAACTGAGCACAAATTTGATATTGCCACCGACGAACTGGGTCGTCTGATAGCAGACTTTCCAGGGAGTGATGTGGTCGGACAGCCCCGCCGTGACATATTTGTCGCAATCCAGCGTGCGCAGGTTGATGGTGGTGTCGAGTACTTCCATCTCCCCCTCTTCCAGCAGGTTATGCTCAAACAGGTCGAGGAAATCACAGTGCAGCTGGGCCGGCAAGTTGGTGGAATCACTGTTCCAGAACAGAATATCAAACGCCGGGGGCGCTTCTCCCATCAGGTAATTGTTGACGTGATAGTTCCAGACCAGGTCGTTGGGACGCATCCAGTTGAACACACGGGATAGCTCAGGGCCTTCCAGCACACCTTTCTCGCGGGAGCGGATACGGGCTGCCTGCAGTGATGATGGCGACGTGAACACGCTCATTTCCGTGTCCTTTGATTTCATGCTCAACATGCACACCGACAAGCTCAGACTGTTGACCACATTGCGGCCTGTCTCCTTCAGGTAGGACGACAGGATCGAAGAGGTGATACCTCCAGCGCAGGCTCCCACCACGTTGAGGTCTTTACTGCGGGTGATGTCGAGAATGACACCGATGGCCTGACTGGCGGCAGTGACGTACTCATCCAGCCCCCAATCGCGGTTTTCCGCCACCGGATTGCGCCAGCTGATCACAAACACCTGAAAACCCTGCTCAAGACAGAAACGGAAGAAACTCTTCTCCGGTGTCAGGTCGTAAATGTAGAACTTGTTGATCTGCGGCGGGACAATTAACAGCGGGCGGCGATACACCTTTGATGTACGGGGGCGGTACTGGATGAGTTCCAACTGCTCATTGCGGTACACCACGGACCCTTCCGTGGTAGCCAGATTGACGCCCACACGGAATTTGCTTTTATCCACCTGGGAAGGCATGCCGTGGTTGTGCTGCAGATCGTTAACGTAGTTTTTCAGTCCCTTGATCAGACTGTTGCCTTTGGTCTCAACCACTTTGCGCAGTGCCTTAGGGTTGCCCAGCAGAAAATTGGTGGGTGACATGGAGGTGGTCAGCACTTCCTTGACGAACTTGGCCCGGCGCAGATCCAGCCCATCCAGATCAAGATCATCCACCAGCTCGTCCAGGGATTCATCCCAGGCAAAATACGCCTGTTTCAGTTTTCGGTAGATAACATTTTCTTCCCAGGAGGGATCGGAAAAACGACGGTCCTTGATGGCATCATCATACTCGTCCGTGCCTTTCAAAATATCGGCGACCCGCCGCCCGAAGCGCTTGCTGTAGCGCAATACTTTTGACGGCTGCGCGGCGGCCTGCTTCGCGGTTTTTTTCACCGCGCTTTTGATGTCATCCGTACTAACGCCCACCAGAGGATTGAGCGCAACAGTGTTCTCGATCGCTTTAGCCAGCAGCTCTTCCTGAATCTGTGCTGCAGACTTTTTGCTCTTTTCGGACATACGTTCACCCTAGGAAAAAGGTTGTACCAGGAGCGGGAAGGGGAGAGGAGATCGGTTGATCTTCCGACTAACTCTATCACCTGCAGGCGGCATCGCAAAGTATGGCTTGTTTGTGAAACGACCCCCGCCTTGCAGGGTTCTCGGTAAGCATAGCACTTCTGCGATCCAAGTAGCGGCGGAGGGCAAGCGGTCTTTGTCTGTCAATCTCAGGGGTAAAGCTGTTCGGAAAGGTAGTGTTCCAACTTTTCCAGGTCCGGAATCAATGCCTGCCAGCTATCCATGGCCACGGCCATGATCGCAAAGGGGTGACTCTCTGTACTCATTTCCTGCATCAGGTCTGCGGGGGTCATGCGCATCAAGTGTGGAAAACCCTGTATCTGCAAGGCAAAGAAATTGAATTTCTGGTTATCGGTCATGGCGTGCAGCACCAGCGCCATACGACCCGGTGACTGGCTGCCACCGTTTTCACCCAGCCTCTCAAAGGAAACCAGGGGAATGCGTTGCAATCGCCATTCCATCCAGCCGACCAACCAGTCTGGCTCGTCAGCAGGCTCACAGACCACCTGCTGAACCACTTCGGCAACACCAGCCGCCGGTACCAGCAGGCGGTGCCCTTGAATGGAGACAAAAAGGCTGTCTACCTCTGTCTGCAGTAACCCGCTGTCTGTCTGTAACTCGTTCATGTGGCTAGTCTCCAACCCCGCTTTCTATCCAGGCACTTATTGCTCGGCCAGTTGTATCACTTCGGACATGGCGGTGAGCAGCTCATCTTCCTGATAGGGTTTGCCCATATAACGTTCAACGCCCAGGGCAAAGGCTCTGTCACGGTGTTTGTCGCCGGTGCGGGAGGTGATCATGATGATGGGTATAGAGCGCAACGTATTACTGCCCTTGACCCGCTTTGCCACCTCGAAGCCATCCATGCGCGGCATCTCGATATCCAGCAGCATGACGTCGGGGTGACGATCTTCCAACAACTTCATGGCCTCGACCCCGTCCCGCGCCGTCAGCACTTCGAAACCTTCCCGTTCCAGGAACCGGCTGGTGACCTTGCGCACGGTCACAGAGTCATCTACCACCATGGCGCAGATGGCGCTGGACTGATCGCGCTCCTGTTTGGAGTCGTGTACTTCGACCCCTGCTCTCGCCACCACTTCGGCACGTAGCAGTCCCAGCATGTCGAGAATAATCACCACGCGACCGTCGCCCATCAGCGTCGCACCGGACAGTCCCGGCACCTTACTGAAGGGCAACCCGAGACTTTTCGCCACAATTTCAGCACTGCCTGCCAGGCCGTCAACCTGCACCGCATAGCGGCGGGTTTCCGAGTGCACAAGCACCATAAATACCGATTGTAGCGAGGTATCAATGCGGGGAGCCGCACCCTCCTTGATCAGACTGCCTAGATAGCGCACTTCATACTGCTCACCGGCATACTCGAGTCGTGAGTCCGGGTGACGGTAGTATTGCTCCAGCTCGCTGGGGCTCATACGAACCACACCATCGACACTGCTCAATGGCAGGGCGTAAAGCTCCCCGTACATTTCGATCATCAACGCGCGGTTGACGGAAACGGTGAACGGCAACCGGATAATAAACTCTGTGCCCTGACCCGGGTGTGAATGAATCTGGATGGTGCCGCCCAGTTCACGGACCTGGCTGTTGACCACATCCATGCCGACGCCGCGCCCGGACACCTGGGAGACTTTTTCGGCGGTGGTGAACCCCGGTTCAAAGATAAACTGGATGATATCCTGGTCTTCGAGACTGTTGTCCACCGCAATCAGCTCACGTTCTATCGCTCGCTGGCGAATGGCCTCGGTGTTCAACCCGCGGCCATCGTCGGACAGCTGCAACAGGATATCACCGCCCTCACGCACCAACCCCACGAAGATGGTGCCGGTTTCCGGCTTACCCGCAGCCAGGCGCTCTGCTCCGGGCTCCATGCCATGGTCGATGGAGTTGCGGATCATATGCTCCAGTGGTGCCAGCATCTGTTCCATCACCGAGCGGTCCATTTCCCCGTCGATGTTGACCAGCTTCAGGTCCACTTTCTTGCCCAGCTCATCGCTAACCTGGCGCACGATGCGGCGCAGTCTGGGTACGATCCGAGTGAACGGCACCAGGCGCATGCGCATCAGCCGCTCCTGCAAGTCTGTGACAATGCGTGCTTGCCCTATCAGATGTGATTCAGCACCCCGGGCTTTTTCTGCGAGGGTTTCCTTGAGGTCCTGCAGGTCGTAAGTAGACTCAAGCAGTGACTGAGACAATTGCTGTAAGTGGGAATAGCGGTCCATTTCCAGAGGGTCAAAACCCTCGGGGGTATTCAGCGCTTCCAGCTGTTCCTGGCGGAACATCATGTGGGCTTCCGTTTCCATGCCAATACGGCGCACCTGGTCCTTGAGACGAGCGATGGTGGACTGCATTTCATCCAGCGTATAGGCAAAATCGTTAACCTGTTGCTCCGCTCGACCACGGGAAATACTGGTTTCTCCAGTGAGGTTTACCAGGCTTTCCAACAGTGGCGCCGAGACCTTGATCGTATCCTGCTGACCCGTTAGCTGCCGCTGTTGCTGAGGCGCGACAGGTTCGATAATTTCCGGCAACAGCGCATCGGAAATCGAACTCTCAGGCGCTGGCTCGGCAAATACCTCAGGGTGTATTTCGGCAAAGCTGTCCTCTGCCGAGGATTGATCCGACTCTGGCAATGTTTCCTGAACTTCTGTTACCAGCGGAACTGGGGATTCGGTGACGGACTCCGGCTGCGGCGCTGCCGACCCTGCTTCGGCAAACAACTGCCGGGCAGCCGTCAGTGCTGCCAACAGGTGATCCTGACGACGCATCAGTCCTCGGAAAACATCCTCGTTGAGTTGGTCTCGATGACTTTCCAGGGTGAGAATTTCGGTTTCAAAATCGTGGCTGAGCTCACCAAGCTGCTGCAGGCTCGCCATTCGCGCCCCGCCCTTGAAGGTGTGTAGCGCCCTTTTCAGGGACTCGATGCTGTCTTGATCCTGCCAATCCTGAGCCCACTGTTGCAGGCCCCGGTCAATATCTTCCAGTAATTCATCTGCTTCACTGATGAAAATTTCCAGGATTTCCAGGTCAATATCTTGCCGGTTGATTGCAACCACCTGGAATTCATCGGTAGCCGCAGCCTCCTGATCGGCTTCGCCCGCAGGTAGTTCACTGCTCTCAGACAGATCCTGGGTTTCAGCGGGCAATTCCTCAGATAGATTGGCCTCTTCAACAGGGGTCTCGGCAACTTGCTCTGACTCGGCATCGGAAACTGGCTGTGATGCTTCAAACCACTGAGGAGAAGTTTGAGGCTCCTCTATGGTTTCGTTGATATCTTCATGAACACTATCCGCAGCCTGCTCAAGTTCAGCCTCGGAGACAGGTGGAGAAACCTCCGCGGACTCTGGTGCGAATTCCTGTGGCTCTTCCAACACTTCGTCGTTTTCTTCAACAGGGGAGTAGGCAACCGGCTCCGGTGTCATGCCGGCCTCAATTTGCGGCTCGACCTCGGTCAAAGTAACAACCTTCTCTTGGAACATCTCGGAGATATCCAGAGGTGCCTCACCCGCTTCACTGATAGCCGGTGTCGGTGGCTGAGTAGCAATATCAGATAAAGCCTGCTGCAGTGAATCGGAGCAGGGTGTCAGATCCTGGTTTGCAGCAACCGCATCCACCATGCCCAGCAACTCGTGGTGCGCTTGAACTAGGGTAGCTACCAATACTTCGTCAGCCGGTCGGCTGGTTGATAATATCTGCTCATAAGCGGCACCCAGTAATTGGGCCAGTTGCTGCATGGGTTGCACACCCGCTCGCTCGGCCGCCTCAGCCACTTTGGACAATTCATCACCAAACTGCCCGACGATGGTTTGATCTTCTGGGGCTTGCTGCCAGTGACGCAGCATATCTTCAGCATCCAGCAATGCCTGCATGCCTTCTGTCATCAGCAGGTTTAGCAGATCTGGACTGACCTGATGTGACGACGCTTTTTCTTCACTGTGCAGTACCACGGCCATGGCCCGATCACGGAGCTCGGACAGACGTTCCAGGAATCCCGGCAGTTCTGGTATTTCCTCGACACGGCCAAGGCTTGGGATTGTCGACAGGGACAAACGGCAATAGGTATCGGCATCGCTGAGCAAGTCGATAATGTCGCTATCGACGTTGAGCTGGTAGGTGTACAGCTCTTTAATAAAGTTCTCTAGAGGCGTGGCGAGATCACCAATGGACTCCACACCAGCCATACGTGCACTGCCCTTCAGAGTATGCAGGGCGGCCTGAAGATCACTGCTTGGCGGCGAATAAACCGGTGCCGCCTGACGCTGATCTTCTACAAACCGGGCTATTGTCGACAGGTGCTGCGTGGCCTCTTCAGAAAAGATGGACAACAGTTCCATTTCTTCCGGATCAATGGCCAATTCTGCTGGTGATTCGAGCGATGCTTCCGCTATGTCGCTTTCCACGGCATCACTGCTCTCAACAGCGGGCTGTGTTTCACGGCCCTGCTCTGTATCGGCGTCATGGGTTTCAAACTGTGGCAGGGCAACCTCTTCACCTTTGGCAAGCGCCTCTGCTGCAATCATCAGCTGACCGACAAATCCCGCTCTTTTCGGTTTGCGGCGCAGACGAAATGCTTCGCTGACCTCGGGCATGACCTCCAGAGACAGTTCCACCACGGCCATCAGGGTGGGAGTAACCATCACGCGCTTTTCAAGTACCTTGTTGAGCAGGTTTTCCAGTTGCCAGGCAAGCTCGCCCAGAGTCTCTGCTCCCACCATGCGACCGCCACCCTTGAGGGTGTGGAAGGCCCGGCGAACCTCTGTAAGCGGCTTTTCACTGTCAGGCTGTTCAACCCACAACTGGTACTGTTCCCTGAGGGTCGCCATGACTTCATCGACTTCCTCCAGGAATACCTCAACGATCTCGTCATCGACCTGCGACTCGTCATGCTTTTCTGATGTCGGCTCGGCCGATATCTCATCCACGGATTCGGCAGGTGCAATGGCTTCTTCGTATGCCTGTTCGCTCTGTGTTATCTCTTCAACTGGGTCAACCGAACCGCCTGTATCAGGTTTCAAGATCGGGATAACCGTGGGGGAGTCAGGCTGGTTGAGCGCTGTAACCGGGTACCCCAGTTTTGCGACACTTTTTTCTGCCAGGGACAGGATCATGTCCTCGGAATCGGCATCCCGCTGATCGAGAACGTCCAGAAAGTATTCAATACTGGTCAAGGCTTCAGCGAGTGAATCCAACATATTCCAGTTGGGCACGCTTTGTTCGGCCAGCACTTCCTCAGAAAGGAAGCGTTGGCAGGCTGTCATCACACGGGCAGCCCTATCCTGCTCAAGCACGGCCAGGGCCCCTTTGACATCCATCAGCAACTGAGACACATCGGCCAGCTTGTCACGCTGCCATTGCGAGGCAATGAAATCGACAATGACATCCTTGATTTTCTCAAGCCCGCTTTTGGCTTCAGTCAGCAGTGCCAATTGTGCGCGGTTCAGCTCCACCTGCATGGCATTGTTGGTGGTAATTCCTTCAATCAGCTGTCTGTTCTGTTCCAGCCATCCCTGCAGGCCGTTTTCGGCCAATACCAGTTTGTCTGCCATTGCCAGCAATCCACTACGGTCCTCGGGATGCTGCTGAAATGAAGACCAGAGCGATCGGGCCTCCTCAATCTGCTGATATAGCTCCTGCCTGCCCAACATCAGCATGGAATCGGAAATGCGTTTCAGGCGCTCATCGGTTTCTGTCCTCAACCCCTTATGGTCACCGGGAACTTCCACCAGTTGTGCCAATGCTTCCTTGAGCCGACTGAACTCTTCCTCAAGCACGGCCACCATGGCTTTGGCAGTATCGTTCTGATACAGCGCTGAAAAGTTGTTGTCCGCCTCTTCAACCAGCACATCGGGGAGCGCTTGGTCCAGATGATACAACTCCCTGACCAGGGTAGAACGTGGGCCCTGGCTTTTACCGTGGGCAATATAAAACAGAAGGTTTTTTAGCAGGGTTTTCGGCATGGGCTGCATGAGGCCGTCATAGCCTGCCTGGGAGAGGCGGCGAATTTCCACCTCCAGCTGTCGCAGCAGCATCTGCACTGCCTGACCCAATTTGATTTCTTTACCGGCGATACCCTCCAGAAGAGCCAGCACCACATTCCAGAGTGGCTCCCGTGGCATACCTTTGCTCAGCTCGCGAAGCCGCGAAAATACTTTATCGAGGTAACCGAAGTTTTCTTCAACCTTCTCGCCCTTGACCACCCCCAGCAGGGCGTACTGATACATTTGCCGCAGCTTGCGTAACAAATTCGTCATGGCCACCGGATCAGGTTGCCGATTGTAGGATTTGCTGAGCTGCTCTGAAGCGAGCATCTGGGGCGTGAAGTAAGCGGTTTCCGATACCAGCGGCTCTGATTTTATGGCTCGCAGTTCGTTAAGTAACAGCAGCAGCGTTTCCGGCTGATCCTGACGCGTGTTAAGCAGCTGCCGCAGGTAGCCGGGCAGGGTTAGAATAGCCTGCACCAGCACTGCACCTGCCTCGGCGACATTCATGACGCGCCGGTTGATAATGCGCTGGGCCACCTGTTCCATCTCATCAGCCAGCAGCAGCGGGCCATGGCACTCCGCCATTTTCAGGGAACCGTGAACTTCATGTATCAGAGATAGACAACGGCGCATAGGTTCGTCGTTGTCTGGATGGTCGAGATAAATTTCCAGCGCCTCAGCCGCATTATTCAGGCTGGTCTCGACTTCATCCGTCAACCAGGACAATCCCTGTAATTTTCCCTGTTGTTCCATCTAGCACTCCCCGTCAGGTACTCAGGTGTATTACAGGGTTGAAGTCGTCTGTTTCGATTTTTCCTCTTCGGCCTCATCCTCACTGTAGAAATCTTCTGTCAGTGCATCAAAGTCCAACTCATCATCGGGATCCGTTTCCTGGAGCGATTTGAGCAGTGCCTCCTCGTCGTAATCATCACTGTAGCTCTGCTTCTGTTCCACAGGAGTATCTTCGGTCAGCTCATCACGGGTAGCTTCTGCATCCTGCAACACACTTTCAACGGTATCCGCTGCCGCCTGATCACCCCCTTTGTGCAGAGCTTGGTCAATCAGGTCAAACTCGTCGTCTGAAAGCATTGTGCCGCGCATCGGCTGACGCTCCGCTTGCGGCTTGGGCTTCGGTGCCACAGAGCTCTCCATTGGTGCCAACGGCGAAGCACTGTGATCCCCCTCAGGATCTTGGAGGCTCAGCCCGCGGAGGCTCTCGGCTTCGACATAATCGGTGGGCTCAGACCACTCCTCTTCCTCAACTCCGGCCTCATCGATGCTGCTCTCATCATCCACCGGCAGGGAGTATTCAGGCAATTCGCGCTCCATAGATGCCGGCAACTTGAAGCCGGAAACCGAGTTGCGCAGCTCTACGGCCAGCTCCGCCAGCTCGCCAATGGATTGGGCGGTATTGTTGGTGCCGGACAAGGTCTGGGACGTAATATCCTGAATCACGTTCATGGTTCGTGACACATGGCCCGCGGTAGTCGCCTGGTGTTTGGCCGCAGTGGAAATATCCTGAATCAATTCAGCCAGATCAGCAGATACGGCTTCAATCTCTTCCAATGCCACACCCGCCGCATGGGCACGTTCAGCACCTTTCACCACTTCAGCGGTGGTCTGCTCCATCGAGCTCACAGCTTCGTTGGTATCCGTCTGAATGGTCTTCACCAGCGAGGCAATCTGCTTGGTTGCTCCTGCGGAGCGTTCCGCCAGTCGTTGCACTTCATCCGCAACTACCGCAAAACCCCGGCCGGCATCACCCGCCATGGAGGCCTGGATCGCGGCATTCAATGCGAGGATGTTGGTCTGATCGGCAATGTCATTGATCAACGATACGATGTCGCCAATTTCCTGGGAGCTTTCACCCAGGCGCTTGATGCGTTTGGAGGTATCCTGAATCTGCTCGCGAATAGTATCCATACCGCCAATGGTGTTTTGCACCACGCCGGCGCCTTTCTTGGCGATGGACACCGATTTTTCCGCCACGTTGGCAGACTCTGCGGAGTTGGATGACACCTGGTCGATGGTGACGGCCATTTCATTAATGGCCGCTGAAGCACCGGCTATTTCCTGCGCCTGATGCTCGGATGCTTCGGCCAGTTGCAACGCTGTGGCACGTGTTTCGTTGGCAGCAGCAGACACGTTTTCGGACGTGTCCTGGATCTGCGCCACAAGAATCCGCAGCTGGTCGATGGCGTAGTTGATAGAGTCCGCGATGGCACCGGTAAAGTCTTCGGTCACCGTGGCATGACTGGTCAGGTCACCTTCACCGAGACCGGCGATTTCATCCAGCAAGCGAAGAATGGCCTGCTGGTTTTGCTCGTTGTCCGTGGCCGAATCCCGCAGACGACGACGGGTCTCAGCAGAATTTTTAAAGGCCATCAGGGTCAACAGCAGAATACCGAACACACCCGCATACAGGGCTGTGGTGTAGCTCAGGTCACGGGTTTCCGGCAGTTTAGCAATGGTGTCGGACATCTCACTGAGTTGCTCCTGCAGCTGTGGTGACTTGTCCAGGATGGTATTGGTGGCCTTGATGGTATTAAACAGTGCCGGGGTGGCATCAAAAATCTCCTGCATCGAGGTGCTGACAAAACCGAACTGTTCGGTAATCTGTTCAAGGCTGGTCCTGACTGCAGGGACCGTGACACGGCTAAGTCCCATGGTGGCATCGCCGTTTTTCATCGCATCCAGCACCTGGCCGAACAGCTTGATATCCCGGGAGAACTGTTCAGCCGCTCTCTCCGCATCCGCACCACCCGCCAGCATACGATCGACGTTGCGACCAATGCGCTCGGCCCTCCAGGACTGGGCTTGGGCAAAAGCTGACTGAGAGGCAGGGGCAGCATTGGCCAAGAGCAATTCGACAACCTTGGTATGTTCCTGCTGCAGGTCCGGCAAGGTGCGGTTCAGGGTTTTGGCAACCTGGTTGAGGAAGATAACCGGCTGTTTATTATCAATAATGATCTGGGCATTGCTATGAGCCTGGAACCAGGCGTCCTGCAAATGGCTCAACTGGGCACCCTCTACCTCACCCTCGAGGTTGTGGTTCAACTGATTCCAGCTGCCTTTCATCTGATCCACCAGGTTCTGCAGCTCGCCAAATGCGGCCTCATCACCTGAAGCGGATGCCTTGGACAGGGTCACCAACCGATAGGACTGGGCGCGCAACTCGGACATCAGTTGCAGACTCTCCTGATCTTTCGACGTCTGTTTGAAAACCAGCAATAGGTTAAACCCGAGAAAGGCCACGACGGCGATCAACGCCACTGTCAACAGCGTGATCGATGAACTGGTCTTTGATTTCTTGTTAGAGGTCATGTCTATATCACTCCGGGCAATTCATCACCACGCCGCTTGGTGGTGTACATGCCGATTACAATTCGATTGCAGTCTAAGCTGCCACCGCCATAAAACGAGGGTCACTCAGAAGCGGTCCCAGCCGCAGCAATACCCAGGTACTGTCCGGCTGCACAAAACTGCCCTCTGCATAAAGCACCACTGGCTCGGGAACCAATGCTGCCCGACGGGTAAAGGTGTCCACCTTGAAGTGCCGCATTCCATGCACCTGATCTACCGCCAGCCCCAGAAAAACACCGAACATCTCGATCACAATGACGCGCTGGGTTTTCGTTGTTCCGGATAATTGACTGCCAAGAAATGCCGCCAGGTTGATAATCGGCAACAACCGGCCCCGCAGGTTTGCCATACCCATCACCCAGGGCTTCACCCTTGGCAGCGAGGTGTACTGTGGCATTTCGATAATTTCGACCAGTTCTTCCAGAGGCATGGCCAAGTTGTGACCGAGCAGTGAAAAACACACCACCTTGCGCGTTGCGACAATATCCTGTTGGGCGGGAAGGCTTCTAGCATTTTCAGCATAACGCTGGGCAAGTGAAACCAACACCTTGAACGGCGTGCGCTGATTTGTCATGGCCAGACAGTGACTAACATTTAGCTGATCACTTCCTTGAGAACACTGATCAGGCTTTTTTCACTGACAGGTTTGGTCAGGTAGGCTTTGGCCCCCTGACGCATACCCCATACCTTATCGGTATCCTGATCTTTGGTGGTAACAATAATCACGGGAATATGCTCGGTTTCACTCGCCTTGCTTAATTGCCGCGTGGTTTGAAAACCGTTCACTCCCGGCAAGACAATATCCATGAGAATGGCATCCGGCTGTTCTTTTGCTGCCAGCACCAGGCCATCCTCTCCGCTTATGGCCGCCAGTACCTCGTAGCCATTTTTTTGCAACAGACCCGCAAGTTGATGGGTTTCTGTTGGTGAATCATCAACGATCAATATTCTCGCCATCTGTCCCCCCGGCTGGACTATCCATGCTTTCCGGCACTTCATCAGCTGCCTCGCTATTGGAGAACCTGTCCAACGCTTCAAACAACTCTGTTTTACTAAAAGGTTTAGTCAGGTAATCGTCTGCCCCCACAATACGGCCTTTGGCTTTATCAAAAAGACCGTCCTTACTTGAAAGCATGATTACCGGAATATGTTTAAACTGGCTGTTGTTCTTGATCAGGGCGCAGGTCTGATAACCATCCAATCGCGGCATCATGATATCCACGAAAATAACGCTGGGTATGTTGTCGGCAATTTTGGAAAGTGAATCGAAACCGTCAATGGCGGTGATAACTTCACACCCGGCCTTACTGAGGAGGGTTTCCGCAGTCCGACGTATGGTATTACTGTCATCAATGACCATGACTTTCAAACCACTGTATTGTTCTTCCATTGCTGCTTGCCCCGTTATGTTGTGAATACGCCAGCCTTTCAAAAAAGGCAGTGGATTATGTAACACAATCACTTGGTTTTATCTATAACAGCCCGCCGCCATAAAACACTGAACACAGTTTTTACGTTTGGCAGTTGCGCTTGCACACCGGTGCCCTTACCTTTAGTCGATAAATCCGCCACTGCTTTGACATCTTATAGAACAAGTCCTTTTTCGTGGCGTGACAAAGGTAACAGTTATGACGAGAACTCTTGGGGTTGTGATGGACCCCATCGAAAAAATCAACCCGAAGAAGGACACCACACTGGTGCTGCTGCTGGCTGCCCAACAACAGGGCTGGCAGTTGATGTACATGGAACAGTCCTGGCTGGCCATCGAGAATGGCGAAGCCACTGCCAGCATGGCACCTCTGGAGGTGTATGACGACCCTGAAAGCTGGTTCAAGCTCGATGAGCGCCGCCAGGAGCCACTGGCTTCTCTCGACGCCATCATCATGCGCAAAGACCCGCCGTTTGACAGCGAGTATATCTACACCACTTACATTCTTGAGGCGGCTGAAAGGCTCGGCACACTGGTGGTCAACAAACCCCAGAGTCTCAGGGACTGCAACGAGAAAGTATTTGCCACCCTGTTTCCGGAGTGTTCTCCCCCGCTGCTGGTAAGCCGTGACCCAAAACAACTAAAGGCATTTCGCCAACTGCATGACGATGTGGTCTACAAGCCCCTCGACGGCATGGGCGGTACGGCCGTTTTTCGAGTGCGCCCCGACGACCCCAATCTCAGTGTGATTATCGAGATGCTCACGCAACACGGTCAGCAAACCATCATGGCGCAAAAGTTTATTCCCGATATCAGCAACGGCGATAAACGTATCCTGATGGTGGACGGCGAACCCATCCCCTACTGCCTGGCCCGCATCCCAGCAAAAGGCGAACTGCGCGGCAACCTGGCGGCCGGGGGCTCCGGTGTGGTTCGCCCCCTCAGCGATCGCGACCGCTGGATTGCCGCTCAGATCGGTCCTGTCCTGAAAGACAAGGGCATCCTGTTTGCCGGACTCGACGTGATTGGTGACTACCTGACAGAAATCAATATCACCAGCCCCACCTGTGCCCGGGAGATCAACCGTGAGCAGGATACCGATATTGGCGGCAAGCTGATGGACGCCATCGCC
The DNA here is from genome assembly GCF_030676955.1 of Porticoccus litoralis. Taxonomy (NCBI): domain Bacteria; kingdom Pseudomonadati; phylum Pseudomonadota; class Gammaproteobacteria; order Cellvibrionales; family Porticoccaceae; genus Porticoccus; species Porticoccus litoralis. The sequence continues at coordinate 264,054 of NZ_JAUUUU010000003.1, read as the reverse complement.
AAGAGACTTTCCTGATGGCAATCAGCTTTGAACACACACGCAATGAAGACCAGCCAGATCGCATGGGGTTTTCACTGTTTCTCGCCATTGCCATTCATGCACTGTTGATCTTTGGTATCGGCTTCAAGCTCTACCAGCACAATGCCCAGGCGCCGACACTGGAAGTCACTCTTGCCCAGCACCGGGTTGAAGAAAAACCCGAAAAAGCGGACTTTCTGGCACAACACAATCAACAGGGCAGTGGAGACCAGCAGGAAGCACAGGAACTGACCACCGATCGCATTCCGGAACTCGTGGACTCCCAACTTAAAAAGACAGGGGCACAACCTCAGCAGCACCAGCAGCAAGCGAAAACAGGGGCAAACCCTGTCATCAGTACCACGGCAAGCAGCAGCGCTTCATCCAGCGAGCAGGAAGTAAAGGAAACCAGAGAAACGCCGGCGACCCCCTCTCTTCCCCCGGCAGCACAGATGGAATTTGCCAGTCTCAAGGCAAAACTTGACCAGCAGCAGCGACAGTACAGCAAACTCCCCCGGGTACTGCGCGTCACCTCCGCCAGCACCATGGCGGCAGAACATGCGGGCTACCTGCAATACTGGATTGACCGCATCGAAGTGGTTGGAAACAAAAATTACCCGGAAGAAGCCCGTCGCAATGCCATTTACGGTGACCTCAGGCTGGCAGTGACATTGTTGCCCGACGGCTCGGTAGACAGCATTGAGATTCTGCTCAGCTCAGGCCAGAGAGTGCTGGATCTGGCAGCCGTTCGCACGGTAAGGCTCGCCTCACCCTTTGCACCCTTTCCTCCGGAAATGGCGCAATGGGACAAACTGGAGATTATCCGTACCTGGCGCTTTGAGCCGGGTCATCGCCTGAATACCGAGAATTAAACGGCTTGAATTTGCGCTGAAGAGACTTGTAATCCCAACTATCAGGCCCATACTAACCCTATGGAAAACAGTGTTAGTGAGAAAGATTACCAAAGCTTGGCCAATCACTTTCTGGTAGCCATGCCGGGTTTGCATGATCCCAATTTCTCCCACTCTATTATCTACATCTGCGATCACTCGGAAGATGGCGCCATGGGGCTGGTGATCAACAACCCCCTGGAAATTCCCCTGAGTCAGATATTTGAGCAATTTGAACTCACCTATTCCCCCAGAGTCGGAGAGGCGCCCCTGATGTCAGGCGGCCCGGTACAGATCGACCGCGGTTTTGTCCTGCACCGGAAAGTCTTACGGGAGTGGGAAGCTACTTTGCCAATTTCCAATGAGATCTGCCTCACCTCATCACGGGATATCATCACTGATATTGCTGAAGAGCAGGGGCCCGACGACATGCTTGTGACCCTGGGTTATGCCGGATGGGGTCCCGGTCAGCTTGAAGAAGAGCTGGCCAATAATGCCTGGTTAACCGTACCCGGTGATGCCGACATCATTTTCAACGTGCCCTGCGAGCAACGCGCCAACGCCGCTGCCGCCAAAATCGGCATCGACCTCAACCTGTTGAGCTCCAATGCCGGGCACGCCTGATACCACTGACAACCCTACTCGTCCCCGCTGCCTGCTGGCCTTTGATTTTGGTACTGGCCAGATTGGCGTGGCCGTGGGCCAGACCCTGACCAACAGCGCTAACCCCCTCGCCGTATTAAAGGCCCGGGATGGCATACCCAACTGGGAACACATTGAACAGTTACTATCGGAATGGCGGCCCGACCAATTACTGGTGGGCCTACCCCTGAATATGGACGGCACAGAAAGCGACTTCTGCCAGCGCGCACGCAAGTTTGCACGCCGACTGCATGGTCGCTTTGGCCTGCCCGTCAGCATGGTTGATGAACGCCTGTCCACCTTCGCCGCGAAAGGCCAGCTGCAGTCCCAAGGGAAACGTTCAAGCAGCTACAAACAGAACCCGGTGGACGACCTGGCGGCAGTCATCATCCTGCAAGACTGGCTTTCGGACCCCGCTATCGCCACAGCACCCTGACAACAGCCGTGTAGCCAGGGATCAGAAACGGTTGATACGGTCTTCCTGATCTTCCTCCACCTGGAGCTCATCCGCTGCATTAGACAAATAACCCGCATCACTATCCGACTGTAGCTTGATAAGCAGCCTCAGGTCGTTTTTCGAATCTGCGTGCAGCATGGCATCTTCGTAGGTAATCAACCCTTCTTCATAGAGCTTGTACAGGGCCTGGTCGAAAGTCTGCATACCGTGTTCTGTGGAGCGCGTCATCAACTCCTTGAGTTTGTGGACTTCACCTTTGCGGATCATATCCCCCGCCAGCGGGGTGTTGATCAGGATTTCAATGGCTGCCCGACGGCCGCTGCCATCAGCCAGGGGAATCAATTGCTGCGCAACCATCGCTTTCAGGTTGAGTGACAGATCCATCCACAACTGCCCATGGCGCTCGGGCGGGAAGAAGTGCTGGATGCGATCCAGCGCCTGGTTAGCGTTGTTAGCGTGCAGTGTCGCCAGCACCAGGTGACCGGTTTCCGCAAACGTAATAGCGTGCTCCATGGTTTCCGGTGTCCGGATCTCACCAATCAGAATCACATCCGGGGCCTGACGCAAGGTGTTGCGCAGAGCCACTTCAAAGGATTCCGTATCCACACCCACCTCGCGCTGGGTCACGATACAGCCTTCGTGCTGGTGCACAAATTCGATCGGATCCTCAACAGAGATAATGTGGCCGCGACTGGTGCGATTGCGGTGACCGATCATCGCTGCCAGTGAGGTGGACTTACCCGTACCGGTGGCACCCACGAAAATAATGATGCCGCGCTTGGTCATCACCAGCTCATTGAGAATGGGAGGCAGCTGTAACTGTTCTACGGTCGGAATGATAGTTTCAATGCGGCGCAAGACCATGCCGCATTCATTGCGCTGCACAAAGGCACTTACACGGAACCGCCCAACGCCGGGACGACCGATCGCAAAGTTCAGCTCTTTCTTTTCGCGGTACTCTTTGCGCTGCTTCTCATCCATGATGCTTTCGACCACCTGATGCGCCTTTTCAGGCGTCAGCGGTGTTTTACCCACTGGGACGATAACACCGTTGACCTTGATACTGGGCGCAACGCCAGTGGTGATAAACAAGTCGGATGCCTCTTTCTCGACCATTAATTTCAACAGTACATCAAAATCCATTATTTTCTCCCAAACTGCTATTTTTCAGGCCCCGGCCTACTGATTAGCGACAAGCTATCTGCCGATCAGAACTCATCCGGCATCTTCGCTTTTTCTTTAGCCACTTCAGTGGTGATCACTTTCTGGCTAACCAAGCGGTGCAGATTCTGGTCCATGGTCTGCATACCGTGTGATGCCCCCGTCTGAATGGCTGAGTACATCTGCGCCACCTTGTCCTCACGAATCAGGTTACGAATGGCCGGTGTACCGATCATGATTTCGTGGGCGGCAATCCTGCCGCCACCAATTTTTTTCATCAGCGTCTGGGAGATCACTGCCTGCAGCGACTCCGACAACATGGAACGAACCATGGGTTTTTCCGCAGCGGGAAATACGTCGACAATCCGGTCGATGGTTTTTGCCGCCGACGTGGTATGCAGGGTGCCAAATACCAGGTGACCGGTTTCCGCGGCCGTCAGTGCCAAGCGAATGGTTTCCAGGTCACGCATCTCACCCACCAGGATAATATCCGGGTCTTCCCGCAGGGCTGAACGCAACGCCTCACTAAAACCGTGGGTATCACGGTGTACTTCTCGCTGGTTAACGAGGCATTTTTTACTCTCGTGTACGAATTCGATGGGGTCTTCAATGGTCAAGATATGCTGGTAGCGGTTCTCGTTGACGTAATCCACCATGGCCGCCAAGGAGGTTGATTTACCGGAACCGGTAGGGCCGGTGACCAGCACCAGACCACGTGGCAACATGGACAGGCTTCTGAAAACCTGGCCAAAACCCAGGTCCTCCAGGGTAAGCACCCGGGAGGGAATGGTACGGAATACCCCCGCCGCACCGCGGTTCTGGTTGAATGCGTTAACCCGGAAACGCGCAACGCCGGGCACTTCAAATGAAAAGTCTGTTTCCAGAAACTCTTCATAATCGCGACGCTGCTTGTCGTTCATAATGTCGTAGATTAACTGGTGAACTTCCTTGTGCTCCATGGGAGGCAAGTTCACTCTTCGCATATCACCGTCAATCCTGATCATCGGGGGCAACCCGGCAGAGATATGCAAATCCGATGAACCCTGTTTAACGCTGAACGCCAGCAATTCCGTAATATCCATGAGTTATTCCTGTAATTCTGGGTTAACCTACCGCTCTTCCGGGAGCCGCAGGACGGCCTTGAGCAAGCATATGCCTACTATAGCCGACAATCTTCAACATGTTTACCAACAGATTCACGCAGCAGCCAAGCTGGCCTGCAGGAATCCTGAGGGGATTCATTTGCTGGCTGTTAGTAAGGCTCACCCCGCCAGTGCCATCCGCGAATGCTACAAAGCAGGCCAACGTCACTTTGGTGAAAACTACCTGCAGGAAGCCCTCTTGAAGCAGGAGGCTCTGGCAGACCTCACGGACCTGTGCTGGCACTTTATCGGCCCACTACAGACAAATAAAACACGAAAAGTCGCTGAGCAGTTTGACTGGGTTCACAGTATTGACCGCCAACGCATCGCAGAGCGACTGAGTGAACAGCGACCTGCAAACTGCGAACCCCTGAATGTTTGCATTCAGGTCAACCTCCAGGATGAGGACAGCAAATCCGGCGTGGCATTACAGGATGTGGCACCGTTGGCGAAAAGCATTATGGCGCTGCCCAACCTGAAACTGCGAGGCCTGATGGCGATCCCTGTTAAAAGTGATGACTATGCCGTTCAACTGGGCTCCTTTACCCAAGTCGCCAAACTGATGCGCGAGCTGCAAAGCTCCACCCAGCTTGCAACATTGGATACACTTTCCATGGGGATGAGCAATGATCTGCAGGCGGCCATCGCAGCAGGCGCAACCATTGTCAGGGTTGGAACTGGCATATTTGGCCCCCGGCAACCCCAAACCTAACAAGAGAATTTGTGACAGCAATCGACCAAGGAATCATAGTGAGCAAACCCAAACTGACTTTCATCGGTGGCGGCAATATGGCCACCAGCCTGATCGGTGGACTGGTGGACAAAGGCTACCCGGCCAATGCCATCACTGCGACCGACCCTCTCGAGGCGAGCCGCCTGAAACTGGCCCAGAGCTTTGGCATCAACACCAGCGACAACAACCCGCAGGCCTGCGCCGATGCAGATGTGATTTTACTGGCGGTTAAGCCACAGGTGATGAAGAGCGTACTGCAGGGACTGGCCGGTGCACTCAACCATCGCCCTCTGATCATTTCCATTGCTGCGGGCATATCCATGGATTCCCTTGCAGGCTGGCTTGGCGGTGAGCTACCCATTGTTCGCTGTATGCCCAACACCCCCGCCCTAGTGCAAACCGGTGCCAGCGGACTCTATGCCAATAGCCAGGTAAGCGCAGAGCAAAAAGCCCTGGCCGAGCAGATTCTCCAGGCTGTCGGTATTGTCTGCTGGCTGGAAAATGAAGCGGATATCGATGTGGTCACCGCCGTCTCCGGCAGTGGGCCCGCCTATTATTTTCTGGTCATGGAGATTATGCAGCGCATTGGGGAGGAATTGGGTTTGCCTGAGGAAGTTGCCAGACAGCTCACCTTGCAAACCGCACTGGGTGCAGCAAGAATGGCCCTTGAAAGCGATGTAGACAGTGCCGAACTGAGACGCCGTGTCACTTCGCCCGGCGGCACCACCCAGCGCGCCATTGAAACCTTTGAGTCAGGCGACCTGGAAGCACTGTTCCGCAAAGCCATGAATGGTGCAGCAGAGCGAGCCAGAGAAATGGCCAGCGAACTGGCAGATTAAACCAGAAGACAGGACAAAACATGAGTACGACTTTCGCCCAGGCGGGAACATTTCTAATCCAGTCACTAGGTAGCTTTTATCTGGCAGTGGTCATGTTGCGATTTCTGTTACAACTGGCCAGGGCCGATTTTTACAACCCCATCTCCCAATTCCTGATCAAGGCCACGCACTTGCCCAGCAAACCTTTGCGCAAGGTGTTTCCCAGTTACCGCAATTTTGATCTCGCCAGTCTGGTGCTGGCATTGCTGAGTCAGCTACTGGCCATTGAAATCACTGCACTGGTCAACGGCTTTGATATGGTCAACATACTGTACGCGCTGTCCTGGGGCACGATCGGCATGCTATCCCTGATGCTGAACCTTTATCTGTATGGCCTGCTGATTATCATTATTGTCAGTTGGGTCGCACCCCAGAGCCAGCACCCTGCATTGATTCTGCTGAATCAGCTGATACGTCCGGCGATGGAGCCATTCCAGAGAATCATCCCGCCAATGGGGGGCATCGACCTGTCACCCATCTTCATGTTCCTGGTGATCAATATGCTACAGATTTTTCTCAACGGCATCGCCGGCAGCCTGCACACACCGGCAGGCCTGGTTCCCGGCTTCTGATGCCAGATCACTACCAGTGGCAGGGGAAGACGCTGCTGCTGCACTGCCAGCTACAGCCTCGAGCGGCAAACGATGAGATTGTTGGCATTCAGGGCGACAGGTTGAAAATTCGTATCACCGCTCCGCCCGTGGATGGCAAGGCTAACCAACATCTGGTTGCGCTGATGGCCAAATGGTTCGGCGTTGCTAAAAGCCGGGTATCGATCGTGCGGGGGGAAAGCGGCAGGCAAAAAACATTGACCATCGACGCTCCGCAGAAGATTCCCCGCGAAGCAGCCGTAGGGGATGCTAATTAACTGCCAGCCCTGCAACCAGTAACTAACTTGGCGTCTGGGCCAACGCCATTTTCTGCACTTTGACCAGGTCGGCAATACCGCGTTTGGCCAGAGCCAGCATCTGCTGAAATTCTTCTTCAGAGAAGGGAGCTTCCTCGGCAGTTCCCTGTACCTCAATAAAGCCACCCGCGCTGTTCATCACCACATTCATATCGGTTTCAGCATTCGAGTCTTCAGCGTAATCCAGATCGAGTACTGGCACGCCCTTGAAGATCCCCACGGATACCGACGCCACCATGTTGGTGATGGGACTTTGCTTGATGGCACCGGTTTCTACCAGGTGCTGCACAGCATCTGCCAGCGCCACACAGCCACCGGTAATCGATGCGGTGCGCGTGCCACCGTCAGCCTGTATGACATCGCAATCCACAGTGATGGTATTTTCTCCCAGCGCTGCCAGGTCTACGGCCGCCCGCAGGGAGCGTCCGATCAAGCGCTGGATTTCCAGAGTTCTGCCACCCTGCTTGCCGCGGGACGCTTCACGGGCCATACGCTCGCCCGTGGAACGGGGCAACATGCCGTACTCGGCTGTCACCCAGCCCTGCCCTTTTCCACGCAAAAAGCGCGGAACAGAGTTTTCCACACTGGCGGTACAAATCACTTTGGTTTCACCAAACTCGACTAACACAGAACCCTCTGCGTGTTTGGTGTAGTTGCGGGTTAACTTCACGGCGCGAAGCTGCTCGGGTCGGCGGCCACTGGGACGGGACATGGTAATTTCCTATTAACCAGATAAATAGAGGCTGCGTATTCTACCGGAATTAATGGCACTGCGGAGCTGCGTGTTAATATGGCCCCCTCATTTCAATACCATGGAGTTCATAGTGCCCAGCAGCATGACCGCTTTTGCTCGCCAAACCATCGAGGCCCCCTGGGGTACCGCTTCCTGGGAACTGCGTTCCGTGAATCATCGCTATCTGGAACCCGGTTTCCGCATGCCGGAAACCGTCAGAGATATTGAAATGCCGTTGCGGGAAATGGCTCGTAAATACCTGCAACGGGGCAAGGTGGACTGCACCCTTCATTTGCATATTGCCCAGGAGTCCGGGGATATTGCTGTGAACCAGTCACTGGCCCGCCAATACATCGACGCCAGCCAACAACTCGCAGGCATGATGGCTACTCCAGCCCCTATCTCACCACTGGATATTCTGCGCTGGCCCGGTGTGTTGAAAGAACCGGAAATTAACCGCGACGAACTCAACAAGACCTTGCTGGAGCTGTTTGAACAGGCGTTGATTCAATTGCTGGAAGGCCGCCAGCGCGAGGGCGAAAAACTCGGGCAGTTAATCGAGCAACGTTTGGATGCCATTGCTGTGCAAGTGCAATCTGTCCGCAACAACCTGCCGGAACTGTTAAAAGCTCAGCGCCATAAAATTCTTGCACGACTGGAGGAACTGCAGGTTAGCCTGGATCATGACCGCCTCGAACAGGAACTGGTGTTAATGGCACAAAAAGCTGACGTGGACGAAGAGCTTGACCGGCTCGATACACACCTCAGCGAAATTCGCCGTGTGCTGAAACGCAAAGAACCCATTGGCCGCAGGCTCGACTTCCTGATGCAGGAGCTGAACCGGGAGGCCAACACGCTCTCGTCAAAATCCATCGCCACCGATACCACCAACTCGGCTGTCGAACTGAAAGTTCTGATCGAGCAGATGCGTGAGCAGATCCAAAACATAGAATAAAATTCATTCCGGTTAACCGGAGCTAACAGGCTGTTGAACTTCTTTTTAACGATGCAAATGCCCGCAGATGTTTTTCATCAGCCCACCACCCCAGAGAGGCTATCGCGTGCCATTTAACCTGTAGGCAGGGTTCCGGAAATGATTAAAATACCGGGATGAGTAATGCAGCTGGCAGGGAGTTACGTTATGGTAGACATCCTGATAGGAGCCTTCGGCAACCGAGTGATCAACCACGAGTAAGCAGCACACCCCATGTCAATCCGAGGTACGCTTTACACTGTCTCCGCGCCATCCGGTGCGGGGAAAACCAGTCTGGTCAACGCCCTGCTGCAACAGTGTGCCGACCTTACCGTTTCCATTTCCCACACTACCCGCCCCATGCGCCCCGGCGAAGTGAATGGCATCAACTATCACTTTGTCGATGAGTCTGAATTCACCGCCATGCTGGAGCAGAAGGCGTTTCTCGAACACGCCCGCGTCTTCAACAATTATTACGGAACATCCAGGGACTGGGTCGAACAGACACTCGCCAGCGGACAGGATGTGATCCTGGAAATTGACTGGCAGGGTGCTAAACAAATTCGCGGGCTTGTGCCTGAGTGCGTCAGTATTTTCATTCTGCCGCCATCACTTGAGATACTGGAACAGCGACTCACCGGTCGCGGGCAGGATGATCCCTCGGTGATACAGCACCGGCTTGCAGAAGCACAACTGGAAATGTCCCATTATGTCGAAGCGGACTATCTAGTCATCAATGATGAATTTGATATTGCGCTATCAGAGCTGCAGGCCATCGTGACATCCAACCGCCTGCGGCAGGAAAATCAACGCCAGCGCAACGCGAATTTACTCCGCGATTTGTTGTCCTGATTAGCGCAATTTTGTAAACTCTTTGGTCCCGCGGCTCGCCGCGGGATTTTGTCTCTGGCGGTTGCAGGCAACTGCGCCGTACTAAACACGTTAACAACGGAATTAACTATGGCCCGTATTACTGTTGAAGATTGCCTCGACCATGTCGACAATCGCTTTGAGCTCGTTATGGTCAGCTCAAAACGCGCCCGTCAACTGGCGGTGGGCGGCAAAGAGCCTCACCTGCCCTGGGAAAATGACAAGCCGACGGTGATGGCTTTGCGCGAAATCGAAAGCGGTTTTGTGAATGCAAGCATCCTTGACGAGAAAGAAGAGCCCGAAACCTCTCTGTTAATGGAATCTGCAGAAGTAGAAGAAGAGGGCACCACCCCTCCCGAACAGCCTGCGGCCCCAGAGGCTGAGTAATCCGTGCAACGGGGGAAAACTTGCAAGCCAAAACTCTTGATGTTCTGAGCGAAAAGCTTTCCTCCTACCTCGAACCCGCCCAAGTCCAGGAAATTCTCAACGCTTACCAGTTCGCGGCCCAATGTCATGAGGGCCAGACGCGCCAGAGTGGTGAGCCCTACATCACCCACCCGGTAGCAGTTGCCATCATTCTCGCCAACATGCATCTCGATGCCGAGAGCCTGATGGCTGCCATGCTGCACGACGTGATTGAGGACACCCACGTCAGCAAAGAGGATGTGGCGGAACGGTTTGGCCCCACGGTGGCGGAACTGGTTGACGGTGTCAGCAAACTGACCGAGATCGAATTTGCCTCCAAGGCAGAACAACAGGCGGAAAACTTTCAGAAAATGACCCTGGCCATGGCCAAGGACATTCGCGTCATGCTCGTCAAGCTGGCAGACCGCCTGCACAACATGCGCACCCTGAAGGTACTGAGTGCCGCCAAACGACGTCGAATCGCCCGCGAAACCCTGGAAATCTACGCGCCCATTGCCCAGCGCCTGGGGATAAACGATATCCGTATCGAATTTGAAGACCTGGGCTTTGCCACCATGCACCCGATGCGCTACCAGCGCATGCGACAGGCTCTCAAGGCTGCACGAGGCCACCGCAAGGAAATCGTCGAAGACATTAAAAGCAGTATTGAGATTCGGCTTGCCAAAGAACTGATCAGCGCTGAAGTCACCGGCCGCGAAAAGCACCTCTGGAGTATCTACCAGAAGATGAAGAGCAAGCGGAAGTCATTCCGCGACATCATGGATGTGTTTGCCTTCCGTATTGTGGTGGAGTCCGTAGACGACTGTTACCGCACACTGGGCGTCATCCATAATTTATTCAAACCGGTTCCCGGAGAATTCAAGGACTACATTGCTATCCCCAAGGTGAACGGCTATCAGTCGTTACACACCGTGTTGCTGGGTATGCACGGCGTCCCCATTGAGGTGCAGATTCGTACCCGTGATATGGATGCCATGGCCAATTTCGGCATTGCCGCCCACTGGCTCTATAAATCCCGTGAGGATGGCAATCCTCGCGCCAACCGCTGGGTACAGGGGCTGCTGGAAATTCAGCAGAAGGCAGGTAATTCTCTGGAGTTTATCGAACACGTCAAGACAGACCTGTTCCCCGACGAAGTTTACGTATTTACCCCCAAGGGACAGATTGTCTCCCTGCCCTCCGGCGCCACACCCGTGGACTTTGCCTATGCGGTTCACACCGATGTCGGCAACAGTTGTGTCGCCAGCAAGATCAATGGTCAGCTGACTTCACTGTCGGAACCCCTGCAGAGTGGCAGCAAGGTATCCATCATCACTGCCAGAGATGCACAACCGAACCCTTCCTGGCTAAACTTTGTGGTCACTGCCAAAGCCCGCAGCGCCATCCGCCATTTCCTGAAACATCAGCAGCACGAGGAATCGGTCGAACTTGGCAAGCGACTGCTGGACCGTGCGCTGGACAATTTCGGCACCAGTTACCAGAGCATTCGCAAATCATGGATCAAGCGTCTTCTCACAGAAACTGGCGCCCACTCCTTTGAGGAAGTGCTGGAACAAATTGGCCTCGGCAACCGACTTGCCTACGCAGTCGCCAACCTGATGGCACCGCCGTCGCTACGCAAGGAAGTGACACCGGAAGAGTTTGATTCTCCCATCATGATCGACACCAGTGACGGGCTGGTGATTAATTATGCTCGCTGCTGCCACCCTATCCCCGGTGACCCCATCATGGGCCATCTCAGTCCAGGTCGTGGGCTGGTGGTGCATAGAGACTCCTGTAAGAATCTCAATGAAATTCGCACCAATGTTGAAAAGTGCATCATCCTCAACTGGTCACCCAATGTCCGAGGTGAATTTCCCGTCGAGTTCAAAGTTGAGCTGGTCGCAGAGCGGGGCATTATTGCCACCCTCGCTTCCCGCATTTCCGAAAGTGAGGCAACTATCCAGCAAATCAGTGTTAAAGAGCGCGACGCCCATTCCAACATTGTCGACCTGGTCATCGATGTAAAAAATCGTGTGCACCTGGCCAATGTCATGCGGCGTATCCGCGGCCTGAAACAAGTACAACGCGTGTATCGCACCAAAAATTAATATCGAGGAATTTCCATGCTAAACAAGGCTGTCATCAACACAGACAACGCACCTGCTGCCATCGGCACCTATTCACAGGCGATCAAGGTTAACAATACCGTTTACCTCTCTGGCCAGATCCCCCTGGACCCTGAAAGCATGACCGTCGTCGAAGGTGGCATTGCCGCGGAAATTGAGCAGGTATTCAAAAACCTCACAGCAGTGTGCGAGGAAGCTGGCGGAGCCCTGAAAGACATCGTTAAACTCAACATTTTTCTCACCGATCTCAGCAATTTCGCCACCGTCAACGAAATCATGGCGCGCTATTTTGCCGAGCCGTACCCTGCCCGTGCCGCTATCGGCGTCAAGGAATTACCCAAAGGTGTAGGTGTGGAAATGGATGGCATTATGGTGATCTGAGACTATTCACCATCTGTAGGAGATAACAGCTCCCGATAACCCTCCCGGAATGTGGGGTAGCGAAACACAAATCCGCTATCCCTCAGGCGCTGGTTGTTACAGCGCCGGTTGCCACCACGTACCACGAGCGATGTTTTCTCCGCCGCTGGTGACAATCCATCCACCCCCATTTCCCGAGCCAGCCAAACATGCACCTCATGTATAACAATAGGCTCGTTATCCGTGGCCAGATACAACGGCTCAATGTTCTCGCCATGTTTATACTTGCCTAACAGGTGCACCAGCACCCCCGCAGCATCATCGGCATGGATACGATTACTCCACTGTACGGGCTGTGGCGGGGCCAGACGGCCTTCCCTCACCTGCTGCAGCAATCGACCACGACCAGGCCCGTAAATACCGGAAAACCTCACAATACAACTGGTAATAGGCAACGCCTGAATGATGTCCTCCGCTTCTAGCAGACGCTTTCCCCGGTAGCTGACAGGCCGGGTAGCACTCTCTTCATCGACCCACTCTCCCTGATCCTGCCCGTAGACACCACTACTTGAAATCCAAACCACCAGACCCGGAGGGTGTACGGCATGCTGAACAGCCAGTGACAGCGACCGGGCCCCTGCCACATAACTGTCGCGATACCCTTCATCGCTCATGGCCAGAGGTGTCAGGGTGACGACCACCGCATCAAACCTGTGCTCATCCAGCAATGTCGTCAGGCTCTCACTGTCGCAAATATCCACAGAGCTACGAGACAGGCTTTCAGGCAACCGATTGATCTGCCGTCGCGCCCCATGGCAGACAAAGCCTGCTCCCTGTTGACGGTTTTTTTCCTGCAACTGGTCTATGGCGCGCAGCCCAATATCGCCACAACCCAAGAACAATACTTTCAATTAACTTTACCTTTTTGATTTGTTTTAGCTATTATTTGGTCAGGAGGTAATACCATGACGCTCACCGAACTTCGCTATATTGTGACATTGGCACAGCAGCAACATTTTGGCCAGGCTGCTGAGCTTTGCCATGTCAGCCAGCCAACTCTCAGCATTGCTGTCAAAAAACTAGAGCAGGAGCTGGGGGTAGAGCTATTTGAACGCTCCAAGAACAGCGTGCGCCCCACGCCCATTGGTGAACAGGTCGTGGCGCAGGCACAGCGGGTTCTGGAAGAAAGCGCCTCCATCCGCGATATCGCTTCCGCGGGCAAGGATCAGCTCAAGACCCCCTTACATGTCGGAGCCATCTTCACCATTGGCCCCTACCTGTTTCCCAGTTTTATTCCAGCACTACGGCAATCCGTACCCCAGATGCCGCTGGTTGTCGAGGAAGGTTTCACCGCCACGCTGCGCCAAAGGCTACGCAAGGGTGAACTTGATGTCATCCTCGTAGCACTGCCTTTTACAGAGCCCGACGTGGTTACTCAGCCTCTTTATACTGAGCCCTTTGTGGTTCTGGTACCCACCGATCACCGATTGGCGAAAAAGGACTTTATCAAACCCTCAGACCTGGATAATGAAAATGTTCTGCTGCTCGGTGAGGGCCACTGTTTTGGCGACCAGGTGCGGGAAGCCCTGCCCAACCTCAACCAGCACCTGGATGAGAGCCAACAGCAAATACGCACCCACAGTGAAGGCAGCTCCCTGGAAACCCTACGCCACATGGTGGCCAGCCACCTCGGCATCACCATTTTGCCTCTATCCGCAGCGATTGGTGCAGGATACAAGGAAGGTTTGCTGGTCACACGGGAGTTTGTAGCTCCATCTCCCTGCCGCACAGTAGCTTTGGCCTGGCGGGCCAGTTTTCCACGCCACAAAGCCATTGATGCACTGCGAGATGCCATCAAGCAAAACTCCCTGCCGAGCTGTACCACCTGCGCATGACAGAAAACAGTCTTGCCACCATGCCCGTCACCACACTGCGGGGTGTCGGTACCCAATTGGCCAGCAAGCTAGCCCGGCTTGGCATTGCAACTGTTCAGGACTTGCTGTTTCACCTGCCCCTTCGCTACATGGACCGCACCCGCATCACCCCCATCGGCGCCCTGCAACCCAACTCCGATGTCGTGATAGAAGGGCAGTTGCGTGGTTGCGATGTAGTCCAGGGGCGACGCCGTAGCCTGATGTGTCGCCTGCAGGATCACACCGGCACAGTCACATTACGTTTTTTCCATTTTTCCAATGCCCAACGGGAAAATCTTACCCGGGGCGGACACCTGCGCTGTTTTGGTGATGTCCGGCGTGGCAGATCCGGTCTTGAGCTGTACCACCCCGAGTACCAGTTTCTCGACCAGCACCAGCCGCCACCCCTGCAACCGTATCTCACTGCTGTCTATCCCGCTGTTGAAGGCATTAGCCAGGCAAGATTAAGAACTGTTATTGAACAAGCACTACTGCTTGTAAGTGAAGACTCACTTCAGGAGCTGCTGCCAGACAGTAGTGAGCTTTCTCTGCTTGAGTCACTACAGTTTATTCACAAGCCCCCTGCCACGGCACCCATGGATCAGCTGCTGACCGGTAGCCACCCGGCACAACAACGGCTGGCCCTGGAAGAACTACTGGCCCACCAGTTGAGCCTGGTGCAATTGCGACAACAGATCCAGCGCCACCCGGCACCCAGCCTAGGTGCCGGCCAAGCACTGCAACAACAGTTTCTGACCTCACTGCCATTTGCTTTGACCGCCGCACAGCTCAGGGTGGCGGCAGACATCATGGCTGACCTGGCCAAACCACATCCCATGCTGCGCCTGGTGCAGGGTGATGTAGGCTCCGGCAAAACCGTGGTGGCGGCTCTGGCTGCACTACAGGCCGTAGCTAGCGGCTACCAGGCAGCAATCATGGCGCCCACGGAAATTCTTGCCGAGCAGCATCGCACTAATTTTCAGTCCTGGCTGGAGCCTTTAGGGATAGAGGTGTCCTTGCTGACTGGCAAGGTCAAAGGCAAAGCCCGCGAAAGGCAACTGCAAATGATTGGTGACGGCAGTGCACGCGTTGTCATTGGCACTCACGCCCTGTTCCAGGAGGGTGTTGTTTTCTTCCGGCTGGGCCTGACCATCGTAGATGAGCAACATCGCTTTGGGGTTCACCAACGACTGGCACTTCGCGAAAAGGGTAAGGGCGATGTGCTGCCCCACCAGCTGATCATGACCGCCACTCCCATTCCCCGAACTCTGGCAATGAGTGCCTATGCGGACCTGGACTGCTCCACTATTGATGAGCTGCCCCCAGGACGCACCCCGGTCAACACCGTGGTGTTGGCGAAGAATCGCCGTCCGGAAATCATCGACCACATCCGCAGCGCCTGCGCCAACGGACGACAGGCCTACTGGGTCTGCACCCTGATTGAGGAATCCGATGTACTGGAGGCTCAGGCGGCGGAAGCCACCGCGGACGAGCTGCATTTGCTGTTACCGGAACTGCAAATTGGCCTGGTTCACGGCCGCCAGAAACCCGCAGAAAAAGCAGCAACCATGGAACGCTTCAAGCAGGGAAATATCCAGCTGCTGGTTGCTACCACGGTGATCGAAGTCGGTGTCGATGTGCCCAACGCCAGCCTGATGATCATCGAAGATCCGGAACGTCTTGGCCTGGCGCAACTACACCAACTCCGCGGCCGCGTCGGACGCGGCAAGTTGGAAAGTCACTGCGTGCTGCTCTACAGCCCACCGCTGTCAAAACAGGGCAGTGAGCGCCTGAGTATCATGCGACAAACCAACGACGGTTTCCGTATCGCCGAAAAAGACCTTGAATTGCGCGGCCCAGGTGAAGTTCTCGGCACCCGTCAAACCGGTGAGATGTCACTTCGTATCGCAGACCTGCAAAGGGATAGCCACTTGTTGCCGGAGGTCAAACGCCTGGCCAGGCAATTGCTGGAAACTTCGCCGCACACTACCAACCTGATTATCCAGCGCTGGCTGGGAGACGGTGAACGCTATGGCCAAGTCTGAGCAACGTTACTTCGAGTATAAGAAATTACCGGTTTCCACCCCCTATATGTGACATTTTTGTTTCAGCTACCTATACTCGCGCCCTACACATTAAGGAGGACGCTCCATGGTTTTCAATAACCCGCTTTCCAGTCTTTTCGGTAAGTCACCTATCAGTCCCCTGCAATCCCACATGACCGTAGTCGTTTCCTGCACCGAACTCCTTTGCAGCTTCATGTCCTCCGCCATTGCCAACGACTGGCAACAGGCTGAACAGATTTTTGATCGCATGTCCGAGCTGGAACATGAAGCGGATGCCATGAAGCGCAAGCTGCGCCTGCACCTGCCAAAAAGCTTGTTCATGCCTATGGACCGCAGCGATCTGCTCAATATGCTCAGCCAGCAAGACCGTATCGCCAATCGCTCCAAGGATATTGCCGGGCTCATGTTGGGCAGAAAAATGTCCATTCCGGAAGGACTTGAAAGCCAGATGACCGAGTTTGTCACTACTTCTGTGGAAGCATGCCGTCAGGCACATAAAGCCATTAACGAGCTTGATGAGCTGCTCGAAGTCGGCTTTATCGGCAAGGAAGTGGATTTTGTGGAAAAACTTATCCGCGAACTGGATGTTCTTGAAGACCGCACAGACCAACTCGAACAGGATATTCGTCACAGTCTTTTCGAAAAAGAAAAACAGCTACCGCCCATTGATGCCATGTTCCTATACCAGGTGATCGATATCATTGGCGAAGTAGCCGACCTATCCCAAAGTGTGGGTGGCAAACTGCAACTGCTGCTTGCCCGCTAAACCTATAACAACAATTAACGAGAACAACCCATGACGTTATTTGCTGAGTACGGCCAGATACTGATTATTCTGGCCTGTATATTCGGGGTCTTCATGGCCTGGGGAGTTGGTGCCAACGATGTCGCCAACGCTATGGGTACTTCGGTGGGTTCCAGGGCTCTGACTGTCAAGCAAGCGATCCTGATCGCCATGATATTCGAGTTTGCCGGGGCTTACCTCGCTGGAGGTGAGGTCACTGAAACCATCCGCAAGGGCATCATTGACCCGGCTGTCATGGCCGGTTCCCCGGACCTACTGGTGTTCGGCATGATGTCAGCTCTGTTGGCAGCGGGCACCTGGTTACTACTGGCCAGTGTCATGGGCTGGCCCGTATCCACCACCCACTCCATCGTCGGCGCCATTGTCGGTTTTGCAGCGGTGGGTATTTCCGCCGACGCCGTCAACTGGGGTAAGGTGGGAAGCATTGTTGCCAGCTGGGTCGTCTCGCCACTACTGGCTGGTGCCATCTCCTACATGCTTTTCCGCAGTGTACAGAGGCTGATTCTGACCCAGGACAACCCCTTCGTCCGGGCCAAAAAAATCATTCCTTTTTACATGTTTGCAGTGGGCTTTCTGATCGCCATGGTCACCATGCTGAAAGGACTGAAACACGTTTTCAAAGACTTCGGCATTAAACTAGGCTTCGGCGAATGCACTCTCATTGCATTAGTGATAGGCCTGGTGGTGATGGCACTGGGTACGATCTTGTTGAGCCGCGTGCAAGCTGACGAGGCCGCTGAAAAGGATAACCGTTTCGCCAACGTGGAACGGGTATTTGCCATCCTGATGGTGTTCACCGCCTGTGCCATGGCCTTTGCCCACGGCTCCAATGACGTCGCCAATGCGGTAGGTCCTCTGGCCGCCGTGGTCAATGTCGTGCAGGCAGGTACCGTCGAAGCCAAAAGCGTCATGCCACACTGGATTTTATTATTGGGTGGCGTGGGGATCGTTCTCGGTCTGGCAACGTACGGCTTCAAGGTGATGGGTACCGTCGGCCGAAAGATTACCGAACTAACCCCTAGTCGCGGCTTTGCTGCCGAACTCGGTGCCGCTGCCACTGTGGTTTTAGCTTCCGGTACCGGATTGCCTATTTCTACCACCCACACACTGGTGGGTGCTGTCCTGGGCGTCGGCCTGGCCCGCGGCATCGCCGCTCTAAACCTGCGTATTGTCGGTACCATTTTTATGTCATGGCTGGTCACCCTACCCGCCGGAGCCGGCCTGGCCATTTTGTTTTTCTATTTCTTCAAGGGTATCTTCAGCTGAAGTTCTTAAACATGACCGCCATAAAAAAGCCCGGCTAATGCCGGGCTTTTTTTTTATGCAGGGTATATCTTCATAAAGGATACATCGCTTACCCACTCAGCACATTGTCTTCGCCCTCAGATCTGGCAATCACCACCGCACAACAGGAATCACTGAAAACATTGGCAGCGGTGCGCATCATATCCAGAATGCGGTCAGTTACGAGCAACATACCAATACCCTCCAGAGGCAAACCGATCACCCCCAGAATCACGGTAATCGCCACCAGGCTGGCAGCAGGGATACCTGCGACACCAATGGAAGTAAGCAAGGCAACCAGCACAATCACAAACTGCGTTGCAAAGCTCAATTCCAATCCATAGGCCTGGGCAATGAACATGGCGGCTACACATTCATAAAGTGCCGTGCCGTCCATGTTGATGGTGGCGCCCAGCGGCAACACAAAAGAGCTGGTGCGGTTGGAGACACCGGCATTTTTTTCCACGCACTCAATGGTGACCGGCAGTGTGCCGGAAGATGAGGCTGTGGAAAATGCCGTCAACATCGCCGGCAGCATGGCCCGATAATGTCGTACCGGGTGAATGCCCGCAGCACGCAGTATCAGCGACAAGGTGATGAACACATGGATGGCCAGCCCCAATGCCACGGTAATGAAAAACACCAGCAACGGCTGAAATGCATCAAAGCCAGTCGCCGCCACCGTTTTGGCCACCAGGCCGAACACCCCCAGTGGAGCAAACTTCATGATAAACAGAGTGACCTGCATCATGGTTTCGTATACGCCGTTCCAGAAGCTCAACATGGTCTGACTGTGCTCCCGCGTAATCCGCGTCATGAAGACGCCGAACAGCAGGCTGAAGAAAATCAGCCCGAGCATCTGGCCATCGGCGGCCGCCTTGACGATGTTGGGGGGCACCATGCGTAAGAATACCGCCGTGATATCCCCCGCCCCACGACCATCCACCCGTGATAATTGTTCTTCAACCGCCTGGGGCTCGCTGAGGTTAAGGCGGCTACCCGCTGCTTCACCATCGACAATGCCGGGAGTCAGAAGATTCACCAGCAACAATCCCACCGTAATCGACAACAGGCTGGTCGACATGTAAAAGCCCAGGGTTTTGGCGCTCAGACGCCCAAGATTTTCACTGCCTCCGAGGCCGGCAATGCCGACAATGATCGACGACATGACCAGCGGTACGATGATCATTTTCAAGGCGTTGAGAAACAAAGTGCCGACAAAGCCGAACAGGTCGTATAAGCGGATGCCCAACAGAGCGCTTTCCTGCCCAGCCAGTAGCCCCACCAGAATCGCGGCGACAATGGCAATTAACATTTGCCAGTGCAGTTTCAGTTTACCCATCTCTGTTCTCCTTTATGCTGGTTCATCCAGCATTACTGGTCCGCACCACGCAACGCCATCACCTTTGCTCGCAAAGTCTCCGCAGTGGCTGATTCCGGTGACAGCGGGGCGCTGGCCAGTACCGAAACCTGCCTCCAACCTGGTCGAAAGGGCTTGCGAAAGGCACCACCGTTACTGCGACTGAAAAAACTCCGCCACAAGCCCTTGAGGGCCATTGGCACTACCGGTACCGGATCCCGGGCCAATATACGTTCAATGCCCGGTTTGAACACGTCGATCTCGCCATCCCCGGTCAGTTTGCCCTCCGGGAACAGACACAACAACTGCCCCTGCTTCAGAGCATCTGAAATACTCTGCATGGCCTGCTCGTAAGCTTGGGGATCTTCCTTTTGAGAACAGATGGGAATCGCACCGCCGGTGCGAAAAATAAAATTCAGTACCGGCAACTCATAAATGGGTTTGTACATGATAAAGCGGATGGGCCTACGCACCGCGCCCGCCAGTAACAGGGCATCCACATAACTGACATGATTACAGACAATGATCGCAGCGCCGCGGGGAGGAATCTGCTCAAGACCACTGTGACTGACCCGGTAAAGGCTGTGCCCCATTAACCACACCAGAAAGCGCATGGTAAATTCTGGTACCTGTAAAAAAATAAACAGCGCCACGGCAATATTCATAAAGGCGACGGTCAGATAGAGCTCGGCGATACTGAATTTCGCGACGCCCAGAAAGAGAATGCCCAACACACTGGCCAGCACCATAAAGAAGGCATTGAGAATATTGTTGCTGCCGATAATACGCGCCCTTTTTTCCGGGGCGGTGCGGGCCTGAACCATCGCGTAAAGAGGGACGATATAAAGCCCTCCAAACAGACCCAGCAACAAAATGTCCACCATTACCCGCCAGCTGTCGCCACTAGCGAGAAACACCATGGGACTGACCACTGCGTCCACCTGATAGGACTCGGCCGCAAAGTACAGATCGATGCCCATCAGGCTCAAACCCAGCGCCCCGAGGGGCACCAGGCCAATTTCCACCCGAGGCCCACTGAGTTTGTCACACAACATGGAACCCATGGCCACACCGACCGTAAAGGCCGACAGCACCAGGGCAATAACCCCCGGCTCACCCTTCAGCACGGTCTTGGTGAAATTCGGCATTTGGGTCAGGTAGGTCGCCCCCAACATCCAGAACCAGGAGATGCCCAGTATGGCCAGAAATACCGTCTGCTTCTCTGTCGCCAGGCGAATCAGCTGCCAGCTGACACGGGGGATATTCCAATCAATTTTCAATCCCTTGGCCCACGGTTCTGCCAATGGGATCTTCCGGCTGCTCAACCACCCCACAAGCGCAACTACCAGAACCACTCCCCCAGCAAGCCACTGCACCTGGGCTGAACCCCCAATCAGGGAGCCGACAATGGTACCAATGAGTATGGCCACAAAGGTGCCCATACCCACCCTGGCATTGCCAGCAATCAGCTCATCATTGCCCAGGTGCTGCGGCAGAATGGCGTACTTGACCGGACCAAAAAAAGCCGACTGGGTGCCCATGAAAAATAGAACCGCCAACAGCAGCCAGAGCATACCCAAATAGAACGCCAGGGCTCCCACCAACATGATGATAATTTCGGCAAATTTGATGGCGCGAATGATACGGGATTTTTCGAACTTGTCTGCCAGCTGACCGGCCAGGGCAGAAAACAGAAAAAAGGGCAGGATAAATAACCCGGCAGCGAGATTTACCACCGTGTTTACCTGTTCGGCACTGACAATGCTGGCACTGACAATCATCACCAGCAGGGCGTTTTTAAACAGATTATCGTTGAGGGCACCGAAAAACTGTGTCAGAAACAGGGGCAAAAAGCGTTTTGACGCCAGCAAGTCCGCGGTCTTTATTCCCTTCACTGTGTGTCCCCAGGCCAGCAAAACTGCATCTTGACGCTGTGCAGAGCATTATTCAATGACATTGCCCGCATTGCCCCCGGCAACCATAATGGAAATCTCAAGGCAGGAATCTGTATGAAATATTGGTTTTTAACGCTCGTCATTCTCATGCCACTGTTGGGGCTGGCAGAGGAAGAACGCCCACGGTTTTGCCAGACATTTAACCTATACCTGGAGAATGACATGTTTGGCGAAACCGATCGCCACTATACCAATGGCATCCGCTTATCCTGCATCTCCGCCGACCTGACATCCTACCTGGAAGATCCCAGCCTGCCGGCATGGGTAAAAGAAACCAACCGCAGACTGCGTTTTTTTCATGGGCTGAAAGATCAGCAGGAACTGGAGCGCAACCTGGTCATCAGTCTCGGGCAAACCATGTTTACCCCATCCGACAAATACGCCAGCGAACTCATCGAGGATGACCGGCCCTATGCGGGCTTCCTGTATCTCGGCTTTGCCTACCATATTCGCGACGAGGAGCAACTGGACAGCCTGGAAATGAACCTCGGCATGGTGGGCCCAGCCTCGCTGGCAGAAAATGCCCAGGACCTGGTTCACGATATTCGCAATATCGATAAATTCAATGGCTGGGACAACCAGCTTGAAAACGAACTGGGATTACAGCTGGTTTACGAGCACAAGCACCGCTTTAAGCTCACCCACCAATGGCCCCACCAGGACTTCATCGCCCACAGCGGTGTCAGCCTTGGCAATATCGCCACCTATCTCAATCTGGGTGGGGAATACCGCATTGGCTGGCAATTACCCGAGGATTTTGGCACGGCCTCACTGCGCCCCGGCGGTGATAACAGCTCCCCCGGCAGGGGTGATGCCCGGTACTGCCAGCGCCTGATCTGTGGTCTACACGCATTCATTTCTTTTGATACCCGCCTGGTAGCCAGAGATATTTTTCTGGACGGTAATACCTTTGAGAGCAGCCACAGCGTTGACCGTCGACCCGTGGTTTCCGATGCCGCCATCGGTTTCAGTTTCCTGGTGGATGGCTGGAAAATCTCTTACGCCAAGGTTTTCCGCACCCGTGAATTTGAGGAACAGCAGGACCCCCATGAATACGGTTCGCTGTCGATCTCCTATTCCTTCTAGCATCGCCAGTTACCGCCCTTGATATGAGCAGGTAAAGCCCACTATCGACCCGGCGGGGTGCTAAAATCCGCCCCATGGAACACACACCACTTTTTTTGCCACCCCTTGCGCTCTACGTTCACATTCCCTGGTGTGTGCGCAAATGCCCCTATTGTGATTTCAACTCCCATGCCGCCGGGGAATCTCTCCCCGAAGAAGCCTATGTGCAGGCCCTGATTCGCGATCTTGATAGCGAGCAACCCTATGCCCAGGGCCGCCGCCTGACATCCATCTTTTTCGGGGGCGGCACGCCCAGCCTTTTTTCCGCAGAAAGCATCGGTCGCATCATTCAGGCCGCCCGGCGGCGTATTGGCTTTGAGGATGCTATCGAAATCACCCTGGAAGCCAACCCCGGTACATTTGAGCAGGAAAAATTCAGCGCCTTTCACAGTGTCGGCGTTAATCGGCTGTCCATTGGTGTTCAAAGTTTTAACGATCTCCACCTGCAACGACTGGGTCGTATTCACAGTGCAGAGCAGGCGATCAACGCGGTCGGCATGGCTCGGCAGGCCGGATTCGAGAATTTCAACCTGGACCTGATGCATGGCTTGCCCGGGCAGACCGAATCTGAAGCACTTAACGACCTGCAACAGGCCATTGAATTACAGCCCACTCATATATCCTGGTATCAGTTAACCATTGAGCAGAATACGGAATTTTATCGACACCCTCCGACGCTGCCTGAAGAAGATATCCTGGAAAATATTTATGAAAAGGGTCTAGAAAAATTACAAAGCAGAAATTATTTTCAATATGAAATATCGGCTTTTTGTCGAGACAATAAAAAATCTGTTCACAATGTCAATTATTGGGCTTTTGGCGACTATATAGGGATAGGTGCAGGGGCACATGGAAAAATCACACTGCCTGATGAACAACGAATTATTCGCCTCTCAAAAACGCGCCACCCTTCAGATTATTTAGGCAGGGAAAATTCTTTTATTGCCAAATGTAATAATATTTCGACAGACGAATTACCGCTGGAATTCATGATGAACGCCCTGCGCCTAACTGACGGTGTAGAAAGAGAATTTTATCCAGATAGAACAGGCACTGCATTCAGCCATATTGAACAGAAATACCACGAACTTATTGCCATGGGATTAATCGAAAATAATCCTGAAAAAATATGCACCACAAAAAAAGGTCATCGATTTCTTAATTCTGTTTTAGAAAAATTGTCCTGACAATCTAACAGCAACTTCCCGATATTTTTTTATTACTGTCAAATGGCAAATCTGTTCCGCAATTTTTAAAAATACCCCTATGACTTTCAAAATTTCCGAAAAACTTAAAATGATTTTTAAATCGGGTTTCATTTAACATGCGATAGCTGTTACCACACACGGGAAAAGGTTTTCCTGTCTCTATAATATGATGCTTGTCCAGCATAAATAATTCTGGCGCATTGGGAATGGTGCCGAGGTATGTCACAGACTGTCCGTAATCTTCGCAGGCGGGTTCCAACTGATCGAGTTTAAACAGGCGATAGGTGGCGGAATAAAACTGCATATCACCAATTTTCTGCGGATGTCATCACTATTAACTGCCAATGGGCGATCTTCCACTAGGCGCGGGTCGGCAAAGCCCACTGCTTTGGCCAACTGCACAAAGTCATTCCAGTACAGTGCACCCGCAAGGCATTCGCCATAGAGCACAGGATCATGGCTTAAGGACTCAGGCACTCGGCGATCCGCATACACATCGGAAAAATATAGTTCACCGCCCGGCTTAAGCAATCGGTGGGCCTGTTCAAGTACCGCCCGCTTGTCCGGAGACAGGTTGATCACACAATTGGAGACGATGACATCAAAACTGTTGTCTTCGAGACCCAATTCATCGAGCTTTTCGATATAGCCTTTGATAAAGCGCACATTGGGCCGGGAAAACCCGAATGCCTGGCGGTGGAACTCGATGTGCCGGTTGGCCACCGCCAGCTGTTCGTCCGTCATGTCCACGCCCACCACGTCGCCCTGTTCGCCGACCATAGCGGACAGCACATAACAGTCCTGCCCTGAGCCGCTGCCCAAGTCCAGAATCCGCAAACCATCCAGCAGCTGGGGAGCCACCAGGCCGCAGCCATAGTATTTACCTGTAACCTCCGGGTGTATTTTCGCCATGATCGGCTTTAGGTGCTGGGGAACACTGTCCACCGTGCAGCAGGCATCTGTTTTCAGATCCGCCGAGCTCTGCAGCTCTTTGCCGTAATAATCTTTAACCGTGTCGTACATCGTTCTTCCAGTACCACCTGTAAGGGCGGAGTTGTTGTTAATGGCGCTGCCAGCGATGGAATTTTTCAACCCAGCGCAATAATCGCTCTGGGCTATGGGCCTTCTGCCAGTTACCCGCTGCAAATTTGTTGGCTTCACTCATGGTTGGGTAACTGTGTATGGTACCGAGAATTTTTTTCAGGCCAATCCCCTGCTTCATGGCCAGCACCAGTTCGGCAATCAGTTCGCCCGCATGGGCGCCAACAATGCAGGCACCAAGAATGCGATCCTTGCCCGGCATCGTGAGCACTTTCACAAAACCACTGGCACTGTTTTCTGCCATCGCTCGATCCAGGTCATCCAACCCATAGCGGGTAACTTCATACTCAATGCCCTGCTCCCTGGCCATTTTTTCCGTCAAGCCGACCTGTGCGATTTCCGGGTCTGTAAATGTCACCCGCGGCATCACCCGGTAATCCACCTTGAATTTTTTAAAGCGACCAAACAGTGCATTCACTGTTGCATACCAGGCTTGGTGGGCAGCGGCATGGGTAAATTGATAGGGTCCGGCAACGTCGCCACAGGCATAGATATTTGGAAATCGGGTGCGAAGGTATTCATCCACCACCAATGTGCCATCCGGGTTACGCTCGATCTCCAGCTTTTCCAGCCCCATATTCCCGGTGCGGGCCTGCCGACCCAGCGCAACCAGAACCTGATCAAACACGATTTCACGGCGATTACCGTCTGAGTCTGTGGCCAGTGCCACCTGCTCGCCGCCACGGGTATCGAATTCTCCAATCCGGTATCCGAGCAATACCTCCACACCCTCATCCTGTAAAACTGCCAACACCTGCTGGGCGGCATCTTCATCCTCACGTGGCAGAAGGTGCGGACCAACCAGCGTCACCCTGGCGCCAAGGCGTTGCATCGCCTGTGCCAGCTCACAACCAATGGGGCCAGCACCCATAACGAGTAGATGTTGCGGCAATGCCTCCAACTCCCAGATGGTTTCGGAAGTCAGATAATTGATCTGGTCCAGACCGGGAATTTGCGGAATACGAGGGCTCGCACCAGAGGCAATAATAATATTTGCTGTGGTAATGACCTGACCATTGACCATCACCTCCCAGGGTGAACAGATGCTGGCGTCGCCCTGAACACAGTCCACTCCCAGGGAGGAATAGCGCTCAATAGAGTCATGGGGTTCTACTTGTCGTATCACTTTTTTTACCCGGCCCATGACCCGGGCGAAGTCGACACTAGGGGTGCCGACATCAATCCCGAACGCTGCCGCACGCTGAATCTCTTTTACCGCGCGGGAGGCACGTATCAGGGACTTGCTGGGCACACAGCCGGTATTCAGGCAGTCACCACCCATGCGTTGTTTTTCAATCAGTGTGACCCCCGACTTCAGAGCAGAGGCGATATATGCGCTCACCAAGCCGGCGCTACCCGCACCGATGACCGCCAGGTTGCGATCGAAGTTGGCCGGACGTGTATAACCGCGGTAAGCCCGACGGCGCTTGATGGCATCCAGCAGCGCACGAGCCACATAGGGGAACATCGCCAACAACAAAAAGGACAGCAACAGGCCCGGTGTCAGAATAGAGGCTGCCGACAACTCTTCTATGGAGCCAATTTCAGCGCCGGCATTCACATAGACAATGGTGCCCGCCAGCATCCCCAACTGGCTGACCCAGTAGAAGCGCCATACGGGGATGGGCATCAGCCCCATCACCAGGTTGATCACCCAGAAGGGTATGACCGGTATCAGCCTCAGGGAAAACAGGTAGAAAGCACCGTCTTTCTCAATGCCACGGTTGACCACACCGAGGTAGCGGCTGAAACGAGCCTGTACCCAGTCACGCAACAACAGCCGCGACACTACAAATGCCAGTGTGGCGCCAAGCGAACTGGCGAAGGACACCAGCAGCACGCCCGTCCAGAGTCCGAAGATCATACCGCCAATCACTGTCAGCAGTGCCGCCCCCGGCAGTGAAAAGCCGGTGGCTACCACATAGATGACAAAATAGACCGCCGCCGTCAGTCTCGGCTGCTCGGCATAGAGTGCCTGATAAAAGTGAGGATGCAGATATTGCTGACCATCTAAAAGCAGGTAAGCCGCCACAACCAGGGCTATAACTATCAGGATGGCTATTTTTTTTATGGGCATGAATTGTCCAGGGTTTTATGTTTTTCAGTCTGCTTAGAGGCTGTAA
This sequence comes from Porticoccus litoralis, assembly GCF_030676955.1. Classification (NCBI taxonomy): domain Bacteria; kingdom Pseudomonadati; phylum Pseudomonadota; class Gammaproteobacteria; order Cellvibrionales; family Porticoccaceae; genus Porticoccus; species Porticoccus litoralis. Next base: position 236,816 of record NZ_JAUUUU010000003.1, on the reverse strand, counting down.
TGACATTAGGGTTCAGTATGACCGTCATTCCCCTATCGGGAAGCAACGTCATAAAAATGTCAAAGAAGTGTCATATAAGAGACAGAAAATAACGCTTTTCGCCCGGACGCTTTCCTATGGACAATGTGACTCAGCCGCAGAACCATTCTGTACAGGAGCCAAACGTGGACGCTAACAAGCCGGATCTCAACAGCGCCAACTTTTTCATCAACCGTCATATCAGCATGATGCAGTTTAACCTGCGGATTCTTGAACAGGCGCTCAATGAAGAGTACCCGCTGCTGGAGCGGTTCCTGTTTCTGATGATTTTCAACAGCAACATGGATGAGTTTTTCGAAATCCGCCTGGCGGGTCTCAAGCGTCAGATCAGCTTTTCCCGGGAAACTGTCAGCATTGACGGCATGCGCCCCAAGGATGTGCTGGACACCCTGAGCGAACAGTGCAAATTAGCTACTGAGAAGCAATACCAGATCCTCAACGAGGTTCTGTTGCCGGCACTCCAGTCCCAGAAAATCCGTGTACTCAACCGGCAAAGCTGGAGCCCGGAAATTGCCAACTGGGCAGAAGATTACTTTCGCCACCAGGTAATGCCCGTTATCAGCCCGATCGGACTGGACCCGGCACACCCGTTTCCCCGCCTTGTGAACAAGAGTCTCAATTTTATTGTGTCGTTGGAGGGCAAAGATGCCTTTGGACGGGATAGCGGCATGGCCATCGTGCCAGCTCCACGCTCCCTGCCCCGGCTGGTTCGCGTGCCCGACGAACTCTGTGACGACGGCGATAATTTTGTCCTGTTGTCTTCCCTGATGCACGCCCATATCGACGACCTTTTTAACGGCATGACGGCTACCGGTTGCTACCAGTTCCGCATCACCCGGGATGCCGACCTGGATCTCAATGCCGCAGAGGTTGAAGACATTGCCCGGGCGTTGCGCGGGGAGTTGCATTCGCGTCGCTTTGGCAGCGCTGTGCGGCTCGAGGTCGACAAGCACTGTCCGGAGGAGCTGATCAGCTTTCTGCTGGATCAGTACAACCTGACCGAGAATGAACTCTACCAGGTCGATGGCCCCGTGAATCTCGGTCGCATGATGCAATTGCGACAAATGTTGAATCGCAGCGAATTAGTATTTCCCAGTTTTATCCCGTCAATCCCCAAATCACTGCGCGGCTCCGATCACAACATTCTCGACTCGGTGAGAAAAGAAGACATTCTCCTCTATCACCCGTTTCAGTCATTTACACCGATCATTGACCTATTGCGCCAGGCAGCCAAAGACGCCGATGTACTTTCCATCAAAATGACACTGTATCGGACCGGTTCCTCGTCGGAAGTGGTGGATGCATTGGCAGAAGCCGCCCGGGCCGGGAAAGAAGTCACCGTGGTGATTGAGCTACGCGCACGGTTTGATGAAGAGGATAACCTGCAGCTGGCAACACACCTGCAGGAAGCCGGGGCAGTGGTCACCTATGGGGTGGTGGGCTATAAAACCCACGCCAAGGCTCTGCTGATTGTGCGACGGGAAAACCAACAACTGCGCCGCTACGTGCACCTTGGAACCGGCAATTACCACGCTGGAAACGCTCGCCTCTATACCGACTACAGCCTGTTAAGTGCCGACCCTGACCTCAGTAATGATGTACACAAGATTTTTCAACAGCTCACCGGCATGGGCAAAGCGGAACGCATCAAAACACTCTTCAGCGCCCCTTTCACCCTGAAGAAAAACCTGCTGAGACTGATTGAAGAAGAAGCGGAAGCTGCCCGTCAGGGCAAAGAGGCCCATATCATCATCAAGGTCAATGCCCTGACAGAACCGAAAGTTATCACCTCGCTTTACGAAGCGAGCATGGCCGGCGTACAAATTGATTTGATTATCCGCGGCATGTGCTGCCTGCGCCCCGGCCTGGAAGGGGTTTCAGAAAACATTCGCGTACGCTCAATTGTTGGCCGTTTTCTGGAACATTCCCGGGTTTACTATTTCCACAATGCCACGCCGAGAATCTACTGTGCCAGCGCCGATGTCATGGAGCGCAACCTGATGCACCGGGTAGAAATCTGCTTTCCGATTCTGAGTGGTCGCCTGCAGGCGAGAATCCGCAGCGACCTGCAAAGTTACTTACAGGACAACTGCCAGAGTTGGGAAATGCAATCGGATGGCAGCTACCTTCTCAACCAGCCCGAAAAAAACCAGCCGAGACTGTCTGCACAAATGGAATTGCTCAGCAAACTGACCGACTGACAGCTCCTGTCAGATTCCATTGAAGCGCAGCTGGAAGCCAATTTTTTTCAGCACCTGGCGCTCGGCAGACAATGCATCGCTGGTCAGGGGGTGACGCTCCAGCCAGCCTTCATCAAAACCGAGCACGATCTCGGAGCCCTGAACCGTGGTGGAAAAGAGCGGCTCCCCTTCCACGGCAGTCACGTATTTGAACACAGCCGCCAGGCGCATGATCGCGCAAAGCTTTTTCAGATACAGTACTTGTGCCTTATCAAGGCCGACTAGGTTTTCCGTCGGGAATTTCTGGCGGTGACTGCGCACCAGTAGTGCCAATATCCACTGCATCTGCTTGCTGAAGCCAGGCAGATCCGAATGCTCAATCAGATACTGCCCATGCTTGTGGAACTGTGTGTGCGCCACACTCAACCCGACCTCGTGTAAACGGGATGCCCATCGCAACAGGTCCCTATCCGTCTCAGTTAGATGCCATTCCTGCGCCGCTTTCTCAAACAGCAGCATGGCCATAGACTCCACCTGGTCGGCATTCTGCTGATCCACTTCCGCACGGCGCATCAGGGAAGAGACGGTTCGCTCCCGAACATCCTCATGGACTTCGCGGCCCATCATTTCGTAGATCACCCCTTCCCGCAGTGCGCCGGGCGAGGTGTTCATATGTGCCACCCCCAAGGCATCGAAAACGCCACAGATAATCGCCACACCGGGCACAATCACGCCGCGCCTCCGCTCACTCAGACCTGGCAGATCCGTCAGTTCATCAATATGGTTATGGGACAACAGAAACTTGCGCAGGCCCGTCAGGCAGGAAGCATCGAAACCCTCCGCTGACCAACCCTGTTGCATCAGAATTGCTTCGACACTGCGCATAGTGCCGGAAGAACCGACCGCGTTGTCCCAACCATGCTGTTTATAGGCTTTGCGGATCAACAACACTTCCTGATACGCCGCCTGGTAGGCCTTGGCAAAGCGTTTTTCGGAAATTTTTCCGCCCGGAAAAAAACGGTCACGATAAGTCACACAACCCATGTGCAGACTCTCGCGCAGCTTCGATTCAAAACGCTGCCCGATCACAAACTCCGTACTGCCGCCGCCAATATCCACTACCAGCCGCGAATTGTCGTCATCGGCAAGGGTATGAGCCACACCCAGATAGACAAGCCGCGCCTCCTCTCGACCGGAGATGACTTCTACCGGAAAACCGATCAGTGCCTCCGCTGGCTTGATAAACGCTTTGGCATTCTTGGCTGCACGCAGGGCATTGGTGCCCACAATCCTCACGGCCGAGGGTTGCAGTTTTTCAATCACCTGGCGAAAACGGGCAAGACAATTGAGGCCGCGCTCGATAGCGTCTTCAGCGAGTCGATTGGATTTCATGCCAGCGGCCAGCTGGACCCGCTCCCCGAACCGTTCAATCGGGCGCATTTCGCCGTGGGCTACACGGGCCACTATCATGTGAAAGCTGTTGGACCCTAGATCAATGGCCGCCAACGTATGGCCGCTATCTGAAATATTATTCACGAATTACCTTTGCGGGTTTCTTTGTCCACCAGGCATTTGTTACTCGCCTTATGCGGGTGGTATGATTTCACAAATTCTACCCCCTAATCCTTTAATACACATTAATCTGGAGAATTCCATGAGCGACAACATCGTTCACATTACCGACGGCAGCTTTGCCAGCGAAGTGCTGGATGTCAGCACCCCGGTACTGGTCGACTTCTGGGCTGCCTGGTGTGGTCCCTGCAAAATGATTGCACCCATTCTGGACGAACTGGCAGATGAATACGCTGGCAGAGTAAAAATCTGCAAAATGGATGTGGATTCCAACCAGGAAACCCCTGCCAAGTTTAATGTTCGTGGTATTCCGACGCTGATCCTGTTCAAGGACGGCAATATTGAGGCCACCAAGGTCGGCGCACTGTCGAAAACACAGCTCGTAGAGTTTATTGACGCAAGCCTTTAATAAAACCGTTGCGGTGGTAGCGTTTACCACCGCAACAGTTATTGCGCTTTAATCTGGCCCCGCCTATACTGCATCTCAACCACGTCGATGTCCTTCGACGAGAAAAAACAACTAAACTAATAATTCCGGCAAGCCCTTCCAGGACACCAGCTCATTTCTCGACCGGCAATCAGCCTGTCCAAATCCCTACAATTACCATGTCAGTATTTATGAACTTAACCGAACTCAAAACCAAACCCATTGATGAACTTTTAGAAATTGCCCAAGGCATTGGCCTCGACAATCTCGCCCGCTCCCGCAAACAGGATGTCATTTTCAGCATCCTCAAACGACATGCCAAAAGCGGCGAAGATATCTACGGCGATGGGGTACTCGAAATTCTACCCGATGGTTTTGGGTTCTTGAGATCAGCAGACAGCTCTTACCTGGCCGGGCCAGATGACATCTACGTCTCCCCCAGTCAGATTCGCCGCTTCAACCTGCGTACCGGCGACAGTATTTCCGGAAAAATCCGGCCCCCGAAGGAGGGAGAGCGTTACTTTGCGATGCTCAAGCTGGATGAAATCAATTTTGAAAAGCCGGAAAACGCCCGCAACAAGATCCTGTTTGAAAACCTGACCCCACTGTTCCCTGACGAGCGACTGGTACTGGAAGCGGGCAACGGCTCTACCGAAGACCTCACCGGACGCATCATCGACCTGATTTCCCCCATCGGCAAAGGCCAGCGTGGCCTGATTGTGGCACCGCCCAAAGCCGGTAAAACCATCCTCATGCAGCACACCGCGCAGGCTATCATCCGCAACAACCCCGAGTGCTACATCATCGTACTGCTGATCGATGAGCGTCCCGAGGAAGTGACCGAGATGCAACGCTCTGTGCGTGGCGAAGTGATCGCCTCCACCTTTGATGAACCCCCGGCCCGCCACGTGCAAGTTGCTGACATGGTGATAGAAAAAGCCAAGCGCCTGGTGGAACACAAGAAGGATGTGGTGATTCTGCTCGATTCCATCACCCGCCTGGCGCGCGCATACAACACTGTGCAACCCTCCTCAGGCAAGGTGCTGACAGGTGGTGTGGATGCCCACGCCCTGGAGCGTCCAAAACGCTTTTTTGGGGCCGCACGTAATATCGAGCAGGGTGGCAGCCTGACCATTATTGCCACCGCACTGGTGGAAACCGGCTCCAAAATGGACGAAGTGATCTATGAGGAGTTCAAGGGCACCGGTAACATGGAGCTGCACCTGGACCGCAAGGTAGCGGAAAAACGCGTTTACCCGGCTATCAATATCCGCCGCTCCGGCACTCGCCGTGAAGACCTGCTGATGGGTGAGGAAGAGCTGCAACGGGTATGGATTCTGCGCAAGCTCCTGCATGGCATGGAAGACGCGGATGCTATCGAGTTCCTGATCGACAAGCTGAAAGACTCCAAAACCAACGACGAATTCTTTATGTCGATGAAGCGCAAATAAGCACCGTTACTTCAACAAAAAAGCCCGGCAGATGCCGGGCTTTTTTATGGGCTGAACTGCGACCTATTTAAATGCACAGCCTGTCTCAATGCCCACTCTTTTCAACAGAATCGCCATGGGACAAAACCCTGTGAATGACGCCTGGAACATATTGATTCCCACAAAGGCGGTAAACCACAGCCAGTACATAGAGTGCAGCTGGCTGAGCAGCAGACTTGCCAGAACAAACAAGCCGGCAATGCGAAACACCAGTCGATCAACGTTCATAGCAACCACTCCTGTTACTTCAATTTTTCAATGCCCATCATCTTGAGAATAAATTTCTCATGGATGGGGTCCGTATCACCCTTACGCACTTTGCGCATGAAGTACTTTTCAAAGCCGATTTTCGCCAGGTGCACCCATTTCCCTTTTTTCGCCCAGGTAACGTTGCGCGGCGGGATTTGCGGAAGCGCAACAAAGGCCATGCCGGTGTCCCCCATGTCCGCCAGACAGATGGCATTCCAGGTGGCCTCTGCCACCGGTTGCTCTCCGGCAATACAGGATCGGATGTTTTTCACCGTGGCGGCCACCATGGACTCGATCATATAACCGGTTTTCGGTACGCCAGTGGGAACGGGCGTAACTTTCTGGGGTGCGATGGCGACACAAACGCCAACAGCATAGATATTCGGGTAGGTAGGATTGCGCTGCTGGTCGTCAACAAGGACAAAACCCCGAGGGTTGACCAGGCCCTCCACACGCATGACCGCTACAATGCCGGTAAAGGCTGGCAGGATCATGGAATATTTGAAGGGCAACTCATGGCGTTTGATTTCCTCGCCATCATTGTTGTGTTCCGCCACGATCATGGAGCCGTCTTCAATCTTCACAATCTTGGCATTGGTAATCCAGTCGATATGGCGATCGCGAAACTCGCTTTCCATCAAGCTCTTGGAGTCACCCACACCGTCCAACCCCATATGACCCACATAGGGTTCAGAGGTGATATAGGTAATAGGCACTTTGTGGCGCAGCTTGCGCTTGCGAAGATCCGCATCAACGATAAAAGAGAACTCATAGGCTGGGCCAAAGCAAGAGGCCATCTGCGCAGCGCCAATAACCACAGGGCCGGGCTCCTTGATAAATTCCTCCCACTTTTCCCGTGCGGTCACTGCGTGGTCCACATGACACACAGACTCGGTATAGCCGTTCACCGGGCCCAGGCCCTCGATTTCATCAAAGGCCAATCGCGGGCCAGTGGCAATGGCCAGGTAGTCATAATCCATCATTGAGCCGTCGTTCAGCTCTATCTGATTTTGTTGTGGGTGTACCTTTCTGACGCCCACTGGGGAAAAATCGATTTTTTTACGCTTCAGGCAGGGCTCGATCTCGATCACCACATCTTTGCGTTTGCGCCAATCCACAGCCACCCAGGGGTTTGACGGGACAAATTGAAACTCCGGGGAATCAGAAACCACCATGATGTCATTCTCTGCCCCCAGCGCTTCACGCAGTTCATAGGCCAGCGATACACCGCCAATACCCGCCCCCATAATCACAATTTTAGCCATGACTCAGCCCTCGCTCAGTGAATCGTTAACCTTGCTTATCCACACCACAATAAATGCCATACATCGTTTCCAGTATGGCCGTTACATTCGGATTGGATAAACGATAGAACACGCGCTGCGCGTCACGGCGCGTAGTGACAATCTTTTCATCTCGCAACCTCGCCAGGTGCTGTGACAGGGCGGACTGGCTCAGTCCGGTCAGCGTTTCCAGCTCTGTGACGGTATGCTCCCTCGAGACCAACGCACAAAGCACCATCAAGCGAGACGGATTTGCCAACGATTTGAGCAGGGCAGACGCTTTGGTGGCATTTTCCTGCAACGTTTCCAAATCCATGCTTTTATTCATAAACAGCTCTTGGCAGACAACAATATATTAGTTGACTCTAATATAAGCAAAAACTAATATATTAGTCAACCGAAGTCTGTGATGAAGTGGCAACTGGCGAGGAAGTAGAACCACTATGATGAAAAATCTCTGTGCAGGAATGGTGCATCTGGCACTGAACCGTTCCAAATGGGTGGCCTGGTTTATGACACTGACCACCCTGCTGGTTATCGCTGTGGCCGCAGTCCCCTCCATATGGCCGGAGAAATTTCAGCAGTTTCACCACATCACTGTCGATACGGATCCAGAGAACATGCTATCTCAGGATGAGCCAGTGAGAGTGTTTCACCACGAGGCCAAGGAGCGCTTCGATCTCAACGATATGGTCGTCGTCGGCATCGTGAATAATCGACACCCCATGGGGGTGTTCAACGCTGCTTCGCTTAGCCGCGTTTATGAACTGACGGAGTTTGCCAAACGCCTGCAATGGGACGGCGAAGGCGTGATAAGTATTGACCTTATCGCGCCTTCCACCGTCGACAATATCGAACAGGGGGGGCTAGGCAGCGTCAATTTCTCCTGGCTAATGCCTACTGCTCCGGCTGATGACATTGCTGCCCAGCAGGTGCTTGAGCGGGCCAAACGCATTCCTTTCCTGGAAGGGACTCTGGTTTCCGAAGACGGTCAGGCACTGGCACTGTACCTGCCGATTACCAAAAAAGAACTGTCCTATCGCATTCGTTCTGAGCTGCTGGAATTTACTAAGAATTGGGCCGAGCACGGCGATGAGGTACATATCACCGGCCTGCCCGTGGCCGAAGATACCTTTGGCGTGGAAATGTTTATCCAGATGGCCATCTCTGCACCGCTGGCGATGCTGGTGATCTTCCTGTTGCTGTGGTGGTTTTTCAAGAAACTGATTCTGGTGGTATCACCGATGATCATCGCCATGGTCAGCTCCCTGGTAACCATGGGGCTGCTCATTGCCACCGGCAATACCATCCACATCATGAGCTCCATGATTCCGATCTTTATCATGCCCATTGCGGTGCTAGATGCGGTGCATATCCTGTCCGAGTTTTTTGACCGCTACCCGATCCACAAGGACCGGCGCAAAGCCATTGAAGAGGTGATGACCACCCTGTTTTCACCCATGCTGTTCACCACCCTGACCACCATGGCTGGTTTCGGCTCGCTGATGCTGACCCCAATTCCCCCGGTGCAAGTCTTCGGACTGTTTATTGCTATCGGTGTTTTCCTGGCCTGGCTGTGGACAATGCTCTTTATCCCGGCATATATCATGCTCATCGATGAAAAGCGCCTGGAGGGATACGGTCATCATGTTGGTGAGGAAGACCACAGCATGCTGGGGCGGACACTTACCGCTGCCGGCAGACTGACCACACACCGCCCCCGAATCATCCTGCTGTTCACACTCGCCGCCGTGGTGGTCGCCGGTTACGGCATCAGCAAAATTGTGGTCAATGACAACCCCACCCGCTGGTTCGAAGCGCAACACCCGATCCGGGTCGCCGACCGGGTGCTGAACGATCACTTTGGTGGCACCTATATGGCCTACCTGGAACTGTCCGCACCGGATCAGGCTGGCACTGTGGACAAGCAAACTCTGTTACAGCAACTGGGAGAACGCCAGGCAGCGGGTGAAGCTTCGGGCAACACTGCCGCACCCTACCAACAATTTGCCGCAGCCATTGAGCAGGCAGATGCCAGCACTGCTGACAGTTTTATGGATGTGTTGGCCGAGCGCGCAGAACAGGGCCTGGCCAGTGCCAGCGATGACGACTACTACAGCTGGGACGACATCCAACTGTTTCTGGAAGAGCAGCAGCAACGCAAGGAGCTATTTAAACAGCCCGAGGCCCTTCGCTGGATGGAAGATCTGCAGGCACACCTGCTGGACAACCCCAAAGTGGGCAAGGTCAACTCCCTGACAGATGTGGTGAAAACCGTCTACCGGGAACTGCAACTGGGAGAACAATCACAGTTCCGCATTCCGGACAGTGCCAACGCTGTGGCCCAGACACTGATCACCTATCAGAATAGTCACCGTCCCCACGATCTGTGGCACTTTGTCACCCCCGATTACCGCCGCACCGTACTGTGGCTGCAATTAAGCAGTGGTGACAACAAGGACATGGAAGCCGTGGTGCAAAGCCTGAATGACTTCCTGACCAACAATCCGCCGCCAGTAGCTATCGACAGCCAATGGTTTGGGCTCACCTATATCAACGTAGTCTGGCAGGGCAAGATGGTGTCCGGGATGCTAGAAGCCTTCCTCGGTTCATTTCTGGTGGTACTGGTGATGATGATTGTGTTGTTCCGCTCACTGATACTCGGCGTGCTGGCGATGATTCCACTAGCCGTTACCGTAGGCCTGATCTACGGCATTATCGGCCTGATCGGCAAGGACTATGATATGCCGGTGGCGGTATTAAGCGCTCTCAGTCTCGGCCTGGCGGTGGATTATGCGATTCACTTTTTGGCCCGCTCGCGCTCACTGGTTGAAGAGGCCGGTAGCTGGCAGGCGGCTGTCCCCTTGGTGTTCGGCGAGCCGGCACGGGCCATCTCCCGCAATGCCATTATTCTTGGTGCAGGGTTCCTGCCTTTATTAGCCGCGCCACTGGTGCCCTATCAGACGGTAGGTTTATTTATCGCCTCGATTATTCTTTGCGCCGGTGCCGCTACATTGCTGATTCTGCCAGCCATCCTGACACTGATGAAAAAACTGATTTTCAAGGTAGAGGAGTAACGCCATGAAACTGAACAGAACCCTTTCCCTTGCCATAGCCCCGGCGATTGGCCTGTTTGCTTCACTATGGCTTTCAGGAACCATCGCGGCAGACACCCCCAGTGTTGACGAGATCGTTCACCGCACCAACCAGACCGCCTACTACCAAGGCAAGGACGGCCGCGCCCAGGTGCTGATGAGTATCACCGACAAGCAGGGCCGCGAGCGGGAACGCCGCTTTACTATCCTGCGCCGGGATGTTTCCGACAGCGATGACATCGCCGGTGAAGCCTACAACGGCGACCAGCAATTTTACGTGTTCTTCCAGCGCCCTGCGGACGTCAACAAAATGGCCTTCCTGGTTTGGAAGCATCTGGATCGCGACGATGACCGCTGGCTTTACCTGCCCGCCCTGGACCTGGTGAAACGCATTGCCGCCTCCGACCAGCGCACCAGCTTTGTGGGTTCCGACTACTTTTATGAAGATGTCAGCGGTCGCGATATCAACGCCGACAGTCACGAGCTTGTGGAGATGACCGACAACTACTATGTGCTGAAACACACCCCCAAGGATCCGGACAGTGTGGAGTTTTCCCACTACGTGATGTATGTGCACAAGACCAGTTTCATTCCGGTGCAGACAGAGTACTTTGACAAGAATGGCGAGAAATACCGGGTGGCCACGGCACTGGGTGTCGATAATATCGACGGCTATCCCACTGTCACCAAGGCCAGTATGGAAGACCTGCGCAGTGGCAGTAAAACCCTGATGACATACAGTTCGGTCACCTACAATGTTGATTTGCCGGAAGAGATTTTCAGTGAACGCTATCTGCGCCGGGCACCGGTGAAATACCTGCGTTAACCGGAAACGTCATTGATGAAAAGCGCGCTCCTCACCCTGCTGTTCTCCGGCACCATGCTCACCGTCCTGTCGGCGACGGCAGAGCCACCCCTACCCGGTGGGCTTGAGCCAAGCGTACCGACAAAGCAAGCACCGACATCAAGTGGGCCTGCCCTACCCAGCGGACTGGGACTCCCCGGCAGCGCTGCCCCGGAACCCTCACTCCCCTCAGGATTGGGCGATGACACCAGCTTCATAAATACTGAGAAAAGCTACAGCCCCTTCTCCGTGTACGGTTTTGCCGAGGCTCGAGTCGGCCAGCGGACCCACGACGACGAACATCAACGGAACACCTCAATCGGCGAGGGGCGAGCACAGCTGACCCTCGACTATGCCGGGGAAACAGTTACCGCCCGCGTTACAGGCGATGTCCTGTTTGACGACGTGCAGCGAGATGAATCGGTGCAGCTCGACCGCGGTCGCGGCCCGTTCGACCTGCGGGAAGCCTGGTTTCAGATGCCCGTCAACCAGCACCTGGATGTGAAAGCCGGGCGCCAGATTCTTACCTGGGGGGTCGGGGACCTGCTGTTTATCAACGACCTGTTTCCCAAAGACTGGAACAGCTTCTTCAGCGGCCGGGATACCGAGTACCTGAAAGCCCCATCGGATGCTGTGAAGCTGGCTTTCTATTTTGAGCCCGCCAATCTGGATGTGGTATATGTGCCAGAATTCGACAGCGATCGCTTTATCGATGGCCGCCGCATCTCCTTCTATAACCCGCTGATCGGCGATCATACCGGCCGCGACATGCCGGTGAACCCTGACTTTCCCCATGGCCGGGAACTGGCACTGCGACTCTACAAAAATCTGGCAGGCGCTGAAGTGGCTTTTTACGGCTACGATGGCTATTGGAAAAGCCCCAACGGTTTCGATCCCTTCAAGGGCCAGAATACCTTCCCGGAACTGCGGGTATGGGGCGCCAGTCTGCGCGGTAATCTGGGCAAGGGGATCGCCAGCGGCGAAGTGGGTTATTACGACTCCCGGGACGACCGCAACGGCGACAATCCGCTGATCAACAACAGCGAATCCCGGCTGCTGTTGGCCTACGAACAGGAGCTGGTACCCAACCTGACCGGGGCGCTGCAGTACTACGTGGAACGGCTCGAGGATTACGACAACTACCGGGACAGTCTTCCAGCGGGCATGCCCCAACGGGACAAATACCGGCAACTGCTGACCAACCGACTGACCTGGCTGACCCACAACCAGAATGTTACCTGGTCGCTATTTGTGTACTACTCCCCCACCGACAAGGACTGGTACGCCAGACCCAAGGTGAGCTGGAAAGCCTCCGATCAGTTACTGCTGGAAACTGGCTTCAACAGCTTTGGCGGCAGCGAGGAAACTACATTCTTCGGCCAGTTCGAGGAAGCGAGTAGTTTCTACGCGGCGATTCGCTATAGTTTCTAGCGACCTATTGATACCTCAAGGCGCCAGCCGGGAAATATTCCAGTCACCATTCTCAAATAAATACTGGAAGCGGTCGTGGAGGCGGTTTTCACCCCCCTGCCAGAATTCAAACTCCCTCGGCACTACCCGGAAACCGCCCCAGAAATCCGGCACCGGTACCTCACCGGCAGCAAATTTGTCCTTCATCTGTAGGAACTGGGTTTCCAGGGCCTGGCGGGAATTAATTCGGGAGCTCTGTTTTGATGCCCAGGCAGCTAATTGACTACCACGGGGGCGCTTAAGGAAATATTTCAGTACTTCTGTTTTAGTCAGTTTTTCTACCTGTCCACCAATGATCACCTGGCGGTCCATGCGCATCCAGGGAAATATCAGACAAACATTGGGGTTCCCCGCCATTTCTTTGGCCTTACGGCTACCGAGGTTGGTATAAAACAGAAATCCCTGTCGGTCGAATCCTTTCAGCAAAACCGTGCGCTGCCAAGGCTTGCCGCTGGCATCCACGGTGGCGAGGCACATCGCGGTCGGGTCAGACAAGTCCGACTGGGCAGCCTGCTCCATCCACAGGGCGAACTGATCAAAAGGGCAATCCTTTAAGGACTCCCGGTTCAGTCGGCCATATTGGTATTCCCGACGGGTATCTTCCAGCGACATAGTTTAAGCTCCGGTCAAGGCGGTATTTTAGCCGCCACCCCCAGCGGCTGTCCCCTTGCCATCTGCTCCTTTCGATTAACAGATTTGGCAAAAAAACAAAGAGATGCTATTCCAGACCCTCCAGCATAAAATATTGAACCAGGTTATTTATTCCCCGGAGAGCAGAAAATGCCCCGAAAGAAACACCTGACGGTTGCGGTATGTCTGTTTTACTGTCCGCTACTGTACTGCAATCACGAAGGTTTTATTACTGAAGATGATTTATTAGGTGATTTGCCGGCGGTAACCTCCGCCTCGCGGATGTCACAACCACTGTCCCACGTTCCCGCCAGCGTTACCATTATCGATCAGAAAATGATCAAGGCATCTGGCGCACTGTCCTGGGTGGATATTTTTCGACTGGTTCCCGGTTTCGAATCCTACTCCATCAATGGTAACCGTTACGGTATCTCCACCCACGGCTATGGCCGTGAGTTTCCCAATCATCTGGAAATCATGGTAGATGGCCGGTCTATCTATGACCCAATCTTTGCCACCATTGAGTGGGGTTCGCTGGGCATCAGCCTGGACGACATCGACCACATTGAAGTTGTCCGCGGTTCCAATGCCCCGGCCTACGGCTCCAATGCGTTTCTCGGTGCGGTGAATATTATTACCCGCAAACCGGTACAGGATCAGGGCTTGCATGTGAGCGCCACCAGCGGCGAGCGAAGTACGCGGAACAGCAATATTCGTTATAGCGGGTCTACAGGCAAGCTGGATTACCGAGCCAGCCTTGATTACGAGCACAATGAAGGCTTCCCCTCCGTCAGCTCCGGGGATGATCTGGGCCCCATGGAAGACGGAAAGGAAAAAATCGCACTGACCCTCCGCGGTATGTATACACCGAATATCAGCGATACCTTTGATGCCCAGGTCGGTTTCAGCCATAGCAATATGGGCTGGGGAGACGCCGACCACCCTGATGAATATTCTCGGGTTAACTTTAAAAACCAGTTCCAGTCATTGAAGTGGAACCGTGACCTGAACGCCACCGACTACCTCCAGATGCACTTCTTCCGCAATAAAATCGAAGGAGAGAACTATGTAAACCTGGGGCTGGTTTCCGATCTGCTCTCGGATGCGTTGAATACCACCATTACGCCAGCGCAGGTTCCAGCATTCTTTCAGATGATTGACCCTGGATTGAACATTCAGGACCAGAGCTATATCACGGGCTTTCGCGGCATTGAGTCCGAACGCTACGATATTGAACTGGAACACCACCTGCAACTCACCAATAGCTTGCGCACCACTTGGGGCGCAGGCATTCGCTATGACCGTATCGAGGGCGAATCGGTGCTGGGCCATGATGACCAGTCTTCCCTCACCAGCCGCCGCCTGTTCAGCCATATGGAATGGCGGCCATCCCGCTACTGGACGTTGAACGCTGGCCTGACAGTAGAAGATAACAGCATTGTCGATACCATCGGTTCGGGCCGTATCGGCATCAACTACCACCTCAATGAGTTCAATACATTCAGAGTAGGTTATGCCCTGGGCAAACGTTCACCCTCTCTGGCTGAGGCCAAGGAATTCAATGCCGACATTCTGGATCAGCAGATTCTGGTCACCGCCGTCCGCAGAACGTCGGAAAATATTGAAGAGGAGCGTCTGCGCAGTTACGAGCTGGGCTACCTCGCCCAATATCCCTCCATGGGAATCACCTTTGATGTGCGCCTGTTCCGCGAGGAAATTCGCGATGGCCTGGAAAACTACCAGGAACCCGTCAACCTCGGTATTCCGGTGTTGTTTCCCGACGAACGGTTTGCCGTGCGGGACAACATCCTGGAATCGGACATGACCGGGGTGGAACTACAACTTCGCTATCAACCCTCAGACCGTACACTAATCAATGCACACTACGCCTACACGGATGTCGATAGCGGCTACGTGTTTACATACGACCCGGTACTTTCCACCAATGATCACAATGACCGGGTGCCCCGACACAAGGCCGGGTTACTGGTTCACCAGAGAATTGCCGGCGGCCTTTCAGGCAGCATCAACTTCTACCACATGACCGATGCCAACTGGCGAGATGGTAATGACGTAGACCAGTTTGTTCGCACGGACGCCGTGCTGGGTTACGACTTTCGCATCGGCAAAAGCTCAGGGAACCTGTCTCTGATTGCCCAGAATCTGGGGGACGACTACGAAGAACACGCCCGGAACAATGTGTTTGATACCCGTTATTTCCTAAAACTCACCATGGACTTTAATTAACTTTTCATTTTTTTAACGGTGTTCGATAATAATTGAATGTAGATTCAAAAATACAAACAAAGCCAAAGGAAGGGCATTGAGTTTCTATCAGCGAGTGCACCAAGCCACTAGAACACTCCTCAGCAGAGGAGTGTTGCTTTTTGTTTGTTTGCTGGGCCACTCGGCACAGGCGGAAGTGTTATTGCTGCTATCCAGTGATGCTCCCTATTACGGGGAAACCGCCGATAGCCTTCAAACTGCAGCTGGCGAGGATTCGGCAAACGCACTGACTTTCAGGGTGTTGACCCTACAAAGCCCAGAAGCAGATACGGCACTAACACAGACTTGGCAGCTGATTGTCGCCATCGGCAGTAAAGCCACCCAGCAAGTGCTGTCCGAACCGGGCAATTCCCCTGTGCTGAGTATTTTTACCCCCAAAAATGCATTCGAAAATATCAAGGTGCGTGAGGATGCCGGGAGCCCGAGGTCAGTTTCCGTCATTTACCTCGATCAGCCTCTGGAGCGCGTGGTTAATCTCGCCACCCGGCTGATGCCCGAGGCCAAACAGCTTGGCGCAGTTTTTGGTCCTATTTCAAAAACCTGGGAAGACGGACTTAAATCCTTGGCAAGCCAGCGAGGCATTGCCCTCAATAGCGCTCATTTAACACCTGAAGACAACCCCGTGGCCGTGTTGCGCCCGCTGGTCAGGGGCAGCGACCTGTTTATCGCCCTGCCTGATCATGCACCCCTGAACCGGGCCGTTGCCAAGTGGATTCTGCATCTGAGTTTTCAACAAAAGGTTCCAGTGATTGGCTTTTCCAAGGCATACACCAATGCCGGCGCACTGGCCTCCATTTACTCTTCACCTGAGGATATAGGTCGGCAGGCAGGTCAGTTTATTGTCGCCCGGCTAATTGAAGGTGATACCACGCTGCCGCAGGCACAATATCCCCGATACTTCACCATCAGCACCAATTTCACTGTCGCAGGATCGCTGGGTATCCATTTACCCCCAGACAATGAGTTGTACCGTAGTCTCGAACAACAAGAGACGACACTGCCATGAGCAAAAAATAACTGCTGAGCAAATCCATACATCAGCGCTTTCTAGCAGTGGCACTGCTACCGTTATTGCTCATTATTACGCTACTGACTCTGTTTACCATTGAGTCGAGACGAACCGATCTAATCGAAAATCTTGTGCAATCCGGCGAATCGTCATCCAACTACCTGGCAACCATTTCTGACTTCTCTCTCTATTCCCGCAATCAAAA
Source organism: Porticoccus litoralis (assembly GCF_030676955.1). Lineage (NCBI taxonomy): Bacteria > Pseudomonadati > Pseudomonadota > Gammaproteobacteria > Cellvibrionales > Porticoccaceae > Porticoccus > Porticoccus litoralis. The sequence continues at coordinate 220,037 of NZ_JAUUUU010000003.1, read as the reverse complement.
ATTGCTGCAGGAAATCGCCTCTTCCGTGTTGCAGATTCCCAACGTTGCCGGTGTGGCTTTCCTTGATAGCAACAGTGAGCCGGTGTTAACCGCTGGCCACCTGTCTCAAGGTTACAGTGATGAGCCCCAGGAAGAGCATCAGGATGCCGAAAGCTCTTTGCTAGAGCAGATACTACCCGGGATCAATCATCTCGGACCCATGAAAACAGACCAATACCTGTATTTCAAAAAACCCGTTTTCCTGTCGGGAATTGATGTCAGTGATTACCAGGAGGAATCACCGACAGAAATGGCTGGTCCGGAGCTTGTGGGCTGGGTGTTACTAGCCATTGACCGCACGGCGATGCTCGACAAACAGAAAACTATTCTCACCACGTCAGCACTGTTGTTTCTGTTCGGCCTTATCATCGCAGTGGTCGTTACCTATTACCTCAGTCTCGCGCTTATTGCTCCCATTCAGCAGCTGACCGCTACCATCCGACAAATGGCCAGTGGCAACCTGCATGCCCGCGCAGAAACCGGAACGGATGATGAGCTGGCCGTTCTGGCCGCCGGTATTAACCAACTGGCGGCATCCGTCGCCGAAGGTAAGGAAACTCTGGAGCATCGCATCCGCTTTGCCACCCGCCAGTTACAGGAAACACTAGATCACTTGCAGATCAAAAACCGTGAGCTGGAAATTTCCCGCGAGAAAGCAGAGGCTGCCAACCAGGCCAAAAGCGGTTTTCTGGCAAGAATGAGTCATGAATTGCGGACACCTATTACATCTATTCAGGGCTTTATCCGACTTCTGGACACCACCCGGCTCGCCGAAAACGAGCGGCACTACTGCCAGATTATTGATCAAGCCGCCCTGCAGCTCCTGACACTGATCGACGATATTCTCGCCTTTTCCAAACTGCAGTCCGATACCGTCGAGCTGGCCGAGCAGCCTCTGGACCTTGCTGAATGTGTCGAACAGGTCATTGCCATGTTTACACCCCAGGCGCAGCACAAGGGTCTCAATCTGGTGGTGGATTATGCGCCAGAGCTGTCACTGAACCGTGTTGGGGACTCTATTCGCATTCAGCAAATACTCAGCAACCTGATAGCCAATGCCATCAAGTTTTCGGATGAAGGGGGCGTATATATCTCCCTGAAAAGCAACGATGACCGGGATGTAATCATTGACGTCAGAGATACGGGCATTGGTATTCCAGAAGCGGCCCAGGCACAGCTCTTTAACGCCTTTGCCCAGGCAGACACCTCCATTTCGCGCCGCTACGGTGGTACCGGACTGGGACTGTCCATTGTCAAAAGCCTGGTGGATCTAATGGGAGGCGATATATGCCTTCAAAGTGGCGAGGGCAAAGGCACTACTTTTTCGATTTTGCTGCCGCTGATTTGCTCGACCCAAACTGATGATTGGCAACTACCCTCCCAACGGGTTGTCATTTTCCAAACAGACAGCTTGACGGACCAGTCCCTGCAAAATGCCATGACCCGCTTCGGGATCAATGATGTCACCTTCGCATCCCTCGAAAATCTCGTTGAGGCAAGTGCATCCCTGAAAAAGGGCGATGCGGTGATTATCTGTGCCTCCGCACTGCAAACAACAGAGAATAATCCGGCTGATATTATCCTCAAAATCAGGGAAGGCAGCCCGGCAAAGTTGATTCTGCTGGCTGCCCAGTTCAACTTTTATCAACAATTCAACGCGCGGGAACGTATCGAGCTGCATCCGGTCTCCTTTTTGGCGATGCCACCCCCCCTGTCGGAACTCCACCGCGCACTGGACACCGTTTCGTCCGCTAGTTCAGCCGTCAATTCAACTATGGATACCGAGCATGTGCTGGATGGCATCAAGATTCTGATTGCCGAAGATAACCAGTTTACCCGCCTGCTACTGGACACACTGCTCAGTCGGTTTGGCGCTTATTGCACCCTGACCAGTAACGGCAAAGAAGCCCTCGCCGCCTGTCAGCAGGACCGTTTCGACCTGTTATTGGTGGATGTGCACATGCCGCAGAAAAATGGCATTGAGACCCTGAAAACCTTACGCAACAGCAACAATATCAATGCCAATATTCCTGCCCTGGCGTTGACCGCCGACATTCTGCAACAGGAAGAACAGTCACTCTTTAAAGCAGGGGCCAACGGCCTGTTACTGAAACCACTGAATGAAAATGAACTGCTTACCCATATTTGCGAACTGCTGAATTTACAGGTACTGAAGGCTCTTCCCGAACCTCCCGCCGCTGTCGATACAGACCTGTCCACAGAACTATTCAAGCAGGAAGTGAAGAGTTTGCTGATGCAATCCAGAGATTACTTGCAACAGGATGACATTGAAGCCTTGCGGGAGAGCGTCCACCAGCTGTTGGGGATTGCCGGCGTATTTCAGCTGAAAGGGCTTGAAACCCGGGTGCGCGAGCTGCACACCGCGATAAAAAATCATTGTCTCGATCAGGTGCCTGATCTACTTAATGCACTAGATGAAGAATCGCAATGCATTGACCTCTGAACATCGCAAAACGATGTTCAGAGGATTATTCACTAGAGACTGCGTACCGCGACTACGCCATCAACTTCACGAATTGCGGCCAACAGTTCGTCCGAAGGTTCGCTGGCAACATCAATGATGTTGTAGGCAATATCATCTCGGCTCTGATTGACCATATCAATGACGTTCAGATCACGGTCTGCAAGCAATGACAGCACATGGCCGAGTACCCTGGGCACATTCTCATTGCAGAAGGTGATGCGGTAGCCGCCGTTGCGCTCCATTTTTGTCGCTGGAAAATTGACAGAATTGCGGATATTACCGTTTTCCAGGTAATCCATGAGTTGGTCGGCTGCCATCACCGCACAGTTTTCCTCTGCCTCTGCCGTGCTGGCACCAATGTGAGGCATCAACAGAACATCGGGCCGACCCAGCAGAGCAGGAACCGGAAAATCCGTCACATATTTGGCAAGACGTTTTTCATCAAGAGCGGCAATAACGGCATCGACATCTACCACCTCTTCACGGGCAAAATTAAGCAATGTCGCCGAGGGCTTAACGCAGCGCAGCATCTCCGCATTGATCATGTGATGTGTCGCATCAATGGCCGGAACGTGCAGAGTAATGAAATCTGACTGGGCCAGCAGGCTCTGCAGGTTTTCCATTTTTTGAACACGCCGTGACAAACGCCATGCAGCCTCCACCGAAATCGCCGGATCGTAGCCGAATACTTCCATGCCGAGCTCGACTGCCATGTTCGCCACCAGTGCACCAATGGCACCGAGGCCCACCACGCCAAGGCGCTTACCTGCCACTTCACAACCAGCAAACTGTTTCTTCTGTTTTTCCAGCAGCTTGGCCATTTCGCCAGCATCGGTCATGTCGGTGAGACCTTGCACATAGCTCATGCCACCGAAAATGTCCCGGGAAGAAAGGAACAACGAAGAAGCGACCAGCTCTTTCACGGCATTGGCATTGGCGCCAGGGGTGTTGAACACCACGATGCCTCGATGGGTATAGTCCGCGACAGGGATATTATTCACGCCAGCACCGGCGCGGGCCACAGCCTTGACACTGTCTGCAACCACTTCGTCATGCATTTTCTGGCTGCGCAACAGAATCGCATCCGGTGTATTGAATTCGCTGGCTATTTCATAGTTCTCACGGGGAAAACGATCCAGCCCCTTGGCGGATATCTGGTTGTAGGTTCTTACCTTAAACATTATCGGTACCTGTTATTATTTTGAAACTTCCTGGTAGGCCCATTCGATCCAGGGCATCAATGCCTCCAGGTCGGACTGTTCAACAGTAGCACCACCCCAGATTCTCAGCCCGGCAGGTGCATCCCGATAGGCGCCGATATCGTAGGCAACGCCTTCAGCATCAAGCAACTTCACCACTTGTTTAACCTGATCCGCATCCAGATCCAAACTCAGGCAGATGCTGGTATTGGAACGGGTGGCATCATCCTGGGCCAGAAAACTGATCCATTCATTGGCCGCCACAAAGTCTTCAATGACAGCAAGATTGGCACGGGACTTGGCAATCGCAGCATCCACACCACCCAGCGCTTTTACCCAGTCCAGGGCATCAAGGTAATCTGCTACACAGAGCATGGAAGGAGTGTTGATGGTTTCACCCCGGAAAATACCATCTATCAGTTTGCCGCCTTTTGTCATGCGGAAAATTTTCGGCAGAGGCCACGGCGGGGTATAACTCTCCAGTCGCTCGACAGCGCGGGGGCTCAGTATGAGCATGCCATGGGCACCTTCACCACCAAGCACTTTCTGCCAGCTGAACGTCACCACATCGAGTTTTTCCCAGGGCATCTCCATGGCAAATACCGCAGAGGTGGCATCGCAGATAGTCAGGCCTTCTCGATCATCGCTGATCCAGTCACCATTAGGGACTTTGACACCGGACGTGGTGCCATTCCAGGTAAAGACGATATCGTGGGCTGGGTTAGTCTGACCCAGGTCGGGTAGCAGGCCATAGTCAGCGCCATAGGCGTTGGTCTGTTCCAACTTCAGTTGTTTAACAACGTCTGTCAGCCAGCCCTGCCCAAAAGACTCCCAGTAACAGATATCGACTGGTCTTGCTCCCAACATGGACCAAAGCGCCATTTCCACAGCGCCTGTATCAGAAGCTGGTACGACACCCACCCGATAGCCTTCTGGCAAACCCAACACTTCAGCGGTTTCTTCGCACACCCTGCCAAGGGCTGCTTTTCCGATAGCGGCTCGATGTGAACGCCCCAGGGTGCTTACATCCAGTTTGGAAACATCGTAACCGGGTCGCTTGCTACAGGGGCCTGAAGAAAAATTGGGGTTGGCCGGCTTTTGTGTCGGTTTCATTACTATTCTGCCTGCATGGATAAAAAGAAGCGCAACATTCTAAGTGGGAATTCTTGGATCGCAAAGTCGTCTTTGGGAATTTTTTGTTATGTAGCGCTGGAGGTTAGATTGGAGTTGAGAACGATGGCTGCCGCGCTCATGGTTGCGAGGCTTAGCAAGCCCCGCAACCCAAGGGGAATTAATGATTCATGGCGGCTCTTTCTTTCTTGATCAGATACGCAGCGACTTTAAGCATGCCCTCCTGACTGCCATTTTCCCTGGAGGAAATTCGGTACTTGCCATTAACTACCATTTCCGGTGTGCCCTGAATGCGGTAGCGCTGCTGTTTACTGGTCGCCAGATCCACAGCCATTTCAATACCTTTGGAATTGAAGACCTTGCTGAAGCGCTCCGGGTCCACGCCTTGCCCTTCAAACAGTTTGGCAATTTCATCTTCATTTTTCAGTTTCTGCTTTTTCAGGTTCATGGCTTCGAAGATGTGTTCGTGAAGGTCATCCACCACCTTCAGGGCCCGCGCCGTGAAGTACGCCTTGGCGTGCAGTGCCATGGTGGGGTGCCAAACTGCAGGCACACGAACAAAGTTCACATCTTCAGGCAGTGCCGCCACCCAGGGATTCAGCTTGGGCTCGAACGCATAGCAGTGGCTGCATCCATACCAGAACACTTCCACCACCTCGATTTTGGAGGGGTCCGCTGTGGCAACGGGTTCGGGTAGCACTTCATAGTTAACGCCTGCTTTGTAGGGCTCAGCCACCTCGGCATGACAAGCCACAAGAGGCAGAAAAACCAGAGCAAACAAAAAGTTAGAGATGTAGTGACGCATGCTTAAATCCTTTGGCTATAAAAAGGCGATACCTGATAGACCACTATCATCTCTCAGGTTCCCTAAAATGCAACCATAAAAAAGGCGGCTTACGCCGCCTTTTCCGTGATGAGCTGTTACTTCAAGCCAGCAATGAAGTTTGAGACTGCATCAATTTCGATATCACTCATATGGGCAGCAACACCCCGCATAATGGCAGCATCGCCATCGTTAGTGCGTGCAGCCTGATTTTTTGGATCATGGGCGCCGGTGCGGAAGGCTCGCAGTTGCTTCGCTGTGTATTGAGCGAACTGGCCGCCCAACGCAGGGTAGCCCGCCGGTGCATTGCCATTACCTGCCGGTGAATGACAGCCAGTACAAGCCGGGACACCGGTTTCCAGGTTACCGCCGCGGTAAACCTTCTCACCCAACGCCAGATTTTCTTCTTTGGCGCCAGCCATCTGGATGTTTTTCGACGCAAAATAGGCAGCGATATCTTGCAGATCCTGATCACTGAAGGCATTGAGCATGCCGGTCATTTCCAGAACTGGGCGTGCACCGGATTTGATGTCCTGCAATTGCTTGGTAAGGTATTTTTCTCCCTGACCAGCCAGTTTAGGGAAGTTTGGTGCCGGGCTATTGCCGTCTGCGCCATGACAACCTGCACACATTGCTGTTTTAGCCTGTCCAGCTGCGGCATCGCCGCCAGCAAAGACCAGTGAAGAGGCCAGGGTCAAACCCAGCATGGCAGCCATTCCTAGAATGATTTTTTTCATTGGTTAATCCGCTCTCTGCATTCCGCTACAATAGGAAACTTTTATTGCCTTCTAAAAAGCGGGGGCATTATATACCAAGTCCTCCCCGATCTTAATAGTTGATCTCAGCTTACTCGCACAGGTTTCCCATGTCAGATGTCATTTCTTTCCGCAAAGCACAATTTTTGATGAGCGCCCCCACCTTGTCACAGTGCCCCGACGATAGCGGCTGTGAAGTGGCCTTCGCCGGGCGCTCCAATGCCGGGAAGTCCAGCGCAATCAATGCGTTAACGAATAACGCCAAGCTGGCAAGAACCAGTAAAACACCGGGCCGGACACAATTGCTGAATTTTTTCTCTTTGACAGAACAGTGCCGCCTGGTGGATTTACCCGGTTACGGCTTTGCAAAAGTGCCAAAAGCCATGAAAAAGGAATGGGACCAACATCTGGCTGAATACCTGCAAAGACGACAGTCATTACGGGGCCTGGTGTTGTTAATGGACATCCGTCACCCCTTACAGGACTACGACTGGCAGATGATTCGCTGGGCAAGCCTTTCGGAAATGCCTGTCCACATTCTGCTGACCAAAGCCGACAAACTGAACAACGGACCCGCCAAGTCGGTATTACTCAAGGTACAACGAGAACTGCAGGCAGCGGGATTTAGCGAACATGTGAGCCTGCAAACATTTTCATCCCTGAAGAAGACCGGGCTCGAAGAGCTGGAAACCACACTGATGCAATGGCTGTCCGCTTCAGAATCACTATCGATTGACTAGTTTGGATACGAACTAAAAAAAACCCTGACCATCGCTGGTCAGGGTATGCTTTGCTGTTGCTTGGGGATTATCAAGCATTGCAACTAGTTTGGGGAGAAAGTAGCAATGTTGCTTGCACTAGGTTAGGCAAAGCACACGATATTTAGTTCCGGAAATTGTAGAAAAATTTTTCTTTCCTGACCCAGGGTCCATGGCGGACAAAAAAAAGCCCTGTATCAAAGTGATCAGGGCTTGCTTTGCTGTTGCTTGGGGATTATCAAGCGTTGCATCTAGTTTGGGGAGAAAGCAGCAATGTTGCTTGCGTACTTGTTAGGCATATCTGCAACGCGTTAGTTCACTAGGAAATTACTTTTTTTTCAGGTTTTCTATAGCTTTTTTTTATAACTAAAAATTTTTTATTTCCAAAAGTCCCGCCACTGACTTTTTGGAAGAGACCGCACGCCTAGTGGGCCTCATCCCAGTTGTCTCCAATGCCCACATCCACAATCAACGGCACCTCCAGTTTGACTGCATTGGCCATACGCTCATTAAGCCCGACTTCGATGATGTTCAGCTCATTTTCTGGCACTTCGAGTACTAGTTCATCATGTACCTGCATGATCATTTTGCTGCGGAGCCCCTCTGTAGTCAGCCATTGATCGACGGCAATCATCGCCAGCTTGATAATATCTGCCGCCGTCCCCTGCATCGGCGCATTAATAGCCGTGCGTTCGGCAGCCTGTCGCCGCATGCCGTTGCTGGACTTGATTTCCGGCAGATACAGGCGCCTGCCGAGAAGGGTTTCCACATAGCCTTTCTCAGCGGCAGTTTGCCGGATGCGGTCCATATAGGCCTGAACTCCGGGATACCGCTCAAAGTAGAGGTCAATATATTCCTGCGCCTGATTGCGGCCAATTTTCAACTGACGCGCCAGACCAAAGGCCGACATGCCATAAATCAACCCGAAATTGATCGCTTTGGCACTGCGACGCTGCTCATCCGTCACTTTCTCCACATCGACATCAAAAACTTCTGCTGCGGTGGCACGGTGCACGTCCAGCCCCTTTGCAAAGGCATCCCTCAAGCCTTTATCACCCGACAGGTGTGCCATGATCCTCAGTTCAATTTGCGAATAGTCTGCGGCCACTATCTTGCAACCCGGTGACGCCACAAAAGCCTGACGAATACGACGCCCCTCAGCTGTGCGAACGGGTATGTTTTGCAGATTGGGGTCGGAGGAGGATAAGCGGCCAGTGGCCGTGACTGCCTGGTGATAGGAGGTATGAATTCTACCGCTGACAGGGTTTACCAATGCCGGCAATTTGTCCGTGTAGGTGGCTTTTAGTTTTGACAGACTGCGATGCTCCAACAACAGCTTTGGCAGCGGGTAATCCAGCGCCAGCTCCTGCAGAACTTCTTCCTTAGTGGACGGAGCACCTTTTGCCGTTTTTTTCTGAACAGGAATTTGCAGCTTTTCAAACAGGATATAGCCAAGCTGTTTGGGCGACGCGAGGTTGAATTCTTCACCAGCCATTTCAAAGGCCTGTGTTTGCAACTCTGCCAGCCGCTCACCCAATTGTGAACTCTGCTTTCGCAAACGCTCGGCATCCACTTTTACGCCATTGCGCTCAATGCGCGACAACACGGGAATCAGGGGAATCTCAATGGTTTTTAGGACCTTATCCAGCCCGCTCTCTCGCTGTATTTTTCCCCAAAGTGTCTGGTGCAACCGCCAGGTAATATCGGCATCTTCAGCCGCGTAGGGCGCGGCCTGCTCCAGCGCGATCTGATTGAAGGTCAACTGCCCTGCCCCCTTGCCGGCAATCTCTTCAAAATGGATAGTTTTCTCGCCCAGATATTTGAGTGCAAGGCTGTCCATATCATGACGCGTTGCAGTGGAATCCAGCACATAGGATTCGAGCATGGTGTCAAACTCAATGCCCCGCATCGCTATACCCTGATTAGCCAATACGCTCATGTCATATTTCAGGTTTTGACCCAACTTGGCCTTGGTCGGATCTTCAAGCAAAGGTTTGAGAGCATCCAGTACTTCGCGCCGATCCAGCTGCGCAGGGGCCCCGAGGTAATCGTGTGCCAATGGCACATAGGCCGCCTCATGCGCCTGTACCGAAAAGGAAATGCCCACCACATCTGCCTGCATATAGTCGAGACTGGTGGTCTCCGTATCAAAGGCAAATAATTCCGCGTCTTCCAGACGTTTCAACCAACCCTTAAATTGCTCCAAATCGAGCACCACCTGGTAGTCCTTTTCCACTTCGGGGCTGTCAATCTGCTGCGGGGCAGAGTCCTCTTTGAGTAGCTCTTCTGTCCAGGTCTTGAATTCACATTGCCGAAACCAGTCCAGCAGCTGTTGTTGGTCGGGTTCGCCATTTCTCAACTCTGCCGCCGCCATATCCAATGGGACATCGGTTTTGATGGTGGCCAGCTGGTAGGATAAACGGGCCTGTTCTTCGTGTTCGGCCAGTTTTTCCGGCATTTTCTTGGCACCGCGAAATTCCAGTTCTCGCACCTGTTCCAGGTCGCCGAAAATTGAATCCAGTCCCCCCAGGTTTTGCAACATGGCCAATGCCGTTTTTTCACCGACACCCGGAACCCCTGGAATGTTATCGGCTTTGTCACCAATTAAGGCCAGGTAGTCGATAATCAACTCAGGGGGCACACCGAACTTGTCCACGACACCCTGCCGATCGAGCACCGTGTCTGTCATGGTATTTACCAGCGTCACCTGATCACACACCAGCTGCGCCATGTCCTTATCTCCCGTAGAAATAATGACCTGATACTGGTTTGCGGCAGCTTCTATCGCCAATGTGCCAATAACATCGTCCGCTTCTACACCATCAACCACCAGCAACGGCAAACCCATGGCGCGGATAATCTTGTGAATGGGCTCAATTTGCGCCCTGAGTTCGTCCGGCATGGGCGGACGATGGGATTTGTATGCCTCAAACAGTTCATCCCGAAAGGTTTTGCCCTTGGCGTCAAAAACGACCACAACCGGGCTACCCGGGTAATCTTTTAGGAGACGTCGAACCATTGAGATCACGCCCTTCACCGCACCGGTGGGTTGCCCGCTGGATGTCGTCAGCGGAGGCAAGGCATGAAACGCGCGATATAAATAGGATGATCCGTCGACCAACACCAGTGGAGCTTTATTATTCATGGCTATTTTTTTACCGTCTCTGAAGTGGCGAAGGATACCGCAAATTGTTTCTTTCCACTTACCAAGGGGTTACTCTTGGATAAAACAATCAGGGGTGTGGACTCCCATATGTCGTCATTTCCAGCACCAGATAACCACGTTATTTCACATTTTCTGGAGCAGTACCCTCATCTGGGTGATGCTTGCATTGATGCTACCTATATTGCCAAAAACCATATGACATGCAGGTTTCACTGCGGTCAACCCCAGCGAGCCCACTACCTCATGGTCGCGGCCGTTCCCGGTGCAAAAGAACGTCTGCTTTTCTCTGCCGCACTGGTTGAGCACCTGATCAGCGTGGGGCAGCGGGTCACACCAGTTATCCGCACCATTTCAGGCAACAGCCTTGCTTGGTATCACGACAACCCTGCCCTGCTTTTCCATATTCCCGAGGGTTCTTCACCACAACACCAGAGCGCGGATATTTGTAGGCAAATAGGTGATTTTTTGGGCGAAATGCACGCAAGTTCAGCACATTTCGCCGCCAGTTATAACAATCCAAGAAGTCTGTTATGGTTAAATTTTGCCTCCAAAGAGCTGGCACCCCACCTTTCTATTGGTGATCTGTCTCTACTCGAGGAGCAACTCAATCGCTTCAAGCGAACCATCGATGCCAGGCCAAACCTTCCCAGCGGCCCGCTGATCGGCAGCCTCTTTTCTGACCAGTTGTTCTTTTCGGAAGGCCAGCTATCTGCAGTGACTGGCTTTTATTTCAGCTGCACCGACTGGTTTTTATTGGATGTGGCACAGGCTGTTAACGAATGGTGTTGCGACCCCCATGGTGAGCTCGACAAACACCTCTGCAGCGCCCTATTAAACGCCTATGCGGCCAAACGCCCCTTTAACCACACCGAAAGCCAATATTGGCAGGATATTCTCTGTTTCTCAGCGACCCGCTTCTGGGTCTCGAGATTGCTCAGCAAATATACCTCTGAAGGCAGCTCATCACATAAAGATCCCGAAGAGTACCTGCAAAAACTGGAACGACGATTGATGAGCTACTACCCCTTGCCCCTCTGATTTGTTTTTATTCACCGCTGCCAGTCAATCCTTGAGTAAATGCTGTTATCAGGTTTTCCATAAAGGTCAGATAACTGTTTTCATCTGACTGGACATCGCGTCCGATAGGATCAAGTTCACTCGTTTTTACTCCCAGCTTTCTGGCCAGCTGCTCAGCAGTTTTGTTGTTGAGCTGCACCTCTGTAAACACACATTGCACCTGTTCGCCCAGTGCCAGCATCTCCGCCACGTGTTTGGCGCCCTGTTGACGTCCGGCAACTACCTGCGCCGATGCCAACTGCTTCAAACCATAATGCTGCACAAAATGTCCGTAGCCATCGTGAGTCACCACAAAACCCCGTTCACGCAAAGGGGTCAACGCACTTCTTGCCCGCCCGTCTAATGCCTCGATCTCCTTGGAAAACCTGCTTAAGTTCTCGTCAAAAGCCCCCTTCTTGTCGGGAAACAGTTCTGCCAATCGTTCTGCCACTGCATGCGCCACCATTTGGCCATTCACCGGGTTCAACCAGAGATGTGGGTCCCTGTCATGTGCAGGGTGACTGTGGTGGTCATGCATGGCGTCGTGCTCACCATGCTCCTCTTCCTCTGCCTGGGATATGACTGGCCAGATGAGACCTGGAAGATTCATCAGCGTCAGTACCTCTTTCCCGTTCCCCGTTAACGGCTTACTAAACGCCGACTCAAGTTCCGGGCCCACCCAAACCACAAGCGCGGCCTCATTGATGGCACGGACATCCGAGAATTTCAACGCATAGTCATGGGGTGAAATATTGCCAGGCAACAACTGCTGCACAGTCAATTCATCGCCCACGACCCCTTTCACCAACATTGCCAGGGGTTTAATCGTTACCAGCACGGTAGCCTTCGTGTCGGCCATGGCCGCTGATGCCCCCATCCAGAAGCTCACAATAACGATCGTTAGAAAAGTGTATTTTTTCATTATGTTATATTATTGCAATTATCCAGGTTGTGTATTGCACAGTATTACCATTATGCCATCAACAATCATTGTGTCATTACTGATTGCCTACCACCACAAATGATATAAAATAACATTTTATTTTTACAAGCATATTTGTATGTGGACAAATTCCAAGGTGGCCTACCACCATCACGACCATAAACGCTGTGTTACGGCAGCCATGCAACGCGCCAAGGTGCTCTGCGACGATCGCCAAGTGAGGCTAACACCCATTCGGGAAGCTGTCTTTAAAACCATATGGGCCAGTCATCGACCTTTGGGCGCTTACGATATTGTCGACCAGATGACCCTGGCCACCTCCCCGGTGAAACGCATCTTGCCACCAACGGTGTACCGATCGATAGAATTCCTGCTTGAGCAAGGCCTGATTCATCGGTTGGCATCATTGAACGCCTATATCGGCTGCCCGTTCCCTGGAAATGATCATAATGACGTTTTTCTGATTTGCCGTGAGTGTGGCTCAGCCGCTGAATGCAGTGCTGATTACCTGACGACGGCCGTGGAACAGACGGCCCAACGTGCCAACTTCCAGGTCGAATCTCAAGTGATTGAAATTGTTGGCCTCTGTCCGGAGTGCCAGGCATGAGCAATCCCCTGATTCAATTGACTGGGGTTTGTAAATCCTTTCGAGGCAATTCGGTGTTATCCGGCATCGATCTGACAGTGATGCCCGGCCAGATCATTACTCTGATTGGCCCCAATGGCGCCGGTAAAACCACCCTTGTAAAACTGGTGCTGGGACTGCTCAAACCCGATGCTGGCGAACTTTATCTGGCCTCAAACCTGTGTATTGGCTACATGCCACAGAAGCTGCTGATTGATCCCACGCTACCGATCACCCTCGACCGCTTTCTTGCCCTCTCTGAACCGGATAAACAAAAGTGTCAGGCTACATTGGGGGAGGTTGGTATTGACCCTTCGGCGGGCAGCCAACCCCTGCAATCCCTGTCGGGGGGTGAGATGCAACGGGCGCTTCTGGCAAGAGCCATTCTGCGCAAACCAAATCTTCTGGTTTTGGATGAACCCGTGCAGGGTGTTGATGTAGTAGGGCAGGAGAGTCTCTACCGCCTGATCGGCCAATTGCGAGATCGTCTCGATTGCGCCGTCCTTATGGTGTCTCACGACCTTCACCTGGTGATGTCTGCCACCGACGAAGTTATCTGTTTAAACCAGCATATTTGCTGCCACGGCCATCCGGATCAGGTCAGTAGCAACCCAGCCTTCATTGAGCTGTTTGGGACTAAAACAGCACCCTACACCCACCACCACAACCACCAGCACGATCTACGTGGTGACGTGGTCACTGCCGGTAAAGCTCATCAACACGACAGGTCTTGCGGCCATGATTGATGTCCTCTTGTACGCCTTGCTTGCCGGGCTTGGTGTCGCCGCAGTCACCGGCCCCCTGGGCGCATTTATTGTCTGGCGTCGCATGGCCTATTTCGGCGATACGCTCGCTCACTCATCACTGCTCGGTGTTGCACTGGCATTGTTATTATCGGTGAACCTCACGCTCTCCGTAGTCGTGATCTGCCTGTTACTGGCCTTGTTACTGGTTATGCTGCAGCAACAGCAAACCCTGGCCTCTGATACATTACTCGGCATCCTTTCGCATTCGTCGCTAGCCATAGGCCTGGTGGCGATGGCACTCATGCCCGATGTGCGTATCGACCTGATGAGTTTGCTATTTGGGGACTTGCTGACAGTCACCCCCAGAGATGTAATCACCATCTACCTTATAGGCACCATTGCGATTGGACTGATCATCTGGCTGTGGAAACCCTTGCTGACGATGACGATCCATGAGGAGCTGGCAAGGGTTGAAGGTGTGCCTGTGACGGCCGTACGCACTGCACTGATGCTGATTATTGCACTGGAAATCGCTATTGCTATGAAGGTCGTGGGCGTGCTGTTGATCACAGCTTTACTGGTGATTCCGGCGGCTACTGCCAGGCGCTTTGCTAACACTCCAGAAAAGATGGCAATTTATGCCAGCCTGACTGGCAGCCTGGCCGTCCTCATAGGCTTATCGGCCTCCTGGTTCGCCGATACACCCGCCGGACCATCTATTGTGCTCAGCGCGGCGATACTCTTTGCACTGTCACTGCTGAAACGGGAATAAATCAGAAACTGGCGTTAATGGAACGCCAGGTAAGACGCATGCTGCCTTCTTCAAAAGGCGGCTTCATAAACCCATGGTAATGCCCGTAGGGGTTGATCAGAACCAGGTTACCACTGTGATCAATGGTGTAATCACCATTGTCGAGATCCACCCTGCTGAAGGCGACATTCAACTCGGTGGCAAGCTTTAACAGCACGTGTTGGTTGCCACTGACACCGATAAAATCGCTGTTGAAGTAGGGCACATATTTGGCCAGCTGCTCTGGCGTATCCCGTTCCGGGTCGAGAGAAATCAGCACAACCTGAAGATTTTCCCGCTCATCTTCATCCAGCGCAGCGTACATTCTGGCGGCGGCAGCCATGGTTGTCGGACAAATATCCGGGCAGTGTGTGAAGCCAAAGAAGATCAGCGTCCATTTGCCTTTCAAGTTTTCCTGTGTAAAAGGCTGACCATGGTGATCTGTTAACTGAAAATCAGAAAATTTTCTCGGGGTATCCAGTTCAACGGCACCATTTGCCCGCAGCTCGTATTTATTGAGAATACGAGGTTGATTCATTTTGTAAACAAACCCGGTTAGCACCAATGCCACAAACACCAGTACAACCACGAGTGTTAAACGGACACTGCCGGTATTTAAAGCCTTGATTGGCGCCATAATGTCTAGCCTCCCTCAGGCTTTGTCTCTTCTAGATAAAAGCTACTGGATAAAGGTCGGCACGGTCACCAGATAATGGTCGGCCAGCATAATGACGAACAGCGCCATCAGGTAAATAATGGAATATTTGAAAGTATCCATGCCCGCATCGGGCTTTTTACCGATCATCATCACGATGGCCCAATAGATAAAGCCGATGCCGAGGACGACCGCACCCAGCAGATACAACCAGCCGCTCATACCCGTCACAAAGGGCAGGACACTGATCACCAGCAAAATCAAGGTGTACAGGAAAATATGCAGCTTGGTGTATTTTTCACCATGGGTAACAGGCAGCATGGGGATATCCGCCTTGGCGTACTCATCCTTGCGATGAACTGCCAGCGCCCAGAAATGTGGCGGTGTCCAGGCAAAAATAATCAGCACCAGCAGCAAGGCATGACCGTGAATTTCCCCGGTGACCGCAGTCCAGCCAAGCAGGGGAGGGGCCGCACCGGCCAGACCTCCAATCACAATATTCTGAGGTGTAGCCCGCTTCAGGAACAGGGTATAGATCACCGCATAACCCACCAGCGATGCCAATGTCAGCCACGCTGTCAGGGCATTGATATAAATTAGCAGAATCGCCATCCCCACCACGCCCAGCACGACGGCAAACAGCATAGCCTGAACTGGCTCAACACGGCCTTTGGCGACCGGGCGGTTGAAGGTACGCGCCATCTTGGTATCAATTTGACGATCCACGACATGATTGACAACGGCTGCCGCACCAGCGCAAACAGCAATACCCAGATTGCCCAAAATCAGCACATCCACTGGCACCATACCCGGTACCGCCAGAAACATACCAATGACCGTGGTCAGAATCATCAAGGCCACAACATTGGGCTTGGTCAATTCCAGGTAATCTCTCCAGGTGGCTTTTTCCATCTTGAGTTCTGCTTCATTCATCATTTCAGGACTCCTGCCTCTGATATCTCGGTTTGGCCAACCAGATTCCGGTCATCAGGGCCACTAGAACAAGTAATAACAATGCGCTGATCAGGTGGTGCAGCAATGCCGTCAGCATGGGGGCCATCAACAGATTGTTGGCCACACCAAGCAGCAGCTCTGTGAGCATGAGCATGACGAACGTTGCCGTCAGCACTCGAACCTGACTATTTTTTATTCTCAGCAAAGGGGTGGCAATTATGACGGTCAAAACCGCTAATACCAACCCCGCAATGCGATGAGTGACATGTATAGCAACCCGAGCCTCTGTTTCCAGCTTGCCGCCAAGGTAGCTGGGACCAACTGGTTGAGTAAAATCAAAACCCTGCCGGAAATCCATGTCAGGCCACCACTCTCCCTGACAGGTGGGAAAATCGCTACAGGCAAAGGCAGCATAATTTGCACTGGTCCACCCCCCTAAGCCAATTTGTAGCAGCAATGCTGCCATCAATACCAACAGCCAGGGCTTGAGTCGCTGCAACTGCAGGTCTGTCTTCTCATTCAGCTCCCAGGGTCGACTCCCCAGGCGTAACGTCAACAACCAGATCAGTGAGAACGTCACCATTCCCGCTATCAAGTGAAAGGTAACTACCTGGGGGAGCAACTTCAGCGTGACCGACCACATGCCGAACACGGCCTGCCAAGCCACCAGAAACAGTATCAGTGTCGGCAACCGAAAGGGATACTCCTCCATTTCCCGCCGACGCCAGGAGATAATCGCCAGCATAATTACCATCAGCCCCAATACCGCCGCCAGGTAACGGTGAAAAATCTCTATCTCTGCAGTCGATGTAAGCACCGATTCCGGCGCTGTATCCATACTACCGGCCTGTAGGGATGATCCATAACAACTCGGCCAGCCCTCACACCCCAGCCCTGCATCAGACAGTCGTGTCAGCACACCGAGCAACAGCACCAAGGCCGCCACCACCGTGGCGACGAGCGCTAAAGAAAAACCGGCCTTCTGGTGCTTGGGTTTGCTGAATCTGATCATTGCGCTGTCAGTAGTGCCTCTGGTTTGCCGGGATCAACCTGGTGAGTACTTCATCAGATGCTCTATATCTTCAATGATCTCGTGTCCATCATCGGCCAACGTGTAGCTCATCATAATCAAACCGTTTTGGTCGACCATGTAGGCACGGAGTGGGGCGTCTTTAACATTTAGCGGAGTATTGGTTTCTGCCAATATCTCCGTCAGCTCACTTTGACTGCCATTCAACACGTGTAAAAAGGGGTGCAGCTTTAAATATTCCTGGGTATCGGAGTCCAGCTGTCCATCAAAATTGATGTAAATGCGCTCAAAACGACGGCTGTATTTTCCCAAGCTGATATGAACCTGGCGAGTCAGGTAAAGCATATCCTGACACTCCTGATGACAGGTGCTATAACCGGGAATGATCATCCGCCATTTCACTTTCTGTTCATCAAACACCCATGGAGTTTGATCAGCGTTCTTTAGCTGAAGGGATTTCATGGAGACTGCAGGCAAAACAAACACACCATGATTCGTGGTACCTAAACTACCCAGTAATTTTTCGCGTGCTTCTTCTGTCTTCGGAAACATTAGAAAACCGGCACTGATAACACCTCCCAGGATGATAATCATCAACCAAAGGTGCCATTGGCCACTGCGTGTTTTTTCCTGCTGAGTCATCAGCCTTCCTCTCTTATTTGTTGACGACGGCGGCTTTTAATCACTGCACCCAAATTGGAGTTGGCGAACACCGTTAGAACCACCAGCGCTATGGCTAGCGCAGTCCACTGCACGGCATAACCGGTATGTTTACCTGGCATTAAATTGACCACATCCCAGCCCGTTTCATAAGCTCCAGGTTGTTGATCATCGAGCCTCAGGGTATAGCTGTATATCGGGATCGACAGTTTTTCAGCGACTTTTTCCGGTGCCGCATTCTGAATAATTTTTGGTCCATCCTCAACCGCCCAGCGATCTTCACCAAGCATGATCTGCTCACCCGGTGACTGATACAGATAGCCCGTCAATTCCACCTCACCAACAACGTCATCAATAGGGGGAAGCTCGGTTCTATCCATACTGCCCTGTAACCAGCCACGGTTGACCAGCAACCACTGGCCTGTCAGCGTCTGAAAAAGCGAGATGACCTCAAAACCTGGTCGACCATGGCGGACGCGGTTATCCAAAAGCAGGGGAGAGCGGTTGTCATATTCACCCCTAACCCGGACTCGCACATATTGTTTATCTGGCTGCCCTCCCAGAGAAACAAGCGCTACAGGCTGCGCAACATCTCGCTGCTGATAATCTTCCAGCAGTTGTTGTTTTTCCTCCGCCCTGTTCAGTTGCCAGATAGCCAGGTTGACCGTGACGGGTAGAAAAAATGCTGTAAACAGCAATACTTTCCAATTGAGCTGCCATCGGAAAGAAACACGGGATTGTTGCTGCGCCTGTTGTGACATCTGTGTTTAAATCAATTTTTCGATCGACGAGAAATTGAACACATGTTGCTTAAAGCCATCATCGTCATACTCTTTATTGCTGTATTAATCAGTCTTAGCAGTGCGCTGGTGTTCCTGATGAAAGATGTCGGCAACCCAAGAAAAAGAACCCTCTATGCACTGGGTTTAAGGGTTATTCTGGCCACCGCTCTCGTTGGCACCATTGCCTGGGGGATTTATTCCGGCCAACTGACCAGCAAGGCACCATGGGATAGGCAGCTACACCCTGAACGTCTTGCCCCGCAACAACCAGCAACGCAACCCTAGATCAAAGCTGATTGATACCGAACCCCTAAGATAAAAACGGCCAGGAAAATCCTGGCCGTTTTTTTATGGAACAAACAGTCTATGGATTGGCAGATCAAGCCAGCACATAAACGAAGATGAACAGGCCTACCCAGACCACATCAACAAAGTGCCAGTACCAGGATGCCGCTTCAAAGCCAAACGCATCGTCATGGCTGAAGTGACCTTTCAGACCACGTAGGAACTGGATCAGCAGCATGATTGTACCCATGGTAACGTGAGCACCGTGGAAGCCAGTCAGCATAAAGAACGTTGTTCCGTAGATGCCGGACTCCAGAGTCAGGCCCATGTGCTGGTAGGCGTGAATATATTCTTCAGCCTGTAGTACCAGGAAGATAGCACCCAGCAGAACAGTCAGACCTAACCAGGCATTGAACTTGGTACGGTTGTGGTTTTTCAGGGCGGTGTGCGCCATATGTACGGTGACACTGGAAGTCAGCAGTACGACGGTATTCCACAGTGGCAACCAGCTGAACAGCTTATCCCAGCCAGGGAAGCTCATGTTCTCGTCCGGGCCCTTGAACTTTGCTGCTTCGCCATTTACCACCATATCCGGAGTGGTCATCAGCGGCCATTCAGGCGTAAAGCCTTCCCATATGAGCGTGCTGTTCGGGTGTCCACCCTCACCACCAAGCCAGGGAAGCACCAGTACGCGTACGTACCACAGGGCGCCAAAGAAGCAGGCAAAGAACATTACTTCGGAAAAGATAAACCAGCTCATGCCCCAAACATAGGAACGCTTGAGCTGATCACTGTTCATGCCAGCCATATTTTCTTTAATGACTGTGCTGAACCAGGTATACAAGGTAAAGGCCATGATCAGGGCGCCGGCCAGGAAAAATGCCGCACTACCACCCTGTACCCAGGAGCCTGCACCGTAGGCCATCACACCCATTCCAGTAGCCGCAAAAATTGGCAGGCGACTACTCTCGGGTACGTAATAGTTGCTATCAGTTGACATTGGTTTTCTCCATCATCGCCATGCGTTACCGCACAGCACTTTTATCAATTCACTTGTGCCAACGAATCGTCGCTTTGATTCGTAATATCAAATAAGGTGTAGGACAGCGTTATGGTCGTTATCGCTTTTGGCAAATCGCGGTCAACGATAAAGACCAGGGGCAACTCGGCATCCTCTCCCGCTTTCAGCGGTTGCTGGTTAAAACAGAAGCATTCTGTTTTGTGGAAGTACTCTGCCGCATTGAATGGCGTCACATTCGGTATTGCCTGTGCCACCATATTTCGGTGTGTACTGTTCTTGGCGTAAAACGCCACCTCCGTCGGTTCACCCGGGTGCACACTCACTTCAAACACCTTAGGGCCGAACTGCCAGGGCATGGCACCATTATTGGTTGCCACAAACTGTACTTTCACCTTACGGCTGGTATCCACACCAGCTTCAGAGGCCACATAGGGCCCACCTGTTTTGCCACCGATGCCTGTAATTTCACAGAACATGTTATATAGCGGCGGCATCACAAATAACGCAAAGATGAACATGCACACTGCACCGGATAACAGCTTGACCAGCAATTTTCTGTTGTTCGGTGCAGCAGACATGTTTCTATCTCTATCCCTTACTTCACTTCCGGAGGCGTTGCGAACGTGTGGTAAGGCGCGGGGGTGGCAACTGTCCACTCCAGGCCTTCTGCACCTTCCCAAGTTTTGGGTTCACTAACGGGCGTACCGGATCTGATAGTACGAATCACGTTAAACATGAACAGTAACTGAGAAGCACCGTAAATAAAGGCACCAATACTGGAAATCATGTTCCAATCCGAGAACTGGAGAGCGTAGTCGGCATAGCGACGGGGCATACCGGCCAGACCCAGGAAGTGCTGCGGGAAGAACGTGATGTTAAATCCGATAAAGGAAATCCAGAATTGCACTTTACCCATGGTTTCGCTGTACATACGACCACACCATTTCGGCAGCCAGTAGTAAACGGCTGCGGTACCTGAGAATACCGCGCCCGCCACCATGACGTAGTGGAAGTGGGCTACTACGAAGTAACTGTCGTGGTACTGCACATCGGAGGGAGCAATCGCCAGCATCAGACCGGTGAAGCCACCAATGGTGAAGAGAACCACAAAGGCAATGGCAAACAGCATCGGTGTTTCATAGCTGATGGAACCACGGAACATGGTGGTTACCCAGTTGAAGACCTTAGCAGCAGTTGGTACAGCAATCAGCATGGTGGCGTACATAAAGTACAACTCGCCGCCAATCGGCATACCCACCATGAACATGTGGTGAGCCCACACAATAAATGACAGGAAGGCGATGGAAGCTGTCGCATAAACCATGGAGCTGTAACCAAACAGCGGTTTGCGGCTAAAGGTTGGAATGATATGAGAAATCACACCAAACGCCGGCAAAATAATGATGTAAACCTCTGGGTGTCCGAAGAACCAGAACACATGCTGGAACAGTACCGGGTCACCACCACCAGCAGCATCAAAGAAGCTGGTGCCAAAGTTAACATCCATGAGCATCATGGTAACCGCGCCAGCCAATACCGGCATAACAGCGATCAGCAGGAATGCTGTAATCAACCAGGTCCAGACGAACATCGGCATTTTCATCAGTGTCATGCCCGGTGCGCGCATGTTCAGCACGGTGGCAATGATATTGATGGAACCCATGATCGACGACGCACCCATAATGTGAACACCAAAAATGAAGTAGTTCACCGTGCTGGGGGCATAAGTGGTCGACAGCGGCGCATAGAAGGTCCAGCCAAAGTTAGGCGCACCTCCTTCCATGAACAACGTGGATGCCAGCAGCGTGAACGCGAAAGGCAAAATCCAGAAGCTCAGGTTGTTCATGCGCGGCAGGGCCATATCAGGCGCACCGATCATCATCGGAATCAGCCAGTTGGCGAGACCGACAAAGGCCGGCATGATGGCGCCAAACACCATCACCAGACCATGCATGGTAGTCATTTGGTTAAAAAATTCGGGCTTGATAATTTGCATACCGGGCTGGAATAGCTCAGCGCGAATCACCATGGCAAAGAAGCCACCCAATAAAAACATAGCGAAGCTGAACCAGAGGTAAAGCGTGCCGATGTCCTTGTGGTTTGTGGTAAAGAGCCAGCGGCCAATACCTTTAGCGGGACCGTGTGCCATGACTTAATCCTCCTTATTGGCCTTGCTTGAATTTAAGAACATCAAGGGGCTGTACCAGGTCGCCAGTCGAGTTACCCCAAGCATTACGCTCGTAGGTAATGATGGCCGCCAGATCTACTTCAGACAGCTGGCCACCGAAGGCCTGCATGGCTGTCCCAGCCTTACCGTTGACGACGATATCCAGGTGTGCGGCAACATCACCGGTTGCAATCGCAGAGCCTTTCAGACCCGGGAACACGCCGGGAATGCCTTCACCGTTGCTACCGTGACAGGAAGCGCATGACCGGTTGTAAGCAGCTTCACCCTGAGCCATCAGCTCATCAAGAGTAAAGGTTTTCTTGGCCAGCTCACGCTCCGCTGCCACTTCCTCTTTCTTCTTGGCCAACCAGGCGTTGTACTCTTCTTTTGGCAGTACATTCACCACAATCGGCATAAAGGCGTGGCCTTTACCGCAAAGTTCAGCACATTCACCGCGGTAGATACCAGGTTCTTCGATATACGCCCAGGTTTCGTTAACCAGCCCGGGGATCGCATCTTTCTTGACACCGAGATCCACCACCCACCAGGAGTGGATAACATCTTTAGCGGTAATCAGGAAACGGACTTTCGTCTTGGCGGGAAGAACAAGTGCCTGTGAGACTTCCTGGAGATAGTATTGGCTTTTGGGAGCGGTATTGTAGATTTCTTCTTCGGGTGTTGTCAGTTCGCTCATAAAGGCGACATCTTCACCAAGATATTCATACTGCCACTTCCACTGGTAGCCAGTGATCTTGATATCCATTTCAGCTTCTGTGGTGTCATAAACATCCAGCAAAGCTGTTGTTGCAGGGACCGCCATAACGATCAACAACAACGCGGGAATCACTGTCCAGACTATTTCTGCGGTGGTGTTTTCATGGAAGTTAGCCGCTACAGCACCTTTTGATTTACGGTGTGCAAACATGCTGTAGAACATTACTGCGAAAACGCCTACTCCGATTACCACGCAGATCCAAAAAATGATCATATGAATATCGTAGATTGCGTTGCTTACGGGGGTTACCCCCTTGGGCATATTAACGGCCCAACGCTGTGCATCTTCTGCCAATGCCTTGCCCATAAAGGCCAGGGACATTACAGGGGCAAACACAAGCGCGAAAAGCATACGTGCTCTTCTTGACATCGCCCTATCTCCAGTCATTAAGTTTTTAGTTTTAAGTAATACGTTTTCCCAGCCGCAACCGGGCACCCAGTATTGGACAGGGAAAACCGCGCGAGTATATCAGACTTTTTCTGCTTCGCTCCAGAGTATTCACCCTCCTGAACGTGGGGGTTTTCTGTCAAACTAGTCTTTTTTCCGGCACCCGGCCATGTTAAACCCCCAAATAACACGTCAGGTTTTTCAGATCGCCTTACCCATGACACTGGCCAGCCTGAGTGTACCTTTGCTAGGTTTGGTGGACACCGGAATCCTCGGCCACCTTTCATCTGATAATTTTTTAGCTGCTGTCGCCGCAGGCAGCAGTGTGATTACCCTGCTGTTCTGGTTGTTTGCCTTCCTCCGCATGGGCAGCACGGGCCTGACTGCCAGGGCATGGGGTGCCAACGATGGTCGGCGATGCAAGGAACTGCTCTTCCAGTCTTTGCTGTTGGCTCTGTTATTGGGGCTGGGGCTTATCATCTTTCGTACGCCGATTGTCAGCCTCGTCCTTCACCTGATCAGCCCCTCAGCAGAAGTCATGCCCCTAGCCACCGAGTACTGCCTGATCAGAATCTTTGCCGCACCAGCCACCTTCATGACCTACTGCACCATCGGCTGGCTATTGGGCCTGCAACAGGCACGAACCACCCTGGCCGTGATGTTGATTGTCAACCTGGCCAACATTGTGCTGGATTTCCTGTTCATCATTGGTTTTGACTGGAACAGCCGGGGGGCCGCACTGGCATCACTCACAGCCGAGTATCTGGGCGTCTTCACCGCACTGGCTCTGGTTTCCATCAAGCTTCGTACCCTTGACCACAACTGGCAGTGGCGCCAGTTGGGCAGTTGGCATCAATACCGTGAATTTTTCACCGTCAATCGCCATTTATTTGTGCGAACTGCCCTGCTGTTATTTACCATGACTTTCTTTACCGCCCAAGGCGCCCGGCAGGGTGATGCTGTTTTGGCCGCTAACGCCATCCTGATGCAACTACTATTATTGGTGGCATTTACACAGGACGGATTCGCCCACGCCGCGGAGTCTCTCACCGGCCAGGCTATTGGTGCCCGGCAAACTGAACGCTTTCTGCAACTCTGCTACAACAGCACGTTCTGGGGATTCGTTATCGCCTTAGTGGCTACGGCTTTCTACTGGCTGTTACCACACACCATTGTCAGTTTGTTTACCAGTCTGCCCGCAGTGACTTCGGCAGCCCTGGTTTACTGGCCCTGGCTGGTTGCTCTGCCGCTGGTTGGCCTTATCTGTTTTATGGCCGATGGCGTGTTTATCGGCAGTGGAAAAACCCACGCCATGCAACAGACCATGTTCGCAGCCGTGCTACTGGTTTTTTTACCCGTCTGGTTTTTTGCCCGGCCCATGGGCAACCACGGGCTGTGGCTCGCCTACCTCTCCTTTCTGGCGTCGCGCAGCCTGCTAATGGGGTGGTTGTTCTATCGGTACACTCGACGGCATCAATGGACAGCACACAAAACCTGATAGACCAGGATTGACGATGTCTTATGCCAAGATGTTCTTTGCCTTTTCATTTCTCTCAACTAGTTTTTGTGTATGGATACCGTCAACATCCGCCAGGCCATCGCCGCCGCCAAATCACATGAACAAGCCACTGGCCAGCTTGCACGCCTGATGCAGGCCAGAGTTTCCAGGCTCCATCACACCATTCAGCTGCCTCCAGAAAATATTGTGCCAGCCCTGCTCAATTTTATTATTCACTACATTGACCAGGTGCCTGAGTTTATTGATGCGGTGGATACTATTGCCAGCGAGTGTGACATTACCGACTACACTGAGCCGGTCATGCAAATTGCCAAGGAATTTTTTATCCAGCCTCCGAACCTCATTGACGGCCATGATGGGCTCAACGCACTGATGGATGAGTCCTACCTGGCTCACCGGCTGATTGAGGAGGTCAATGACCGCTTCATGTCCCGCTATAATATGCCACTGGTTCCCATGGACATGACACGCTCCAACCTGATCATTCATCACCTCATTGGCGAGCCCTTCGCCAACCAGCTCGACCATGCTGTCCACATCATTGCGGATCATCTTCAGGGAGGGGATCTGGTGTTGGTGCCCGAGGCATGCAAGGTGGATCGGAGCAGTCGCTGGGCTAGCGACCTGCAACGCTGGCCCTGCCTGGTGGATAACCTATCGGTCAATCTTCTGCTCAACAGCCAGTCTGCCCGGGTGTTGATCAATTAATTACGTTTTTTACTTGCCTGGATCGATCAGCTTGACCGGTTGCACTTCTGCCTGCTTTTCAGCTTCGGTACGATTGACGCGCGTCTCGAGTTCTCGGGGAGCGCTTTGCAAAAACATTTGTTCTCTGAAATCACAGCTGACACAGGCCCGGTAGTCTTTTCCATCTTCTGAAAACACAACGATCTTATCCATTGCATTGCAGCGCGGGCAAACAGCTCCGGCGATAAAACGTTTTTTTTGACTGTACATGGCGACAGAATCCACTTGCCCGCTGATATTGATTGAACTACACAAGACACACCACAGAGAGGTTTGAGAGTGCCCGGATGGGCGTTATTATAACTTCATATCAACAGCAACTTTGCGAGAAAATAGTATGACCGACAACATTCGCCCTCATAAAGACATCACCCCAACACTGGGAGCCCGC
Source organism: Porticoccus litoralis (assembly GCF_030676955.1). NCBI lineage: Bacteria > Pseudomonadati > Pseudomonadota > Gammaproteobacteria > Cellvibrionales > Porticoccaceae > Porticoccus > Porticoccus litoralis. The sequence continues at coordinate 194,148 of NZ_JAUUUU010000003.1, read as the reverse complement.
GTCTATGTGGACCCGGCCGCCACGGTGATAGGCGATGTCACCCTGGGCGATGATGTGTCCGTATGGCCCGGTGCCGTGATTCGCGGTGATATGCACCGTATCACTATTGGCAATCGCTCCAATGTACAGGACACGGCCGTTCTTCACATCACCCACGCCAGCCACTTCAATCCAGGCGGCTGGCCCCTGACCATCGGTGATGATGTCATTGTTGGACACGGCGCGATTCTTCACGGATGCACCCTGGGGAATCGTATTCTGGTTGGGAATGGTGCCATCGTGAATGATGGCGCTATCGTCGAGGACGAAGTCATTATTGGTGCGGGTACCGTTGTACCGCCGGGGAAACGCCTTGAGAGCGGCAACCTTTACGTGGGCAACCCCTGCAGATTATTAAGGGCCGTCAGCGACAAGGAGCGGGAGTTTTTCACTTATTCACCCGGCAATTACGTCAAACTGAAAGATCAGTATCTGGCAGAGGCCTCCGGTGACTGGCGCAACGACGCCGAATAAACCCTTCTGGTTTACTGGCTATTGATTAGCTCGTTGTAACCACCCTCGTTGCTGACCTTGGTATAGCCCATATTTTCCAGGGTCTGCAACGCTATACCCGCGCGACGACCGCTGCCGCAATACAGCCTGATAGGCTGATTTTTATCTGGCGCGAGACTGTTAATGGCATAGCCGATTTCAGTGTGGATAACATTGATTGCCCCAGGCAAATGACCTTGTTCATACTCGGTTGCCGATCGCACATCGATCCACAAGCCTTCAGATGCATTCGCTGCCAAACTTAGCCACTGACAACAGATCGCCGCAGCTACTACTTTCAGAATATGCTTCATCACCGATCCACTCCCTTACGTCAGGTTGTCCCTTAATTCCGATATCACCAGTTTAGTCTCCGGTTTGACCCCACGCCAGAGCTTGAAGGATTCCGCCGCTTGCTCAACCAGCATACCCAGGCCATCGGACACGGCTCGCGCCCCATGCTGCCGTGCCCAGACGAGAAAAGGCGTGGGTTGCGCCGCATACATCAGGTCGTAACAGTGACCATCGGCGGTGAGCAAATCATTTGGCAGGGGTGGCACTTCTCCTGCCAGGCTGGCGCTGGTGCCATTGATGACCAGGTCAAATTGCTGCCCTTCCAGCATGTCAAAACCACAGCCCAGCAGGTAACCCATTTCAGCAAAGCCCTTGGCCAGCTGTAGAGCTTTGTCGATGGTACGATTGGCAATCACCACATGCTGTGGCAGTTGCTCCAAGAGGGGTTCGAGTACACCGCGTACGGCACCACCGGCACCCAGCACCAGTACTTTCTTGCCACGAATCTGCCAGCCAAGGTTTTCCAGAAGGTCCTGCACCATCCCAACACCGTCAGTGTTGTCCCCGAGAATTGTGCCGTCATCCTGTAACGCCAGAGTGTTTACAGCACCGGCATGCCGTGCCCGCGCAGTCAATCGTGCCGCAAAACTGTAGGCTTCCTGTTTGAAGGGCACGGTAATGTTCAAGCCCTTACCACCTGCGGCGAAAAAGGCTTCCGCAGCCTCACTGAAACCATCCAGCGCAACCAGCTGTTTACTGTAGGTCATCGTCTGCCCAGTCTGGGCGGCAAACGCTGCATGAATAGTAGGGGACTTACTTTGCTCAACAGGGTTACCAAAAACTGCGTAGCGATCAGTCATTCTCTTTTCCTTCAAACCCAGTCTCTGGGCTGCAAATAAATCTCATATAGTTCTGCTTCGGGACTGTTCGGTTCCGGTTGCCAGTTGTACTCCCAGCGAACCAGGGGTGGTAGCGACATCAGGATAGACTCGGTACGGCCGCCGGTCTGCAAGCCGAATAACGTGCCCCGATCATAGACTAGGTTGAACTCTACATAGCGCCCTCGACGGTAGAGCTGAAATTCTCTTTCACGCTCTCCCCAGGTAGCACCCTTGCGACGCTGAACGATGGGTCGGTAAGCATCCAGATAGCTGTCTCCCACCGCACGCATCAGGGCAAAGCTTTGCTCAAAGCCGGGCTCATTGAAATCATCAAAAAACAGGCCACCAACTCCACGCGGCTCACTGCGGTGTTTAAGATAAAAGTAATCGTCACACCATTGTTTGAAGCGAGGATAAATTTCTTCACCAAAGGGTTCACAGGCTGCCTTGGCCGTTCTGTGCCAATGCTGGCAGTCCTCCTGGTTGCCGTAGTAAGGAGTCAGGTCATAGCCGCCGCCAAACCACCAGACGGGTTGTTCTCCCTCTTTTTCGGCGATAAAAAAACGTACGTTGGCATGCGAGGTCGGCACGTAGGGATTTTCCGGGTGCATCACCAGGGAAACACCCATGGCCTCAAAGGAGCGTCCGGCCAGTTCCGGCCGCGCCGCTGTAGCTGACGGGGGGAGCTGGTTGCCGTGCACATGGGAGAAATTTACACCTCCTTTCTCAAACACCGCGCCGCCAGTAATCACCCGGCTGCGACCGCCACCCCCTTCCTCACGAACCCAGCTGTCTTCCTGAAAACAACTGCCGCCATCTTCTGCCTGCAAACCCTCGCAAATGCGATTCTGCAATTCAAGCAGGTAATTTTTAACGGCTAGCTTGTCGGTCATGGTTTTTACTCGCTGGACATCAATGCAGGATGCGCAAGTTTGCTTTGCCAGGACGGCAATGACAACCGCAACACTCTGAAAAAAGGATAAAGCAGGTACATCAACCGGTGCGGATCGTCTCACCGGTTAACAGGTTGATAATTGGCGTTGGTTTTTGCATACCACCGAGAGGGCCAGGCACCACAGCATCAAGCAGAGAATGAAAATACAGCTCGACCTTGAGCCGGGACGTTGCGGGTGGACGACCATGGGGATTCGCGGAAGTAGAGATCAACGGCCCACCATATTTCTGGCAAAGGGCCGCGGCAATCGGGTGGCTGGTCACCCGCAGCGCCAACGTCTCACGTCCCCCGGTAACCCAGCAGGGAGCAGCTCCATTGTTGGGTACCAGCCAAGTCTGCGGCCCGGGCCAACTGTCTTCAAGTCTCTGCAGGTAAGGTGTAGGCAGGCCGCTTAAAAACGGCTCAAACTGGGAAATATTTGAAGCAATCATGATCAGCCCCATATCCTGGCGCCGATGTTTCATGGCAAGGATACGGTGAACGGCTGACTGATCCAGAGGGTCACAACCAAGACCCCAAACTGCCTCCGTGGGGTAGGCAATAACCCCACCATTGCGCAAGGCTTTTACAGCCCCGGCAATGTGCAGGGTTGGGAGGAGCATGGGATTCAAATTGCCGGTCAAGCGTTGTTCAGCTTTTCCTGTAACGCGGCATCTTTATCTAGGATGGCCTGGGCATTGGCGGCACGCTCTTCAACCAGCTTGCGATGCAGCTCACTGTCACTGACACCGATAATCTGTGCTGCCAGATAAGCGGCATTCTTAGCGCCAGCTTTGCCAATGGCTACGGTGGCCACGGGAATACCACCGGGCATTTGCACCGTGGAGAGGAGGGCATCCAATCCATCCAGGGAAGAATTGATGGGCACGCCAATAACCGGTTTCAGTGTGTTGGCAGAAACGGCTCCCGCCAGGTGCGCCGCCATGCCGGCCGCACAGATGAATGCGGCGCAACCACGCTGGTCTGCGCCCTGCACATAGCTGTGTGTGGCCTCAGGTGTGCGGTGTGCAGACAGCACCTTCACTTCGAACGGAACGTCAAATTTCTTCAGTATTTCAAAACTGGCTTCCATGGTCGGCAAGTCAGAATCAGAACCCATAAGAATAGCAACAAAGGGCTTGCTCATTTTTTACTCCCTTTTGAAAAGCAGCGCAGGCTACCGGAACAAACCGGCTTTCGCAACCGAAAAAATAGCGATAACAGATTGGTTTTGTTACTAAAATCCGTCTGCCGGTCATTTTATGGACAGCTTGGAAATCATTCCAGTCGCTGAAATGAACCGTTGATGGAAACAACTTTTCCATCCAATTCCAATAACATCAGCATTTGCATCACATGCTTGGCAGGCATTCCGGTCGATATCACCAGACTATCCACGTCCACAGGATCAAACCCCATGGCGGATAACAGCCTCTTCTCCTCGCCCGAACATTCGGGCGCCGTCGTGACGACCGTTTCAGCATAATATTCAAGCATGCCGCCCAACTGTTCGACAACCTCCTGTGGTGATTCCACCAGTGTCGCCCCCTGCTTGATGAGAAGGTGGCTTCCCCTGCTCATGGGATTGTGGATGGATCCAGGAATGGCAAAGACTTCCCGATTCTGTTCCAGAGCATATCGAGCCGTGATTAACGAACCACTTTTTAGCGCCGCCTCAACGACCAGCACGCCGGAACTCAACCCACTGATCAAGCGATTGCGGCGAGGAAAATGCGATGGCAGGGGTGAGGTTCCCGGTAAAAATTCACTGACCACAACACCACCACCCTCAAGAATACGCTGATAAATATCCTGGTGCTGTCTCGGGTAAACCACATCCACACCAGCCCCCAATACCGCCACTGTTTTTCCACTTTGAAGAGCGCCTCGATGCGCAGCCCCATCGATACCCAATGCCAACCCACTGGTGATCACAAATCCACCGCTGGCCAGATATCGGGAAAAGCTTTCAGCATTCCTGAGGCCCTGGGGTGTTGCATTGCGACTCCCGACCACGGCAATCTGTGGCATCGACAAGCAGGAACTTTCTCCCCGCACAAACAACAGCGGGGGAGGCACGGAGATTTCTCTGAGTAGAGGCGGGTATGTCCCATCAAGGGCCGTAATGCAATTGACCTGATGACGAACGCACCAGTTTAAAACCTCATCGGCGCGATCTTCGAGTTGTGGCAGTTGCGGTCTCAGCTCGGACCATCGCCTGACTGCCTTCTGGTCTGCTATCACACTGGTAATACTTTCGGGCTCGGCCACCACTGCTGATAGTGATACGCCATGCCGCAATAACATCCAGATATCGCTGGCGCGAATGCTTTTGGCCATGGCCAAAATAAGGCAGGCGCTCCTATCCTTATCCATGCTGTTCATCCTTGAACACCTCAATATGCCAAATTTTAATCAAAAAAAACGCCGACTCAATGTCGGCGTTTTCTGAAACCGTTTCCGATCAGGGGTTCTGTACCAAATCGTTCACTGCCAACGGCCGATCAGCGCTCATCACCAGACCATAACTCATTTTTTCGAAGGTTCTGAAAACCATGACCAGACCGGCACGCTCACTGGGCAATGTGATTTGTTCCTTGGCAACGCGATCTTTAACGGTTTCACCACGTTTATGTATCGCTAGAATATTACCGGCCACCAGGCCTTCACGCTCGCCACGGTTGATCGCAACAACATCAAGATGGCCAACTTGGGTAATACCGCCTTCCACTGCCATGATGACGCCCTTTATATCTCCTTCGGGGCTGCTGGGGTAGAAGTTGGACTCCAGGCGGCGCTCTTCGTGAGGTAGCAGACGCTCACCAATGCGAACTTCTTCAACAACACGTGTCGCCTGCAGTGTGGCAATGTCAGCATCTACGGTTTTGACTTTCGCTGAACCGATATCCTGGGCACGAATCCCCAACACCTCTTCAGTTTCCGGGTCGACATACGGCTCACCAATACGGTAAAGGCCATAGGCCGGTGTTTCATCAAATTCACCCCGGGCATAGAACGTGTCATTGAAGCCGGTAAGAATGCGCTTTTCATAGCCCGCCACAACATAGGGTGAGCCCTCAATTTCATCTTCAGTCACCACTCGGTTGCGCGACAGGAAATTATTAATCACATCCAGAGGCAGTGTAGGAATTGCTGCTTCATGGGGGAGGACTTTGACATCTGGGGACAACTTCACATCGCGGCTACGCTGCAGAGTCAAGCGGGGACGACCATCAATATAGACAAGGGAAATAATATCGCCCGGATAGATCAGGTGGGGGTTGCGAATCTGGGGGTTAACGTACCAGATTTCCGGCCACAGCCAAGGGTCGCGAAGATAAAGCTCGGAGATATCCCAAAGTGTATCGCCTTTTTTGACTGTGTATTTGTCGGGCACATTGTCATTAAAGGGTGCTTCAGCAGCGATTACTGCCATGGTAATAGCGCATGCTGCTATTACTCCCAACAATGTTTTTTTCATCTTCTGGCCGTCCTGTGTGCTATATCCCGATTGTGTGTATACTTCCCACCCGGCGGTATTCTGTGAAAAATACCCTACCATTGGCCCTATGTTAGCAGTGGTTTACGCCAGATTGCTAGAAACCCGTCACAAACAAATGTCATTACTTACCATACTTGAATTCCCCGATCCCCGCCTGCGAACAACAGCAAAAGCAGTCGACGATATTAATGATGGAATTCGTTCTCTTGTGGATGACATGCTCGAGACCATGTACCACGCTCAGGGGATAGGCCTGGCTGCCACACAGGTAAATGTCCATCAGCGAGTCATTGTCATGGATCTGTCGGAAGCTGGCGACCAGCCCATGGTATTAATCAATCCTCAAATTGAGGTGCTCGGTGACGAGACATGCCCCCACCAGGAGGGTTGTCTGTCTGTACCAGGCTTCTACGAGACCGTGCAGCGCCCAGAGCATATTCGTGTTACTGCGCTGGATCGTGATGGCAACGCCTTTGAGCTTCTGCCGGACGGGCTGTTAGCTGTCTGTATCCAGCACGAGATTGATCACCTGGACGGCAAACTTTTTGTGGATTACCTGTCGCCGGTCAAGCGGCAACGAATCCGCACGAAACTTGAAAAACTGAGCCGCCACGCCGACTAGCTTCTGGCTGGCGCTGAGGATAATCCATTGCGCGTTATTTTTGCTGGCACACCAGAGTTTGCTGCCATTCATCTAGAGGCACTGATCGCTGCCACGGAGATTGAAGTGGTTGCCGTCTATACCCAGCCCGATCGCCCGGCAGGCCGTGGCAAAAAACTCACCGCCAGCCCGGTCAAGCAATTGGCTGATAAGCATCAATTGCCTGTTGAGCAGCCACAAAGCCTGAAAAACATCGATGCCCAGACTCAACTGGCCAGTTACCAGGCAGACATCATGGTCGTGGTGGCCTACGGGCTACTCCTCCCCAAAGAAGTGCTGAAAACTCCAAGATTAGGGTGCATCAACGTGCACGCCTCCCTATTACCTCGCTGGCGCGGCGCGGCACCCATTCAGCGCGCTATTGAGGCAGGTGATACTGAAACCGGTGTGACCATCATGCAAATGGATGTTGGACTGGATACCGGCGACATGCTGCTTAAGGCTCACTGCACCATCGAAGCCGACGACACTGCTGCTACCTTGCATGACAAGCTGGCAGGAATAGGGCCATCTGCTCTGTTAAGTTGCCTGAGAGAACTTGTCCACGGCACAGCAGTAGCAGAAAAACAGGATAACAGCCTGAGCAACTACGCACCCAAAATCAGCAAGGAAGAAGCGCTGCTAAACTGGTCTGATACCGCCACCGAGCTCGACCGAAAAATTCGTGCACTCAACCCGTTCCCCGTTTGTTATACCTCCTTGTCCGGCGAGCGTATCAAGATCTGGCGCGCCATCCCTGAAACAGAAAACATACCGGCAGCAGTTCCTGGCACCATCAACCATGCTGATCGTGAAGGCATATGGGTTCAGACCGGCAATGGTCAACTGCGCATCACACACCTGCAATTGCCCGGGAAAAAACCGTTGCAGGTTGCTGACGTTCTCAATGCCTACGGGGAAATGTTTGCGCCCGGCAAGGTTCTCGGCCAGTGAACGTTCGGGTGGCTGCCGCCAAAATTATCTCCGCCATCCTCCGTGATGACGGATCACTGAGCAGCCTGCTGCCCAACTACCTGGGAAAAGTCTCGGAAAGAGACCGCGGCCTGTTACAGCAGCTCTGTTACGGCACACTGCGTTTCTATCCACGCCTTGAGCTCTATCTCGGAGAACTGCTGGCAAAACCGTTCAAGTCCAAAGATCTGGATATTGAGGCGACCCTGGCCTGCTCTCTATACCAACTGTTGGAAACACGCATACCCCCCCACGCCGCTGTCAACGAAGCTGTTGCCACAGCAGCGGCACTGAAGAAAAACTGGGCAAAAGGGCTAATCAATGCCGTGCTTCGACGCTTTTTGCGTGAGCAGGATGCCCTGTCTGAAAAGCTCGCCAGCAACCCGGTCTTTAGCAGCGCCCACCCAAAGTGGCTGCTGAATGTACTGGATAAAGCTTGGCCAGGGGAGCTCGATAATCTGGTCAACGCCAATAATCTTCAGCCCCCCATGACTCTGCGGGTCAACCTCAGCCATGACAGCCGCGACCAGTACCTAGCTCGGCTCCTGGCAGCGGGTATTGATGCCACACCGACACCGTTCAGTCAGACCGGCCTGACACTGCACCAACCCTGTGATGTCTCTGCCCTGCCCGGCTTCGCCGCTGGCGATGTCAGCGTACAGGACGAAGCGGCACAGTTGGCGGCGTTAGCACTGTCAGTTGCCCCCGGACAACACATACTGGATAGCTGCTGTGCACCCGGAGGAAAAACTGGCCACATACTGGAGTGCCTCTCCAACGGTGGCGACGTGGTAGCACTCGACCTCTCCGCACAGCGATTGCAGCGGGTGGAGGAAAACCTGGAGCGACTGGGCCTGCATGCTGCACTTATTGCTGCGGACGCCTTGGATACAAACGCCTGGTGGGATGGTCGCCCCTTTGACCGGATACTGCTGGACGCCCCCTGTTCCGCCACCGGTGTTATCCGCCGCCATCCGGACGTGAAACTACTGCGTGCTCCCAAGGATATTGCTAAGCTTGCGGAATTGCAGTTAGCCCTGCTTAACGCCCTGTGGCCGCTGCTATCAGAGAATGGCATCTTGCTCTACGCCACCTGCTCGGTACTGCCTATGGAAAACGATGATGTAATCACGGCTTTTATCCGCGATGCCGATGATGTCATAGTTGAACCTGTTCCCACTGAGGCAGGAATGGAAACCCCTGTCGGCAGACAACTGCTCCCACAGCCTGGCGGTCATGATGGTTTTTACTTTTCACGACTGAAAAAACAAGCTAAAGCTTAATGATGATGACCCTGACCCGTCGGGGGCAGAAGTGCTACTAACCAACTGAGAATACAAGTCAGCTATGAAAATTGTCATCACAGGGGCCGGACAGGTAGGGGCCACACTGGCAGAACACCTGGCCAGTGAAGCTAACGATATTTCGGTCATAGACCTTGATGAACGGCGCCTGCGGGAACTCCAGGATCGACTGGATATTCGTACCGTACAGGGCATGGCATCTCACCCGGATGTACTATTGCGTGCAGGCATTGAAGATGCCGACATGCTGGTGGCGGTCACCAACAGTGATGAAATAAACATGGTCGCCTGCCAGGTCGCCTACTCCCTATTCCGCACCCCCACCAAGATCGCCCGCATACGCAACCGCGCCTACACCTCTGGAAAACTGAGTGAACGCCTGTTTGGCGAGAACAATTTTCCGGTGGATCATCTGATTACTCCTGAGCAGGTGGTCACCGACTATATTTACCGCCTGGTTGAACAGCCGGGTGCGCTTCAAGTACTGGATTTTGCAGACGGACTCGCTCAGCTGGTTGCGGTTCGGGCCGTTAAAGGCGGCCCCCTGGTAGGCCAGGAGCTGCGTTTTCTCAAACAACACATGCCCAATGTGGAGGCGCGCGTAGCTGCCATTTTCCGGCGCGACCGCCCGATTTTCCCCGAAGGGAATACACTGATCGAGGAGGATGACGAGGTTTTCTTCATCGCCGCCAAGAAAAATATTCGCAAGGTGATGGGAGAATTGCGACGCCTCGAAAAACCCTACAACCGGCTGGTGATTGCCGGGGGTGGCAATATCGGTTATCGCCTGGCAAAAGCCCTTGAAGATCGCTACAACATCAAGATCATCGAATTTTCACCGACCCGCTGCGAATATATCTCTGAACGCCTGAATAAAACCGTAGTTTTGAATGGCTCCGCCACCGATCAGGATCTATTGCTGGAAGAAAACATCGAGAAAACTGATGTCTTCCTGGCGCTCACCAACGACGATGAAGTGAATATCATGGCCTCCCTGCTGGCCAAGCGTTTGGGAGCGGCCAAGGTCATGACGCTGATCAATAACCCGGTGTACGCCGATCTGGTGCAGGGTGGTGAAATCGACATCGCTATTTCCCCGCAGCAGGCAACCACCAGCACCCTGCTTGGCCATGTGCGACGCGGTGATACCGTATCCGCCCACTCTCTGCGGCGCGGCGCAGCTGAAGCCATGGAAATTATTGTTCATGGCGACAGTAAAACATCCAAGGTGGTGAGTCGCGCCATTGAAGAGATCAAATCGCCGCCGGGAGTCACGCTGGCAGCCCTGGTAAGGAATGGCGAAGTACTGATCGCCCACCACGACACCGTGGTGGAAAACAATGACCACGCCATTGTTTTTGTGGTGGATAAGCGCCGAACCCGGGAAGTTGAAAAACTGTTCTCTGTCGGCTTTACCTTTTTCTAGGGGCCTGGTTTACAGCGATGCAATTTCGGATTATTTCAAAAGTACTCGGGCTGATGATGATGATCTTCAGCCTGACGCTGTTGACACCCATCGCCATAGCAGCCATCTACGGCGAAAATACCCACCAGGCATTTTTCTTCTCTTTTGCCATCACTTTTTCCCTTGGCATGTTGCTATGGCTTCCTTACAGCCGCATGAAGGGTGATCTTCGCACCAGAGACGGGTTTGTGATCACCACGCTGTTCTGGACAGTCCTCAGCCTGGTGGGCTCCCTGCCATTTATTCTGGTGGACGCCATCCACCTGCATTTTACGGATGCAGTGTTTGAGTCTATTTCCGGCCTCACCACCACCGGGGCGACGGTAATTACCGGGCTGGATTACCTGCCCAAGTCTATTCTCTACTATCGACAACAGCTTCACTGGCTGGGCGGTATTGGAATTGTTGTTATTGCCATTGCGATCATGCCAATGCTGGGCGTCGGTGGTATGCAGCTCTACAAGGCGGAAACCCCGGGCCCGGTCAAAGACAATAAAATGACGCCGCGCATTACCCAAACCGCCAAGGCACTGTTCACCATCTATCTGTCACTGACCATCATTTGTTCTTTCGCCTACTGGTTGGCTGGCATGAACACGTTCGATGCCATCACCCATGCGTTTTCTACCATTGCTACCGGCGGCTTTGCCAATTACGACGCCAGTATTGGCTACTTCAACAGCCCCACCATCATGATGCTGGCTGTCTTTTTCATGATCATCTCCGGCATCAGTTTTGGCCTGCACTACTATGCCTGGGTGAAGGGCAGTGTCCTCCATTACTGGCACAATTCCGAATCAAAGATGTACCTCAACATGATTATTGGCGGCAGCATCATTTGTTGTGGTTACCTGTTTCTGAGCGGATCGCTGTCTTTGACCGACAGCCTGTTACACGGGGTGTTCCAACTGGTCTCCATTATGACCAGCACCGGTTTCGCCACTACCAATTTCAGTAACTGGCCCACCTTCCTACCTGTGTTCCTGATTGTGCTGTCTTTCTTTGGTGCCTGTGCGGGCTCTACTGGCGGCGGCATCAAGGTGGGACGGATGCTGATCCTGGCCAAGCAGTCGCTGCGGGAAATCTATCGGCTAATCCACCCCAGTGCGATTTTTCCCATCAAACTTCGCAACCGCACCGTACCCGAACGGGTTGCAGACAGTGTTTGGGCTTTTTTTGGTATCTATCTGGCCATCTTTTACTTTCTGGTCATGCTGCTGCAGTTTACCGGTCTCGATTACCTCACAGCGTGGTCCTGTACAGCAGCGGCACTCAACAACCTGGGCCCTGGTCTGGGCGATGCTGCCGCTCACTACGGTGAAATTAACAGTACGGCCAAATGGCTGCTTTCAGCGGCGATGATTATCGGCCGCCTTGAAATTTTCACCGTTCTCGTTTTGTTTACACCCATGTTCTGGCGCCGTTAAAGTATTGCCATGGATGAACAAACCCCGCTCATGATCTTTCACTGACCGACCATGGCCCTGATTGAAAATCTGGAGGCCATGCTGGCCCAGGGTAAGGATTCCGCCATGTTACGTTTTGGGCTGGGCAGCGCCTATTTCAATGAGCGCCGTTACGATGAGGCTATCCCCCACCTACGACACTGCCTGACCCTGGACAGCGGCTATACTGCCGCCTACAAATTGCTCGGTCGCTCACTGCAAAAACAGGGGCAGCCTGAAGAGGCTTATGACGTGCTGCAAATCGGTCTGGAAAAAGCGCTGGCTTCCGGTGACAAGCAGATTGAGCGTGAAATTCGGACATTTCTAAAAAAGAATGAAGCGTAGGCTTCACGGTTAACCAATCAATCATCGAGGACAGAATGTCGTTATTAGTTGGATGGCGGGAATGGTTGTCACTGCCTGATTTGGGTATTGCCCGGATCAAGGCCAAGGTAGATACTGGCGCCCGCACCTCCTGCCTGCATGCTCACCGACTAGAACCTTTCACTGAGCGTGGCGCGCCCTGGGTCCAGATTTGGGTACACCCCCTGCAACGTAGTACGCAAAGCCTTTGCTGTGCTGCACCCATTGTGGATGAACGCGTGGTCTCCGATTCCGGAGGACACCGGGAACGTCGCCTGGTCATTCAGACCACAGCGATTCTGGGCACGGAAGAGTGGCCTATTGAAATGACCCTGACCAACAGGGATGCTATGAAATTCAGGATGTTGCTGGGCCGGTCAGCCATGGTTGACCGCTTTACTGTCGATCCCGGCCGATCCTACTGTTGCGGAAAACTTTAATGAGAATTGCCATTCTTTCCCGAAACCCGGATCTCTATTCCACGCGCCGTCTCAAAGAAGCCGCCATGGAAAAGGGACATGAGGTGAAAATCATTGATGTTCTGAAATGCTACATGAACATCAATATTCAAAACCCCAGTATTCATGTCAAGGGGGCCGAACTACCTGCCTTCGATGTGGTGATTCCCCGGATTGGCGCATCGGTGACCACCTATGGCACAGCCGTACTGCGCCAATTTGAAATGATGGGGGTCTACCCACTCAATGAATCCGTGGCCATCACCCGCTCCCGGGACAAGTTGCGCTCCCTGCAGCTGCTTTCTCGCAAGGGCATCGGCCTGCCTGTCACCGGCTACGCCAACAAGCCCAGCGATATCCCCGACCTTATTGATATGGTCGGCGGCCCACCACTGGTCGTTAAATTGCTGGAGGGAACACAGGGCATTGGCGTGGTACTGGCAGAAACCCGCAAAGCGGCGGAAAGCGTCATCGAAGCATTTATGGGATTAAAAGCCGACATTATGGTTCAGGAATATATTGGTGAATCTGGTGGTGCAGATATCCGCTGCTTTGTCATCGGCGACAAGGTAATCGCCGCGATGCAGCGCCAGGCCGCCCCCGGCGAGTTTCGCTCCAACCTCCACCGCGGCGGCACAGCATCACTGGTACGCCTGTCTCCTGCGGAACGGGCCACCGCTGTACGCGCAGCTAAGACCATGGGGCTGAATGTCGCCGGTGTCGATATCCTGCGCTCAAACCATGGGCCATTGGTGATGGAAGTAAATTCTTCGCCGGGTTTGGAGGGTATTGAAACTGCCACCGGCAAGGATGTGGCGGGTGCCATCATTAGTTTTATCGAAAAAAATGCCCGCCAGTCACGAACCAAAACCCGGGGCAGGGGCTAGACAGTGACTGTTGACGCTTTCACCCTGGCGGGAACAACTGTAAAACCCGGTGAAACGCGACTCATTTCCATACCTGCTGCGCGGCTGTATACCGATACGCCTGTGGACCTCCAGGTAGAGGTCATTCACAGCCGTCGTCCAGGTCCGGTTCTATTGGTTTGCGCCGCCATTCACGGCGATGAAATCAATGGCATCGAAATCTGCCGTCGCATAGTTGGTAAGCGTTTACTTAAACGCCTGAAGGGAACTTTACTCATTGTTCCCATTGTTAATATGTTTGGCTTCCTGCAGCAGTCCCGCTATTTACCGGACCGAAGAGACCTTAATCGCTGCTTTCCCGGTTCTCCTCGGGGGACACTGGGCAGTCGTCTGGCGTATCTGATTCATCATGAACTGCTCAGCCACTGCACCCATGTTATCGATCTCCACACTGGTGCCATTCACCGCAAAAACTTGTCCCAGGTGCGGGGCAATCTGGATGATCCAGCCACACTGGGCATGGCCGAGGCCTTTGGCTCCCCGGTGATTATGGATGCCAAAATACGCGATGGCTCTTTGCGAGCTGCCGCCAGTGAGCTGGGTATACCCGCCATCATTTATGAAGCCGGTGAGGCTTTGCGCTTTGATGAGCGCTCGATTCGGGCGGGCGTCAGGGGAATTATTGCCGTGATGCGTCACCTGGCAATGTTGCCGGAAACCAAAAAGGTCACTACTCCTCGCAAGTTGGTGCCGGTCAAGGCGAAACGCAGTTATTGGCTGCGGGCCGAGCGGGATGGCATTGTGAGCACCAAAATAAAGTTGGGGCAGCAGGTCAAGGAGGGGCAGTTGCTGGCTAACCTGGCATCACCTTTTGGTGGTTCCGAGAAGGCGCTTAAGTCCCGAGGTGACGGCATCGTGATTGCCGTCTCACAAATACCTCTGGTGAATGAGGGTGAGGCTCTTTTCCATATTGCAGAATTCAGCACGCTGAGGAAGGCCTCCGACAGTGTTGAGGCCTTTCGCGAGCATTTTGATAATGAGCCGGAACCCGAGAACTTCAAGGAACCCCTTTAATTTGGGGTCGTACTTTACCGAAACTATTTTAGTTCGCGAGCCCGATAGTAAGCCTCTTCTGAAATTTTGTGGTATTGCATAGCTTCTGTCTTGAAGGCTTTCTGTGAGGCATAGACCTTCTTGAACATCGGGTCACTTTCAGCAATCTCGTCCAGGACCTGATCTGTTACACGGTTAAGTTCGGCCAACACATCGTCCGGCAACTGACGCAATTCCACACCATGGGTATTCACCAACTCATTGAGTGCGGCATTGTTACGCGCCGTATAGTCATCGAGCATATCCTGATTTACTGCCCGCGCCGCGGCCTCCACAATTGCCTGCAAGTCAGCGGGTAATGATTCATAGGCGGGTTTGTTAACGATCAATTCCAGCGTTGGACCGGGTTCGTGCCACCCGGGGTAGTAGTAATACTTGGCGACCTGGTGGAAGCCAAATGCCAGGTCATTGTACGGTCCAACCCATTCGGTGGCATCGATCACCCCAGTCTGCATGGAAGTATAAAGCTCGCCGCCGGGGATATTGACCGCCTCGACACCAACCCGGCTCATCACTTCCCCGCCTAAGCCGGGAATACGCATCTTTAGCCCTTTCAAGTCCTCCAGGGAATTGATTTCACGATTGAACCACCCCGCCATCTGGACACCGGTATTCCCTGCGGCCAACGGTACCAGGTTAAAAGGCTCATAGAGTTCGCGCCATAGCTCCATACCCCCGCCATAATGCAGCCAACCGTTCATCTCCTGTGCATTGAGACCAAAGGGCACGCTGGTGAACAACGGCGACGTCGGTGTTTTGCCCTTCCAGTAGTAGGCAGCGCCATGGCCCATTTCCGCCGTGCCCTGGGAGACCGCATCAAACACTTCAAGTGCCGGTACCAGCTGGGTCGCGCCATAAACCTTTACCTTGAGTCGGCCAGCGCTCATTTTGTCCACCATCACGGCAAAATTTTCAGCCGCCATGCCCAGGCCGGGATAATTTTTCGGCCAGGTGGTCACCAGCTTCCATTGATAGGTCTTAGCCTTTTCCACCTGAACGGATGCCTCATCGGCACTTTCTCCGCCACCGCAGGCGGCCAGCAACAAGCAAGCCATTAAAGGTAATACGCGAGTCAGTTTCATTTTGCCTTTTTCCTTAACACAGCGGGGTCAGTTTGGCATAGCTCAACACCAGCCACTTGCTGCCTTCGTTATCAAAATTGACCTGCACCCGGGCATGGGCACCATTGCCTTCAAAGTTTAACACTACTCCCTCGCCGAATACGTGGTGTGTCACCCGCTGGCCGAGTGACAACCCTGTATCCGCGCCACTATCGCTCAGGGATACAGTGGGTTTTTGTGCATAACTGGTCGGACGCTGGACGTGGGTTCGCAAACGAACTTCTTCAATCAAACCTGCGGGAATATCCCGCACAAAACGAGATACCGCGTTGTAACTTTCGGACCCGTACTGCTGACGGGATTCGGCAAAGGTCAGATACAGTTTTTGCATAGCCCGGGTGATGCCTACATAGGCGAGTCTACGCTCTTCCTCCAGGCGCCCTGGCTCTTCCACCGACATGCGGTGGGGAAAGAGGTTTTCTTCCATGCCGGCCAAAATCACCAGCGGGAATTCCAGCCCCTTGGCGGAGTGCAGGGTCATCAGCTGCACCGCATCCGCGCCCGCATCTGCCTGACGGTCACCGGCATCCAGCGCCGCCTGATCAAGAAACTGGGGCAGGGCCGATAACGCTTTGTCTTCCGGCTCAAAGCCCCGGCAAGCAGTGATGAGTTCCTGTAGGTTTTCCACTCGGGATTCCCCACGATCACCCTTCTCACGACGGTGAAAATCAATCAGTCCGCTTCGAGCTATGACGTGATCGGCAATCTCCGCCAGTGGCAATTCGACGACGCCTTCTTCCAGTTCATCAATCAATGCCAGAAAACCGGCGACAGCATTGCTGGCCCTACCGGGCAGTAGGCTTTCATCAACGGCTTTCTGCGCAGCCCGCCACAATGACATGCCCTCGTCCCGAGCCAGCTCTCGCAGGCCCTGCACAGTCTTGTCCCCGATGCCTCGGGTCGGGGTGTTTACCACACGCTCAAACGCGGCATCATCATTTCGATTTACTAGCAAACGGAGATAGGCGAGGGCATTGCGAATTTCCTGTCGCTCGTAGAATTTTTGACCGCCGTAAATGCGGTAAGGAATACCGGCGCGTAACAATGCTTCTTCCAGTACCCGGGACTGGGCGTTGGAGCGATAGAGTATCGCCGCTTCTTCCCTCAGGTTTCCCTGGGATGTCCAGTCCTGTAGACGGTCAGCAATAAAGCGTGCTTCATCGTGCTCGTTAAATGCAGCGTACAATGCGATGGGTTCACCGTCTGGATCGTCAGTCCACAGGTTCTTACCCAGGCGATCAACATTGCGTGAAATGACCGCATTGGCTGCATCGAGGATATTTTTACTGGACCGGTAATTCTGTTCCAGGCGAACAGTCTGGGTATCCGGGTAATCGCGGGAAAAATTAAGGATGTTTTCCACCTTGGCACCGCGCCAACCATAGATCGACTGATCGTCGTCACCTACCGCCATTAACGGTACCTGATTGCCAGCCAACATTCTCAGCCAGGCGTACTGAATGGCGTTGGTGTCCTGAAACTCATCTACCAGCACATGCCGGAAACGCTGCTGATAATGCTGTAGCAGTTCCGGTTGTTGTAACCAGAGTTCATGGGCTCTCAGTAACAATTCACCAAAATCCACCATGCCGCCACGCTCACAGGCTTCCTCGTAAGCGGTGTAGATCTGTTGCATCGTGCGCTGATAGGGGTCCTGTGCAGGCTGAAGGTGCCTTGCACGTAGCCCTTCATCTTTTTGTGCATTGATAAATCCCTGCGCCTGACGGTATGGCCAGCGACTGTCATCTATGCCAAGGGTCTGATAGACCCTTTTCACCAGGCGCAACTGATCATCGGAATCCAGTATCTGAAAATTTTCGGGCAGTCCGGCCTGCTGCCAGTGCATTTTAAGCAGGCGGTGTGCAATGCCATGGAAGGTACCCACCCACATACCCTGCCCGGAATATCCCAGAAGGTCCTCTATGCGCGCGCGCATTTCCCGGGCTGCCTTGTTGGTAAAGGTCACTGCCAGCAGGCTGTAGGGGGAGATCTGTTCCACCTGGATCAACCAGGCAATGCGGTGAACCAACACACGGGTTTTGCCGCTGCCAGCACCCGCCAACACCAGTAAATGCTTTGCTTGGCTGGAAACCGCATCACGTTGTGCAGAGTTCAGGGGATCAAGTATTGCTGTTACATCCATGGCCGAAGATTCTACCAGATGGCCCCTTCGGGCGGTTAAGGAGTTACCGGCGTTTTTACTACAAAAATTCCAATTTTCTGTAAATTATTTACAATACAGTTCCTGACCTATTGGTAACTGCCATGAAACCCGCCGAACTCACCTGGGCCATCAGTAACAGCCTGCCAAACTTGCGCAAATCAGAGCGCAAGGTCGCCGAGTATATTCTGGCCAACCTGACCGATGTGATCCGTATGCGCATTGTAGACCTGGCAGAAAAAGCGGAAGTCAGCGAACCCACCGTGGTGCGTTTTTGCCGCGCTGTGGGCTGTGAGGGGTTCCAGGACTTCAAACTAGCACTGGCCCAGCAACTGGCCTCCAGTCCCAGCTACGGACAGATTGCCGTCACCGACAAGGATTCCATCGCCGAATATACCTTCAAGGTATTTGATTCCACCGTAGATACGCTGCTCAAAGTTCGGGATTCCCTGGACCTGGTGATGCTGGACCGAGCAGTAAAAGCCATCTGCGCCGCCAATCGTGTCGAGTTCTACGGGTTTGGTGCCTCTGCTGCGGTAGCATTCGACGGTCAGCACAAGTTCTTCCGGCTGCAGGTATCTGCCTCTGCCTATGCCGACCCCCATTTACAGAATATGTCAGCCACCTTTATGTCCCCTGGCGACGTGGTGATTGCCATATCCCAATCCGGCCGCACTACTACTCTGCTGAATGCCATCGAGCTGGTAAAAAAACGCGGCGCTGTGGTGATCGCTATCGCACCATCCGATTCGCCGGTGGCCAATGCCGCCACCATTCCACTGACCGTGGATGCCAAGGAAGATTTCCAGATCTACACGCCCCTGTCGTCTCGGATTGCCCACCTTGTCCTGATTGATGTACTGGCTATTGGCATTGCCCAGCACAAGGGTGGCCAGCTGCAGGAGCACCTGCTGGAAATGCAACGCGGCCTGGAAGAGTTGCGGGAATCTCCGGAAGCTTAGTCGGTGCTTGTTGGCCGAGATTTTCCACAACTGAGGTTAGCTGGCACCGCCACATCCATGAACTTGGGGTTTGGCAGATCAAGGTTGTTCATAAGCTCTATAAATGCTGATTTATCTGCCACCTGAAGGCGAGGGTTGAAGCGGCGCTCTTCGCCCAGGGTAGAGCGAGTCCAGCCCTTGTAATCGTGGGCCGGATACACCCAGGTATCTTCCGGGTAGTTGTCCAGCAAAGTCTGAAGACTGTCATAAAGTTGACCTGCATCACCATTTTGAAAATCCGTTCTGCCACAACCGCGGATAAACAGCGTATCCCCCGTAAAGAGATAGCCTTCTTCATCCGCTTTAACGTAGAGACACATTGAATCGTCTGTGTGGCCGGGCGTATAAATAGAAGTGAATGCCAACTCACCCAAGGGGATCTGGTCGCCATCAGTGATTTTTTTCGATGCACAGTTCATCAATGCATGGTCGTTGATCAGGGTCTCACAACCATATTCTTCCCTCAGACTACCCAGAGCTGTCACATGGTCAGCATGAACGTGGGTATCCAGTGCATACGCCAATTTCAGCTTCAGTTCTTTTAACAGTTGCCGGTAGCAAGGCATCCGCTCTACCACCGGATCGATCAGCAACGATTCGCGGCTTTTCTCATCAGCAACGAGGTAGGTGTAGGTCCAGGTCTCCCGATCAAACAGTTGTCTTAATAACATGACTTATCCTTTCACTAGAGTCTGTATTAGAACGCCGATCGCGAGTAACACCATTACCACAGCAAATAGTTTCTGTAATGTCGGCCCTGCCAAATAGCGCGCCAACCCGGTGCCCGCGAGCATACCAACAATGCCGCCAACGGCGATGGGGAGTAACAGGTTCAGGTCGGTGGACCCTCCGCTGACAACAAAAAGCACAAAACCTGACCCCGCCACCAGTGAAATTACCAGTATTGAAGTTGCCACCGCCTGATGGACACTGATTCCGGTGAGAAAAATCAACACCGGCACAATAACAAAACCACCACCGACGCCGAACACACCGGATAACACACCTGCCAGGATGGCAGCTAGTCCGAGTTGCAGAAAACAGCGGGGACCGGGTTTTCCATGGGTAAAACGACAAATGGGTGGCTTCACCTCTGCGCTGCCACCACCAGCCCTGACCACTGCAGTGGCCTCAGGCTGATCAGTGGCCTGGCGCCAGAGGCGGACTGCCACCGTAATAACCAGTAGAGCAAATAGGCCGAGCAACAGGGTTTCCGGTAAGCGGTGATTCAGATAGCTGCCCAGGGGAAGGGCTGCGATGGCGATCAGCGCAAAATACAGTCCAGGCAACCAGACAATTTCTCCGCTGCGCAGGCGGGCCATCAGGCCAATGATCGCCGCCATGGCGACTGCACCCAGAGACATTCCTGCTGCAGTCTGTACGGGTAGTGCAAGTAACCCAACCAGTAACGGCAAGGCCACCACAGAGCCTCCTGCACCCGTTAGGCCGAGAATGGCACCAATACAAAATCCGATGATGTAGGTCATCTATAACCAATGTGCTCCGTAAGCCACGACTTCTGCATCCGGGTCACCTAAAGCAAACCGTGCGTTGACGGCTTATTCGACTGTCACCGATTTGGCAAGATTACGGGGCTGATCAACGTCCGTGCCCTTCAGTACGGCAACATGATAGGACAGCAACTGTAGGGGCAGGGTATAGATGATGGCCTCCAGGCTTTCCGGCACATGGGGGATGCTCATCACGGTAACGTCGTCCTCATCTTCAAAACCAGCCGCCTTGTCAGCGAATACAAACAGCTGCCCGCCACGAGCTTTTACTTCGTGAAGGTTCGACTTCAGTTTTTCCAAGAGTTCGTTATTGGGTGCGACTGCCACCACCGGCATATCATTGTCAACCAGTGCCAGCGGCCCATGCTTTAGCTCACCGGAGGGGTAGGCTTCGGCATGTATATAGGAAATTTCCTTGAGCTTCAGCGCCCCCTCGAGAGCTACCGGATACTGAACCCCGCGTCCCAAAAAGAGCGCATGGTGCTTCTCTGCAAAACATTCAAAAGTCCGCTCAATATCCTTATCCAGCGCCAGCGTTTCACGACACAGGGAAGGCAATTGGTGTAATGCCTGTACCAGTTGCTTTTCTTTCTCTGTAGGCAGCCCTCGCTGTTTACCAAGGCCAATACACAGCAATTGCAGTGCTACCAACTGGGTAGTAAATGCCTTGGTTGATGCTACACCGATCTCAGGGCCAGCGTAGGTCATCAGCGACATATCCGACTCCCGCACCAGAGAACTGTTGGCCACATTACAAATCACCAGGCTCGCCAGATAATTAGCCTGTTTAGCTGCAGACAGCGCTGCCAGGGTATCTGCCGTTTCACCGGACTGGGATATGGTGACAAACAGTGTGTTTTCTGGCACAACCACCTGACGATAGCGATACTCGCTGGCGACCTCCACCTGACAGGGAATATCAGCCCATTCCTCCAGCCAATAACGCGCTACCAGTCCAGCATGGTAACTGGTACCACAGGCCACGATATGAACTCCCTGCACTTTAGGAAATATGGCACTGGCGTGTGTACCAAAGGCTTCCGGGAGCACGTGGCTGTCACTGATTCGACCTTGCAGAGTACCCTCCAGGACAGCGGGCTGCTCGAAGATCTCTTTCATCATATAGTGACGATACCCACCCTTGTCCGTAGCCGTGTCGTCGCCGGATAGTTTCACAATATCACGCTCTACTACGGTATTTTTCTGATCGAAAATACTGTATTTGCCTCCTTTCAGCTCTACCAGATCGCCATCAAGCAGGTACACAAAGCGATCCGTAACCTGACGCAAGGCCATCTGATCAGAAGCCAGGAAATTTTCTTCAATACCGACACCCACCACCAGCGGACTGCCTTTGCGCGTGCCAATCAGCACATCGGGTTCTGTGGTACAGATCACAGCCAGCGCATACGCACCCTCCAGCCGCTGCACGGACCGCTGCACGGCCTCTTTAAGTGAACTTGCTGAAGGCAACAGGTGATGAATCAGGTGTGCAACCACCTCCGTATCTGTATCCGAAACAAAATCGTAACCCTGCTCGGTGAGTTCCTGACGCAATTGCTGGTGATTTTCGATGATACCGTTGTGTACAACAGCAACGCCTCCCGAGATGTGTGGGTGGGCGTTTTTTTCATTGGGGACGCCATGGGTTGCCCAGCGGGTGTGGGCAATGCCCAGTGAGCCACGTGCCGGTTGTTCGACGATGCAGTCAACTAGTCCAGCAACCTTGCCAACCTTTTTGCGCACCTGAAGGCTGTCGCTTTTGTCTAGTACAGCGATACCGGCTGAGTCATAACCACGATATTCGAGACGTTTTAACCCCTCAATCAGAATTCCGGTGACGTTTCTCTGCGCCTGGGCGCCAACAATTCCACACATACTGTTATCCGCTATGACTTCCCTGACTTTAGGTTTTCTTAACCGGACGCTGCCAGCCTGTAATGTTTTTCTGCAAAGCTCGGGTCAAGCCCAGCTCTCCGTCGGGAATATCTTTCGTAATGGTCGATCCGGCTCCCACGGTTGCCATATTGCCAACCCGTACGGGTGCAACCAGAGAGGTATTTGAACCGATAAAAGCCTGATCGCCAATTTCGGTACGGTGTTTGTTGACGCCATCATAGTTGCAGGTGATGGTTCCGGCGCCCACATTGACGCTCTCTCCAAGCTCCGCATCGCCGACGTAACTCAGGTGGTTTATCTTGCTGCCTTTCCCCACACGGGTTTTCTTGGTTTCAACAAAATTGCCGATTTTGGCACCGTCTTCTAGGATCGTTCCGGGACGCAACCTGGCGAAGGGACCCACCACTGAACCCATGGCAACCTCAGCACCCTCAAGAATACTGTTGGCTTTAATCTCCACATGATCGGCGATGATACTGTTGCTTATGTGGCAGTTCGGCCCAATGGTGACGTGACTTCCGAGAACAACCTGCCCTTCAAATATGGTGTTTATATCAATGGATGTGTCCGTACCACAGACTAGCTCACCCCGCACATCAAAGCGAGTTGGATCCGCCAGGGTGACACCCTCTTTCATCAGGCGTTCTGCTTGCTGTCGCTGATAAAAGCGCTCTAGGGATGCCAATTGCTGACGATCATTGACTCCCAGGACTTCCTCAATAAGTGTCGGCTGCTGGGTATTGATGGAAATACTCTTTTCTACGGCCAGAGAAATAATATCGGTGAGATAGTATTCACCCTGTGCATTGTTGTTACCGATCTGTGGCAGCAACAATTTTAATTGGCGGGCTGGCAAAGCAAGTACGCCTGTATTTACCTCGCAGA
The DNA here is from genome assembly GCF_030676955.1 of Porticoccus litoralis. NCBI lineage: Bacteria > Pseudomonadati > Pseudomonadota > Gammaproteobacteria > Cellvibrionales > Porticoccaceae > Porticoccus > Porticoccus litoralis. The sequence goes on along the minus strand of NZ_JAUUUU010000003.1, from coordinate 170,802 downwards.
CTAAGCGCTGTTCGTCCGATGCATCCTTTTCTTCAACAATGGCTGCCACTTTACCCTGATCGTCGCGGAGTATTCGGCCGTATCCGGTGGGATCATTCAGTATGACCGTCAGCAGGGAGATACTATCTTTGGCTGTTGCAATCATCGATGACAGCGTGTCATGGCTGATAAGGGGTACGTCGCCGTACAAAATTAGGGCTGTACTCTCATCGCGCAGATTTGGAACTGCCTGCATCACGGCGTGAGCTGTGCCAAGCTGTTGCATCTGCTCGACAAAGGTAACAGCTCCTTGACCAACGCTGTTTTTAACCTCGTCAGCCCCATGGCCAGTCACTACTGTAATCTTGCTATCCGGCAAAGCAGAAGCGGTATCCAATACATGTTGCAAGAGCGTCTTGCCAGCCAGAGGGTGAAGCACTTTGGGCAGGGCAGACTTCATGCGTGTACCTTTGCCCGCTGCTAAAACTATTATGTCCGTGGCCATCGTACCCCCCTTTTTGAATGCAGGTATTTAATCAGGAAGTCGTGCTCTTTGCCATGTCAGTCCCGGCAAATGGCAGCTCTGTGGATAGTTTTTGAGCAAAAAAAAGGTGGCATATGCCACCTTTTTCAAGCGAGTTTCGGGTGTGTTATTTCTTGCCACCCATTTTCTTACGCAGTTGCTCGATCGTACGCAGCTGCGCTGCTGCTGCTGCTAGTTGTGAAGCAGCACGTGAATAATCGAACTCTCCAGTTTGGTTGGTGAGATCGCTTTCTGCCTGTTTCTTCGCTTCAAGGGCTGCAGCTTCGTCCAGATCATCTGCACGCAGCGCTGAATCCGCAAGAATGGAGATCCTGTTGGGTTGCACTTCCAGGAAGCCTCCGGAGAGATAATAAATCTCTTCTTCGCCATCCTGTTTGATGATGCGAACCGGCCCAGGCTTCAGATCTGTCAGCAACGCCGCGTGGCCAAAGGTAATACCCAGTTCACCCTGAGAACCCGAGGCAACAAGCATTTCAACAAGACCTGAAAACAGGGATTGTTCTGCGCTTACAATATCGCAGTGTACAGTCATAGCCATATCTTAACGCCTATATTATCGCGTTTACTTCATTTTCCCGGCTTTTTCGATAGCTTCATCAATGGTACCAACCATATAGAAAGCCTGCTCCGGCAGGTGATCGTAATCACCGTTAAGAATGCCCTGGAAGCCCGCAATGGTTTGTTTCAGAGAAACATACTTGCCTGGAGAACCGGTAAATACTTCTGCCACGTGGAAAGGTTGAGACAGGAAACGCTCGATCTTACGAGCACGAGCTACGACCTGCTTGTCTTCCTCGGACAGTTCGTCCATACCCAGAATGGCAATAATGTCTTTCAGCTCTTTATAGCGCTGCAGCACTGACTGTACACCGCGAGCGGTATCGTAGTGCTCCTGGCCAATAATGAGTGGATCCAGCTGGCGAGAGGTGGAATCCAGCGGATCTACCGCAGGATAAATACCCTTGGAAGCGATATCACGGCTAAGTACAACGGTCGAATCCAAGTGAGCAAAGGTGGTTGCTGGAGACGGGTCAGTCAAGTCATCCGCAGGTACGTATACCGCCTGTACCGACGTAATCGATCCAGTTTTAGTAGAAGTAATACGCTCCTGAAGAACACCCATTTCTTCCGCCAGAGTCGGCTGATAACCTACAGCAGATGGCATACGGCCCAGCAGTGCAGATACCTCAGTACCAGCGAGTGTATAACGGTAGATGTTATCCACGAACAGCAGCACGTCTTTGCCTTCATCACGGAATTTCTCAGCCATGGTCAAGCCGGTCAGTGCAACACGGAGACGGTTGCCGGGCGGCTCATTCATCTGGCCATAAACCATCGCCACTTTTGACTTGGCAAACTCTTCGACATTTACAACACCGGCTTCCTGCATTTCATGATAGAAGTCGTTACCCTCACGAGTACGCTCACCTACACCTGCGAATACTGACAGGCCGGAGTGCTCGGTAGCGATGTTGTTAATCAATTCCATCATGTTTACGGTCTTACCCACACCGGCACCACCGAACAGGCCAACCTTACCGCCCTTCGCAAACGGGCATACCAGGTCGATTACCTTGATACCTGTTTCCAGAAGGTCGGTTGAAGCCGCCAGTTCGTCATAAGCCGGTGGTTTACGGTGAATGGAGGCGCGCTCTTTTTCGCCGATGGGTCCCAGTTCATCAATGGGGTTACCCAGTACATCCATGATGCGACCGAGGGTTTCAAGACCTACAGGAACATTAACCGGTGCGTTGGTGTTGTTGACACCGAGACCACGGCTCATACCTTCTGAAGAACCCATAGCAATGGTACGAACCACGCCGTCACCCAGCTGCTGCTGAACTTCCAGGGTCAGACCTTTCTCCTCAACCTTCAATGCGTCATATACGTTGGGCACTTGATCGCGGGGAAATTCCACGTCAATTACCGCACCAATGATTTGCACGATACGTCCGCTACTCATGTCCGATTCCTCTTAAACTTAATCTTTAAAATCTTTCGTTAAACTGCTGCCGCACCGCTGACAATTTCTGACAGCTCTTGGGTAATCGCAGCTTGACGTGCCTTGTTGTAAAGCAGTTGCAACTCGTTGATCAGATCGCCAGCATTTTCGGTGGCGTTTTTCATTGCGATCATCCGGGCGGCCTGTTCACAAGCCTTGTTTTCAACGACTCCCTGGTAGACTTGTGATTCGATATAGCGAACCAGAAGACCATCCAGCAACTCCTTGGCATCGGGCTCATAGATATAGTCCCAGTGATGCTTCAGTTTGTCGTCTTCGATAGGTAAAAGTGGCAGTAACTGCAATACTGTCGGCTTCTGCGTCATGGTGTTTACAAATTCGTTGGAAACCACATAAAGCTTGTCGATTTTTCCGCCTTCGTAGGCGTCCAGCATAACCTTCACACCACCAATCAGATCCTGAGTAGATGGCTCATCACCCAGATCACGCACTGTCGCGACGATATTACCACCCAGACTTCCAAAGAATGACGCAGCCTTATTTCCAAGCACACACAGATCGATTTCTACACCCTGCTCCGACCAGCTCTTCATGGAGCGGATAACTTCCTTGAACAGGTTTGTGTTCAAGCCGCCGCACAATCCACGGTCAGTAGACACCACAATATAACCAACGCGTTTTATTTCACGCTGCTCGAGGTATTCGTGCTTGTATTCGGAGTCGGCATTGGCGATATGGCCAACAACTGAGCGAATACGGTCGGCGTAGGGCTTGCTGACTTCGCGGCGTTCCTGAGCGCGCCGCATTTTACTGGCGGCAACCATCTCCATTGCACTCGTAATCTTCTGAGTGCTCTGAATACTGTTGATTTTCGTTCTGACTTCTTTACCGACTGCCATAATTTAAGCCTTTCAGTCGGGGACAGCTTCCGCTGTCCCCATTAGAAATTACCAGGTTTGGGTGCTCACAAATTTTTCGAGCGCCGCCTTGTAACTGGCATCAATATCGTCGTTCCAGTCACCAGTCTCGTTAACCTTGCTCAGCAGATCACCATGCTCCGCTTTCATGTAAGAAAGCAGCGCCTGTTCGAAATCACCGATTTTGTTAACTTCAACTTCCTTCAGGTAGCCTTTGTCTGCTGCATATACCATCAGCGCCATCTCGGCCACACTCTGAGGTGAATACTGCTTCTGTTTCATCAGCTCGGTTACGCGCTCACCATGGTCCAGCTGGGCCTTGGTGGCCTCATCAAGATCAGAGGCAAACTGGGAAAATGCCGCCAGTTCACGGTACTGTGCGAGTGCGGTACGAATACCACCAGACAGTTTCTTCATGATCTTGGTCTGAGCCGCACCACCTACCCGAGATACAGAGATACCTGCGTTCATGGCAGGGCGGATGCCCGCGTTAAACATATCTGCCTCGAGGAAGATCTGACCATCGGTAATAGAAATTACGTTAGTCGGTACGAAGGCAGAAACGTCACCAGCCTGGGTTTCAATAACCGGCAGTGCCGTCAGCGAACCAGTTTGACCTTTAACTTCGCCGTTGGTGAATTTTTCTACGTAGTCGGCATTTACACGGGCTGCGCGTTCCAGCAAACGGGAGTGCAAATAGAAAACATCTCCCGGGTATGCTTCACGGCCCGGAGGGCGACGCAGCAACAGGGAGATCTGACGATAGGCCCAAGCCTGCTTGGTCAGATCATCATAAATGATCAATGCGTCCTGACCGCGATCGCGGTAGTACTCACCCATGGAGCAGCCAGCAAATGGTGCCAGAAACTGCATCGCTGCAGGATCGGATGCTGTCGCGGCAACCACAATGGTGTGCTCCATGGCGCCGTGCTCTTCCAACTTGCGCACAACTGCAGCAATAGAAGCGGCTTTCTGGCCAATAGCCACATAGATACACTTGATACCAGAATCTTTCTGGTTAATGATCGCATCAACAGCAATCGCTGTTTTACCAATCTGGCGGTCACCAATGATCAGCTCGCGCTGGCCACGGCCAATCGGCACCATGGAGTCAATGGCCTTCAAACCAATTTGTACTGGTTGATCAACCGACTGACGTGCAATTACACCTGGAGCAACCTTTTCAATTGCATCAGTTTCTTTTGCGTTGATTGGACCCTTGCCATCAATCGGATTACCCAGTGCATCAACGACGCGTCCTTCTAGTTCCGGACCAACCGGTACTTCAAGAATGCGACCTGTACAACGGGCTTTCTGACCTTCTGCCAGTGACTGGTAGTCACCGAGAATTACGGCACCGACAGAGTCACGCTCCAGGTTCAGTGCCATACCATAGACACCACCTTCGAATTCGATCATCTCACCATACATCACATCGGCAAGGCCGTGGATGCGGATGATACCGTCGGATACCGATACGATAGTACCTTCATTTTGCGCTTCAGATGAAACATCAAGATTATCGATTCTCTGCTTGATGATCTCACTGATTTCGGATGGATTCAGTTGCTGCATTTGCTCTGGTCCTCAATCCTAGGAATTTAATGCTTCGGCGAGTTTAGCCAAACGTCCGCGTATGGATCCATCAATGACGGTATCCCCAGCCCGTACCACTGCGCCAGCTATCAGGTTGCTGTCTACAGACACCTGCATATTGACGGTACGTTCCAGTTTCGCGCTTAGCGCACTGGCCAGCTTTTCTTGTTGTTCGTTACTGATAGCTGCAGCCGCGGTCACAGTCACCTCAAGGGTTTTCTCGCGATTGGCTCTCAGTACTTCGAACTGCTGATAAATATTTGGCAGTAGTTGCAGACGGCGATTTTCAGCCAAAACCTGAACAAAGTTCAGCGCTTTTGACGATAGGGAATCACCACAAATCTGTACCATTTTTTCTGCCTGCTGCGCCGCCGTATAACTGGGCGATCTCAGCAGTTTTTCCACTGCATCCTGTTGTGCTACGGCAGCGGCAACCGCAAGGCTGTCAGACCAGCCTTGCAGATCACCCGCGTCGGCGGCGAATTCAAACGCCGCTTTTGCATAGGGCCGAGCCAGAGTGCTCAATTCAGCCATGTCAAACCTCGGTTACAGCTGTGCTGCCAGATTATCGACCAGCTCGCGATTAACGTTTTCGTCGATGTTTGCCTGCAGGATTTTTTCAGCACCCGCAAGTGCCAGAACAGAAACCTGTTTGCGAAGCTCTTCTTTCGCACGGTTAACTTCCTGGTCAATCTCTGCCTGAGCAGCTTCTTTCAAACGATCGCCTTCAGCTTTCGCCTGTTGCTTCGCTTCATCTACGATCTGGCTTGCTCGCTTGTTAGCCTGCTCAAGAATAACCGCCGCTTCTTGCTTGGCTTCCTTGAGTTGCTCACCCGCTTTTTCCTGTGCCAGCTCGAGATCTCGAGAGGCACGGTCAGCAGCATCCAGACCATCAGCAATCTTCTTTTGCCGCTCTTCCATTGCACCGATAAGGGCAGTCCATACAAATTTCTTGCAGAACCATATGAAGAACAGGAAAGAAATCAGCTGCCCGAATAGGGTCAGGTTAATATTCACACCAACACCTCGTTCTTGGAGTTAAGTAAAAGAATCGGGATGTCAAAATTAAGCTGCGACACCTGGAGCAACAGCGAAGATCAGGTACATGCCGATACCCACACCGATCATGGGGATCGCATCGATCAGACCAGCAAGCAGGAACATTTTACCTTGCAGCATGGGACCCAATTCCGGTTGACGTGCGGTGCCTTCCAGCAGCTTGCCACCCAAGAGGCCCATACCAACAGCGGCACCCAGTGCGCCAAACCCAACCATAATTGCGGCTGCGATCATGATAAGTTCCATTTTTTTCTCCTAATACTAGAGTAAGTTATAAAGTTAAACGTAAATCAGTGATCTTCGTGCGCCATGCTCAGGTACACGATGGTCAAAACCATAAAAATAAATGCCTGCAGGGTGATGACCAGGATGTGGAATATCGCCCACCCCAACTGTAAAACACCACCGAACGTGCCCAGTATCAATCCCGCGCTATACATCATGGCAATCAGGATGAAAATCATTTCCCCGGCATACATATTACCGAAGAGCCGCAGACCCAGAGAGAAGGGCTTGGCCAGCAGGCCAACCAGCTCAAGGGCCAGGTTAATAGGGACGAATATCGCCTGTACCAGTGGGTTTTTTGCACTGAAAGGCTGAAGGGACAGTTCACCCAGGAATCCACCAACACCCTTCACTTTGATGCTGTAGTAGATAATCATCGAGAATACGGCCAAGGCCATGCCCAGGGTGATGTTGGGGTCAGTCGAAGGTACGATTTTCTGAAAGTGGACACCTGCCAGGCTCATCAAATACGGCACAACATCTACCGGTATCAAGTCCATCAGGTTCATCAGGAACACCCAAACGAAGATGGTCAGCGCCATCGGGGCAATCCAGGGGTTGCGGCCATGGAAGCTGTCTTTAACAGTCCCATCCACAAACTCAACCATCAGTTCTACAAAATTCTGCCAGCCGGTAGGAATACCTGTGGTCGCTCTTTTGGCTGCCCAACGGAACAACAAAGCGAAAACCAAACCCAGACCAATTGACCAGCCCAAGCTGTCCACATTGATTGCCATGAAGCCCATTTCTTTGGCTTCTGCAGCACTGTGCGCAAATCCCCAACCGTGCTCCGTATGACCAAACGTCAGGTTGGTCAGGTGGTGCTGAATATATTCTGTACCCGTCTGTTGCGTGTCGCCTGCCATTTCTTGTCTCTCAAACCAGCGAGGTCTATCTGTTAGCGTTCAATGCCTTAGCGGCATAAAACCACTGCACTATTACCATAGCGCCATACCCGAGAAACAATGCTGGCAAGTTTAATTCCTCAACATACTTAAATGTGAGGCCAAACAAAACCAACGTGAGCAACAACTTGCCCGTTTCTCCCCAGTATATGGCTCGCAGTATTTTAGGGGCCTGTCTGGCTCCCTGATAACGAAATGCCCATCGCGTGAAGTAGGCATGGGGCAACACATAAATAATGCCGCCAATCATCAGAGAGCTGGATAAGGTTACATCTATCGGTAGTGTGATCAACGTGGCAACCATGAGTATTGCCAGTTCTATCAGCGCTACGCGCCCTACCGGTGGTACCTTGATGGTAGCTTTCATAAAGTAGCTACCCCCCATCCGCGTTGTTTGCCTGAGCCCATAATTTCACCGACCCAAACGGGCGGCAATTATAGGTAGTCCAATTTTCAGATTCAACAAATCTTTGCCACTACTGGCCAGTTCCAGCACCTTTGCAGCAAATAATGGCAATTGATGTAACTTATGATTAATCACCAATGATCACTATTTGATATGGTCGAGTATCCCTTCGAGCTCATCGAGGCTGTTGTACTTCAAAACCAGTCTACCTTTTCCCTTGGTAGAGTGTTCAATGCGCACAGGAACACTCAGCTGTCCTTCAAGCCGCTCTTCAAGGCGCCTGATATCTGGATCCGTTTTCTTGTCATTCGTTTTTTCCGGCTGGTTCTGCTCGTGCTGCATGCGCTTCACCAGGTCTTCGATCTGTCGAACAGACATGCCACGCGCTACAGCCTGGCGGGCTGCCTCTATTTGACGATCTCCTTCCAGTCCGAGCAGCACTTTTGCATGACCCATTTCCAGATCACCGTGTTCCAGTAATTTTTGTACTTCTTCTGTGAGAGCCGTCAGTCGCAGAAAGTTGGCTACGCTGCTCCGGGATTTACCCACTGCCTGTGCAATCTGCTGTTGTGTTAGCCCGAACTCTTCCTGAAGGCGTATCAACGCCTGGGCTTCTTCCATGGCATTCAGGTCTTCGCGCTGGATATTTTCAATCAGCGCCATGGCCATAGCCGATTCGTCGGAAACATTTCTGATCAGGGCGGGAATGGTCTCCAGACCGGCCAGTTGCGAGGCGCGCCAGCGACGCTCTCCAGCGATGATTTCGTAGCTGTCCTCGCCCAGGGAGCGAACCACGATCGGCTGCATGACGCCCTGTGCCCGAATTGAGTCTGCCAGTTCTTCCAAGGCTTCCGGGTGCATATCCCTGCGTGGCTGATACTTGCCACGACGCATGAATTCAACCGGAAGCTCTTTCAGATGCTCGTTGTCCTGACCAGCCTCGCTGGTGGATGAGCTCTCCTCTACCCCAAGCAGAGCATCCAGACCGCGCCCCAAACCTTTTCTCTTGACCATAACTTAACCTGTAGTTCCCGTTTGCGCCCTGGCGGCTTTTTCTCTACGAATGATTTCTCCGGCGAGCCCCAGGTAAGCCAGCGCTCCCTTTGAATGTTTGTCGTAAACCAGTGCCGGCTGTCCGTAACTAGGCGCTTCCGCTAAACGTACATTGCGGGGTATCGCGATGCGGTATACACGATCGCCAAAATGCTGGCGTAACTGGCCTGTCACCTCGTTGGTCAGACTGTTGCGTGGGTCATACATGGTGCGAAGTATGCCCTGGACCTGCAATCCCGGGTTTAGGAACTGGCCTATTTTTCCGATGGTTCCTACAAGAGCCGATAAACCCTCCAGGGCATAATACTCACACTGCATCGGGATAATCACGCCATCACAAGCCACCAGCGAGTTTACTGTGAGCAGACTCAAGGATGGGGGGCAATCGACGATGATGTAATCGTAGTTCTGTTTCACTCTAGCCAGGGCGTGGCGCAATCGACTCTCCCGGCTAGGAAGTTTCAACAGCTCTACCTCGGCTGCAGTAAGATCACCATTTGCTGGCAGTACGTCAAAGGCTCCCGACTCACAGCGATGCAGGGCCTTTTCTGTCACTGTATCGCCCGTGAGTACATCGAGTACACTGATCGCCAGCAGGTTTTTGTTGATTCCACAACCCATGGTGGCATTACCCTGGGGATCCATATCCACCAACAAGATTCTTTTGTTGAAGGTGGCAAGGGATGCTGCCAAATTGACACTGGTGGTGGTTTTACCCACGCCTCCCTTCTGGTTGGCGATGGCAAATGTCTTGGTCAAAGCGGGGTCCTCAAGCAGGTGCTATCTCTACCAGGTGTCGCTGACCCTCCACCCCTGGCACTTCTAGCCGATGTGAGGCAATGACATTATAGTGTTTTGGCAACTCACTCAACTCCTGCTGGGGGTATTGGCCCTTCATCGCGTAATAGCGACCTCCAGTTGCCAGCAGGTGTGAACAATTTTCCACCATATCGAGCAGGCTGCTGAAAGCCCTGCTGATCACAGCATCAAAGTGTGTATCTGGTTGGTAAGCTTCAACCCGGCTCTGCACTTCTCGGACATTATCAAGGTTCAAGCTATTTCTTGCCTGAAACAGAAAGCGGGTTTTTTTGCCATTGCTGTCCAGCAGAGTGAACTTGCGGTCTGGAAAACAGATCGCCAGAGGGATACCAGGAAGGCCCGGCCCTGTCCCTACGTCGATCAGCTCATTGCCCTGAATATATTTGGCAATACTTAGGCTATCCAGTAGATGCAGGTATAACATTTCATGCGGATCTCGCACAGCCGTGAGGTTATATGCCCTGTTCCACTTTTGTAGCAGCGACAGGTAGTCCAGCAGTAATGCAACCTGCTGATCACAGAGGGGAAGTTCAAGCGCATCAAGGCCTGCCCGCAATTTAGAAGCCAAATCAGCCATACGTCAGGCTATTTTCTGCTCGGATACGGATTTCTTTTTAAGGTAAATCAGCAGCAATGAGATGGCCGCTGGGGTTACGCCAGGAATCCTGGACGCTCTGGCCAAGGTATCCGGTTGCGCCGCCGTCAGTTTCTGCTTGACCTCGTTGGATAATCCTTTCACCGAGTCATAGTCGAAATCTGCCGGTATCGGTGTATTTTCCTGGCGCTGCATGCGTTCGATTTCTTCCTGTTGGCGGTCGATATAGCCAGCGTATTTGGCATCAATTTCAACCTGTTCCGCCACATCACCAGGAATCATTTCTTCGTTCATTGTACTGATATCGCTATAGCCCAGTTCCGGACGCTTCAGCAAGTCATGCAGGCTGTACTCCCTGCTTAAGGTTGCCCCTGTTTTTTGCTCCAGCACACCAGCTTGCTCACTGCCCGGTTGTACCCAGGTGGTTCGCAGGCGTTGCTGCTCACGCTCTATCTGTTCGCGTTTTTTTGCAAAGGCCTGCCAACGGCTGTCATCCACGACACCGAGTTGCCGCCCGGTTTCTGTCAATCTGAGATCCGCATTATCCTGACGCAGTAAAAGACGATATTCGGCCCGGCTGGTAAACATCCGATAGGGTTCACGGGTACCCATGGTAATAAGATCATCGACTAGCACGCCGATATAGGCTTCGTCCCGGCGGGGACACCAGGGCTCTTTTCCCTGAACCAGAAGACCCGCATTGATGCCTGCCAGTAACCCCTGTGCCGCCGCTTCCTCATAGCCGGTGGTGCCATTGATCTGACCTGCGAAATACAGTCCGTTGATAAACTTGTTTTCCAGAGAATACTTCAGATCCTGAGGGTTGAAGAAATCGTACTCGATGGCATAGCCGGGCCTGGTGATATGGGCATTTTCAAATCCGGATATTGAGCGCACCAGTTGCATCTGCACATCAAAAGGCAAACTGGTAGAAATACCGTTAGGGTACAATTCGTGGGTACTCAAACCCTCCGGCTCAATGAAAATCTGGTGGCTTTCCTTATCGGCAAAGCGCACGACTTTGTCCTCGATGGATGGACAATAACGGGGGCCAATGCCTTCGATCACGCCGGTATACATGGGTGAGCGATCCATGCCGCTGCGAATAATGTCATGGGTGCGATCATTGGTGTAAGTCACATGGCAACAGGTTTGTTCCGGGTGCTCATCGACCGAACCGAGAAAAGACATGACCGGTTCCGGCTGGTCACCCCACTGTACCTGCAACCCAGTGAAGTCTACGCTCCGTGCATCAATACGCGGCGGGGTGCCTGTTTTCAACCGGTCGACACGCAAGGGTAACTCACGCAGTCGTTTCGCCAGACCAATGGATGGCGGGTCACCCGCTCTGCCACCGGCATAGTTTTCCAGCCCGATATGAATTTTTCCGCCCAGAAATGTTCCTGTCGTTAATACCACCGCCTGAGCCATAAATCGCAGGCCCATCTGGGTTACAACCCCGGTGACGCGATGATCGTCAACGATGAGATCTTCGGCTGACTGCTGAAAAATCCAGAGATTGGGCTGGTTTTCCAAAATACTCCGTATAGCCGCCTTGTAGAGCACTCTATCAGCCTGAGCCCGGGTTGCTCTCACTGCAGGCCCTTTGCGAGAGTTAAGAACCCGGAATTGTATGCCACCTAGATCGGTGGCCTTCGCCATGGCACCACCCAAAGCATCCACCTCTTTAACCAGGTGGCTCTTCCCAATACCACCAATGGCGGGATTACAGGACATCTGCCCCAACGTTTCGATGTTGTGCGTCAATAACAGGGTTTTGCAGCCCATTCTAGCTGCTGCAAGGCAGGCTTCCGTTCCGGCGTGGCCACCCCCAATGACAATGACATCAAAGTTGTCTGGATAGTCCATTGTGGGTAACACCTCAAGGGGAAGTGAAAAAGGGGCGCCATTATACGAAAGATTGACTAAAAAATAATCGCCTTTCGTTGAAGGTTTTTTCAGTATGAAGGAGATGAACTGATGATGTGAGTAAGATTATGAGCAAAGAAAAATAAATAGATATATATGTATAGATATATAAGTTCTTAAACTTATAGTTATATATAGAGGGAACACTTTCTGTGTAAAACACTTTTTTTGCTAATAAAAACAATCTTTTATCCCACTTAAAACCCTCGTAGTAACCTGCATGAAAGCTGCCTCTTACCCTTGAGTTAGTCGTGGATAAAAGGCCACTTTATCCCCAGAAAAGCCAGATGCAGAGTTATACACAATTTCATCCTGAGGTTATTCAGGGGTTTGTGCCCCCTATTACCCACAAGTTAATCAGTGGTGTGGGTAACCTGTGTTCATATGTGGATAACTTTGTGTATAACCAGGGTGGAGGAGATATTTTTGCCAACCCCATATGATTCGTTGATCTTGGGCAGGTTTTTCATTAAAATCGCCCGCCCTTTGCAAGGTATTACACAGTTAACGGAAGTCAGTCATGAAAAGAACATTTCAGCCCAGCGTGCTCAAGCGTAAACGTACTCACGGTTTCCGCGCTCGTATGGCCACCAAAAATGGCCGTCAGGTGATTAACCGCCGTCGTGCAAAAGGTCGTAAGCGCCTAGCGGCCTGATAGATATCATCTATCAGGGCAGACATGTGCCCGAGTTTACTTTTGGAAGAAATAAACGCCTACTGACAGCCCGGTCTTACCGGGCTGTTTTTGGTGACACGCGCTATAAGGTTGCTCACCCAAACCTGTTGCTGCTGGCAAGGCCCAATCAGTTCTCATACCCCAGGCTGGGTCTGGTGGTCGCCAAGAAAAATATCCGTCACGCAGTAGATCGCAACCGTGTAAAACGGGTGGCGCGCGAGACATTTCGCTCTGCCCAAGGTTATTTAGATTCACTTGATATCATTTTTCTAGCACGTCAGGGTCTCGATCAACTGACACACAGTGAGCAAACCAGCTTGCTTAATCAAAGCTGGCAGCGCCTGTGCCGAAAGCTGGAAGCGGAAAAATGATACGTGCTGCAATCATCTCTTTAATCAGAGGTTATCAATACCTTGTCAGCCCGCTTCTGGGTAATCGCTGTCGCTTTCACCCGACCTGTTCCTGTTATGCCATTGAAGCAGTAAATCACCACGGAACATTAAAAGGGGGTTATCTAACCCTGCGTCGGCTTATAAAATGTCACCCTTTTCACCCCGGGGGTTATGACCCGGTACCAGAACCAGAACAAACTCAGAGTTGAAATAACTATGGATTGGCAACGTTCGCTGCTTATTGGCGCCATGCTCGTGGTGCTTTACATGCTGTTCCTGGAATGGAACACATTTCAGGAAGCCCATAAGCCCCAACCAGACAATAGTATGGTTGAGGCGTTGGTACCGGAAACACCGGACCTGACTCCCGCGGCAGAATCGGCGAGTGACCTGCCGGAGGTTGTTGTCGATTCCAACACCCCGCAAACACCAACCCTTTCAGTTGAGCCGACAAAAAGCCGACTCGTTACCATCACTACAGATGTGTTGAAAGTCATCGTTGATACCCATGGTGGTGATATTGTTCGTATAGAACTACTCAAGCATTTGACGGAACTGGAAAACAGCACAGACCCGTTTATTCTGCTTAATCGCACTGCTACCACTACCTACATTGCCCAGAGTGGGCTGATTGGTCCCAATGGCACTGATACCAGTAAAAATCGCCCGATTTTCGCGGCGACATCAGACAGTTTTTCCATCGCTGCCGATCAACAAAGTCTTCAGGTCGATATGACCTATCAGCAGGGTGCCGTTTCTATCATCAAGCGCTATACCCTCAACCGTGGTGATTATCTGCTTGATGTCTCCTATCTGGTGGACAACAAGAGTGATCAGCCCTGGAAGGCGGCACTATTTGGTCAAATAAAGCGCGACAGCCATCAACCCCAGGCCACTAATGGTATGGGTATGAGCCCCTACCTGGGAGCGGCGTTGCGTACCACCGAAGAAAACTACAAAAAGTTGGATTTTGAAGACCTGCAAAAAGAGGCTTTCAAGGAAAACCTGACCGGAGGATGGGTGGCGATGATCCAGCACTACTTCATAAGTGCCTGGGTTCCTGATCAGACGGCCGTCAACCACTTTAATCTGCGCAAGCTTGGTAATCAGGATCTCTATGCGCTAGGTTTTACCTCTCCGCAGATTGATGTAGCCCCCGGCACAACAGGTGAACTGAAAGCCTCTTTTTATGCTGGTCCCAAGGATCAGTATCGGTTGGAGGAAATATCACCTTACCTGGACCTCACCGTCGATTATGGTTGGCTCTGGTGGGTCGCCAAACCCATCTTCTGGGTTCTTTACCATATACAGGGACTCATCGGTAATTGGGGTTGGTCGATCATTCTGCTGACAGTTCTTATCAAGTTGGCTTTTTTCAAGCTGTCGGCAACCAGTTATCGTTCAATGGCTAATATGCGGAAGCTGCAGCCAGAGATGGCACGTTTAAAAGACCTCTATGGAGATGATCGGCAAAAACTTTCCCAGGAAACAATGAATCTGTACAAACGGGAAAAAGTAAATCCCATGGGTGGCTGCCTGCCTATCCTTGTTCAGATGCCCGTCTTTATTTCCCTTTACTGGGTGCTGTTTGAAAGTGTTGAGTTACGTCACGCGCCGTGGATTCTCTGGATTAGTGATTTGTCAGTCAAAGACCCTTACTTCATCCTGCCACTGTTAATGGGTGCCAGCATGTTTGTACAGATGCGATTGAACCCAACGCCACCGGATCCCACCCAGGCGAAGATCATGCAGATGATGCCAATAGCATTTACTTTCTTCTTCATGTTCTTCCCAGCCGGCCTGGTTTTGTATTGGACGGTGAACAACCTGCTGTCCATTGCTCAGCAGTGGGTCATCACACGGCAGATTGAGGGCGCACCGGCAAAAAAATAAGATAGGGGCTCCTTCGGGAGCCCTTTTTCTTGGAGGTTGGGTTTTGGATCAAGATACCATTGTCGCAGTTGCCACGGCCCCCGGTAGGGGTGGTGTTGGTATTGTGCGGCTATCCGGCAAGAACATCCTGCCTTTTATATCGTCTATTGTAGGAAAAAATCTGGATCCGAGAAACGCCACATTTTGTGATTTCCTGGATTCAGGTAGAGAGGTAATTGATCAGGGGTTAGCCATTTATTTCAAGGCGCCAAACTCCTTTACCGGCGAGGATGTGTTGGAACTCCAGGGACATGGGGGGCCGGTAGTCCTCGACCTTCTGGTGAGACGCGCGCTATCTCTGGGTGCGCGATTGGCAGAGCCGGGTGAATTCACTAAACGGGCATTCCTTAATGACAAGCTTGATCTGGCTCAGGCAGAAGCGGTTGCTGATCTAATTGATGCTTCTTCCAGTGAGGCGGCTCGATGCGCTGTGCGATCTTTGCAGGGTGTTTTCTCAAACCGAATACATGAACTGGTTGAGGGATTGATATCCCTTCGGATTTACGTTGAAGGCGCTATCGACTTTCCAGAGGAGGAAATCGATTTCCTTGCCGATGGTCAGGTATTGACGCAGCTCTGCGTCCTAAATAAAAAGCTGAGTGAAGTGCTTAAACAGGCCCAACAGGGCAGTTTATTGCGCGATGGGATGACCGTGGTTATTGCCGGCAAACCCAACGCAGGCAAATCGAGCCTCCTCAATGCGCTTGCGGGTAGGGAGCGTGCCATCGTCACCGATATTGCCGGCACTACTCGCGATGTGTTGCGGGAGGAAATCAGTATTGATGGCATGCCATTGCATGTCATTGATACTGCGGGCCTGCGGGAGACAGGGGATATCGTCGAGATGGAGGGCATACGAAGAGCCTGGCAGGAAATCGAAAATGCAGACAGGGTGCTTTTTGTTATCGATAGTACGGAAGACTATTCCCTGCAGGCTAAGCAGATCTGGCCAGAGTTTTATGAGCGCTATCCTGATAAAACCAATATCAGTTTTATTCTGAACAAGGCTGACCTGTCGGGGTTACCCTGTGGTCTGGATGAAAGTGCCGCTACCCCGGTAATAGCGTTGTCGGCCAAAGGGGGCTTGGGGCTAGACGCCTTAATTACCCACCTCAAGGATTGTATGGGTTATACCGGTGGAGGTGGGGGAACATTTCTCGCACGACGCAGACACCTTGATGCTTTGCACCGGGCACAAACCAGCCTGGTAGCAGGCCATACCCAGCTGCAGGAGGCAGGAGCAGGGGAGCTGTTGGCGGAAGATCTCAGGCTGGCCCAGCAGGCCCTGGGCGAAATCACGGGCGAGTTCTCCGCAGATGATATGCTGGGTAGAATTTTTTCCAGTTTTTGTATTGGCAAGTGACTCTTGCTAGAGGCTCGGTCACCAAATTCTAAGAACCTAGCAAGAACAATACCTTAGAAGTTTCTCGACAGATAACCCCCTGCATGTCCACCAGATACCAACAGGTTATCCACAGGATGTGGTCAAAAAACAATCAAAAAATTATTTTTATCTGTGCATAATATAAGTCAATTGATATTTGGTAACCCAATGATAAACAACAAGTTATTATTTTGTGTTCCTTCGAAAAAATTATGAACAGGTGTGGATAAGCAGGGTTATTCCCGATAGACTATCGGCACAAAAAAGAGCGTAGCAGTTAGCGACAATCGAACGGATAAAACAAAAAAGGGGTTGGGCTTGGCACAAGTACTTTGGGAAAAATGTCTGGGTTGCTTGCAGGAAGAGCTACCCGCCCAACAATTCAATACCTGGATAAGACCCCTGACGCTGAATATTCCTGATGGCCAACCGGCCGCACCCGAAGACAGCACAAACAACATTCAACTCCTTGCCCCGAACCGGTTCGTCAAAGACTGGGTATCCGACAAGTTCCTTGATCGCATTGTTGAGCTATTCCAGCAGATTAGCGGTAAGCGTTGCTCAGTGACCGTGGAATCCGGAACGCTCTCACCGGCGGTGAAACTGCCACCGGTGGACATTCCAAAGGTAAATGCGCCCGTAATTGAAAGTACAACTCGCGTCCAGGTCGTTCCTGACACCCGAAATTCGGGAGTAGAAGGTGGGCTAAATCACCAAAGCAATATAAATGAAACGTTCACGTTTTCTTCATTTGTGGAGGGTAAATCCAACCAGTTGGCTTTAGCGGCATCCCGTCAGGTGGCAGAGAACCCGGGTAGTTCATATAACCCGCTCTTTATTTACGGAGGTGTTGGGCTCGGTAAAACGCACCTCATGCACGCGGTAGGGAATGCGCTTCGACAGCAAAAGCCCAACGCAAAAATTATTTATCTTCACTCAGAGCGTTTTGTTGCCGATATGGTAAAAGCTCTGCAGTTAAATGCCATCAATGATTTCAAACGGTTTTACCGTTCCGTTGATGCGCTGCTAATTGATGACATACAGTTTTTTGCTGGCAAAGAGCGATCCCAGGAAGAGTTCTTTCACACCTTCAATGCCTTGTTGGAAGGCGGGCAGCAAATGATCCTCACCTGTGACCGCTACCCCAAGGAAATAGATGGCTTGGAAGAGCGGCTGAAGTCTCGTTTCGGTTGGGGCCTAACCGTAGCTGTAGAGCCACCCGAGCTGGAAACCCGGGTGGCTATTCTGATCAAGAAAGCGCTGCAGGCTAAAGTTGAGCTACCCACGGATTCGGCTTTTTTTATTGCCCAGCGTCTGCGTTCTAATGTTCGAGAGCTAGAGGGTGCACTAAAAAGGGTGATAGCAAGCGCTCACTTCACAGGCAGGCCCATTGATATAGATCTTATCAGGGAGTCGTTGCGGGACCTGCTGGCGCTGCAGGACAAGTTGGTTACGATTGATAATATTCAACGAGTAGTCTCTGAATACTACAAGGTAAAGTTGTCAGAACTATTATCGAAAAGGCGTAGTCGTTCCATTGCCAGGCCTCGGCAGGTTGCCATGGCTCTGGCCAAAGAGCTCACCAGTCACAGCCTTCCGGAAATCGGAGAAGCTTTTGGTGGCCGCGACCACACCACGGTTTTGCATGCTTGCCGCAAGGTGAAAGAATTGCAGGAAACCAGTCGAGAAATCAGCGATGATATCAAGCAGTTGATGAGAACATTAACGACCTAAAAAGCTGATTAAATTAACGCCTGTCTTTGGTACATTTATCGCTCATAATAAGCAACCTCTTTACTTTTACTCTTCTAATAGTTGGGATGAATAACGGATGAAGTTCAGCGTATCGCGAGAAGAATTTTTAAAGCCGCTTCAGCTGGTAGTTGGTGTAGTAGAACGCCGTCAGACACTGCCAATCCTGTCCAATGTTTTGATCTCCTTAAAAGATGGTCGGCTATCTTTAACAGGTACTGACCTTGAAGTGGAAATCATCGGCCAACTCAAGATGGAGAGTATGTCCGACGAGGGAGAAATTACCGTACCAGCAAGAAAGCTGATGGATATTTGTCGTTCACTACCCGATGGAAGTGAGTTGTCCCTGCAGGAAGAAGCTGCGGGCCGTTTGCTCATTACTAGTGGTCGCAGTCGTTTTACTTTGTCCACACTCCCAGCCAGCGAATTCCCCAGTGTTGATGGTGGTCCAGGTAATTGCGAGTTCAACATTGATCAGGGCCTTTTTAAGCAGTTGCTGGACAGTACAGCATTTGCCATGGCACAGCAGGATGTCCGCTACTACCTTAATGGCATGTTGCTCGAAGTGGGCGACGGCCGTCTCAGGGCAGTGGCGACAGATGGCCACCGCCTCGCCATGAAAGATGCTTCATTGCCGGGAGTTGATCAGTCCCCGATCCAGGTCATTGTTCCGCGCAAGGCAGTTATAGAGTTATCCCGGCTGATGGGTGGAGAAGGAGAGGTTACGGTAGTTCTCGGTAATAACCATATCCGTGTCACCACCCCAGAGTGCTGTTTTACTTCAAAACTGGTTGATGGCTCCTATCCGGATTATGAGAGGGTTTTACCCAAGGGTGGAGACAAGCCATTAACTGGTAATCGTGAAGATCTTCGCCATGCCTTCAGTCGCACATCCATTCTTTCCAATGAAAAATATCGTGGCGTACGCTTAGTACTCGAAGATGGCGTATTGACCATGACGGCTAACAACCCTGAGCAGGAAGAGGCTCAGGAGGAAGTGGTGGTTAACTACAACTCCGGCGAGCTCGAGGTTGGCTTTAATGTCAGCTATATCATAGATGTTCTCAATGTGCTGAAAGGCAAGGATGTACGATTCGTGTTATCAGATGCCAACAGCAGTGCATTGATGCAGGATCCGGAAGACGAAAGCGCGGCTTATGTTGTCATGCCCATGCGTCTCTAAAAAAGTGGGTCCGTGTAGCACACTATGCCCCTGACAAAACTGGATGTTAGCGGCTTGAGAAATCTCAAGCCGATCCAGCTCCATCTCAGCCCAACACTCAACCTGTTTTACGGTAGCAACGGAAGTGGTAAAACCAGTCTTCTGGAGGCTGCCTTTTTACTGGGGCGAGGGCGCTCATTTAGAAATCGACAAATTCAGGCAGTGATCAATGAGGGCCAGACCGAGTGTACGGTCTTTGGTCTGTCGAGGGAGTCGAGTGGCAGGGAAATTCCTCTAGGTGTAACACGCTATCGGCAAGGTAGTGGAATCTTCAAAGTGGGCGGGGTATCAGTCAATACGGCATCATCACTTGCAGAGGCTCTCCCCATTCTGCTGATCAACCAGGATGGTTTTAATCTGCTGGAGGGCTCACCGCAACATCGCCGTCGCTTCCTTGATTGGGGTGTGTTCCACGTGGAACAAGGCTATCAGCGACAGTTTCAACGATTCCAGCGCACCCTTAAGCAACGCAATTCACTCCTTCGGCATGTTAGAATAGACACTGATTTACTGGCTACTTGGGACAAAGAGCTTGTCGATTCTGCGGAGCAGATAACCGCGGCAAGAGAAGGTTACCTAGAGCGACTTCTTCCTGTGTTGAATGATGTGTTGCAGGAGCTGTCGCCAGAGTTGCAGGATATCAGGTTTGCGCTGTTCAAGGGTTGGGATGAAGATAAGACCCTATCAGAGATTCTGTTGGAAGACCGAAGTCGAGACCAGCAGTTTAAGACAACGCATCACGGGCCACACCGGGCAGATTTGAGAATACGTATAGATAGACATAATGCCAGTGATGTACTGTCCAGAGGACAATTAAAAATACTGGCTATAGCCATGTTGGTTGCTCAGGGGTACTTGTACCACCAGAAAACGGGGCGGCATGGCTTATATCTAATAGATGATTTAGCAGCGGAATTGGATTTGAGGCACCGCATGTTAGTGACCCGGCTGCTAGGGCGGCTTG
Source organism: Porticoccus litoralis (assembly GCF_030676955.1). Taxonomy (NCBI): domain Bacteria; kingdom Pseudomonadati; phylum Pseudomonadota; class Gammaproteobacteria; order Cellvibrionales; family Porticoccaceae; genus Porticoccus; species Porticoccus litoralis. The sequence goes on along the minus strand of NZ_JAUUUU010000003.1, from coordinate 150,430 downwards.
GGGCGCAGGTGTTTATAACAGGTGTCGACAAACACGTATTGTTGGGGTTGTGGGAAGGGTCGCCGCCACAGGCCATAAAATTGTTCCACGTGGAACAGGGTGAAATCACGGAAGAGGCTGGTGATTGAGCCCATATTCGGGCTATTAATGTCGTTACAGGACAAACCATGAGCGAAGAACAGAATTACGACTCGTCCAGTATCAAGGTCCTAAAGGGTCTCGATGCGGTAAGAAAGCGGCCAGGAATGTACATCGGTGATACTGATGATGGCACAGGCCTGCACCATATGGTGTTCGAAATAGTCGATAACTCTATCGATGAGGCGTTAGCCGGTCATTGCACAGAAATCAGAGTTATCATTCACCCGGATGAGTCAGTCACGGTGGTTGATAATGGCCGTGGTATACCCACAGAGATTCACGAAGAGGGGGTGTCTGCGGCAGAAGTCATTATGACGGTGCTTCATGCTGGTGGTAAGTTTGACGATAATACTTACAAAGTATCAGGTGGCTTACATGGTGTTGGTGTTTCGGTAGTAAATGCGCTGTCCTCTGTGTTGCGTCTCACTATCCGTCGTGGAGGTAATGTTTACGAACAAACCTATCATCACGGCGTACCCCAGGAACCATTGAAAATTGTTGGCGAAACCAAAGAAACTGGCACTGCGATTCACTTTATCCCCTCACCAGAGACTTTCAGCAACATCAAATTTCACTTTGAAATGCTCGCTAAACGGCTCAGGGAGCTGTCTTTCCTGAATTCAGGCGTGCGCATTGTGCTAATGGATGAGCGCACAGGAAAAGAAGATGTGTTTGAGTATGAGGGAGGTCTGAAAGCCTTCGTTGAGTACCTGAACGTTAACAAAAATACCATCAACCAAGTCATGCACTTCGATATGCAGCGGGATGACGGTATTGGTGTGGAAGTTGCCCTGCAGTGGAATGACAGCTTTCAGGAAAATATTTTCTGCTATACCAATAACATCCCTCAGAGAGATGGTGGTACTCACTTGGCAGGATTTCGTGCCGCGCTGACACGCTCCCTGAATAACTACATAGAAAAGGAAGGTATTGGCAAAAATGCCAAGGTCAGCACTACGGGGGATGATGCACGCGAAGGTTTAACCGCGATTATCTCTGTCAAAGTGCCGGATCCGAAATTCTCGTCACAGACCAAGGACAAACTGGTCAGTTCTGAGGTAAAAACCGCTGTAGAACAGGAAATGGGCGCCCAGTTTGGCGATTACCTGCTGGAAAATCCCCAGGATGCGAAAAGTGTTGTAACCAAAATGGTTGAAGCAGCTCGCGCTCGGGAAGCCGCCCGTAAAGCCCGTGAAATGACGCGCCGCAAAGGTGCTCTGGATATCGCAGGGTTGCCGGGTAAGTTGGCAGACTGCCAGGAAAAGGATCCGGCATTGTCAGAGCTTTATCTGGTGGAGGGTGATTCTGCAGGTGGGTCTGCCAAGCAAGGGCGGGATCGACGCACACAGGCGATTCTGCCTTTGAAAGGTAAGATTCTGAACGTAGAAAAAGCCCGTTTTGACAAGATGCTGTCCAGTGCAGAGGTGGGAACACTGATTACTGCTCTGGGTTGCGGCATCGGGGCTCAGGAATTTAACCCAGAAAAACTTCGTTATCACACCATTCTGATCATGACCGATGCCGATGTGGACGGCTCTCATATTCGCACGCTGTTGCTGACGTTCTTTTTTAGACAGATGCGGGAGCTAGTGGAGCGTGGTCATATCTACATTGCCCAGCCGCCCCTCTACAAGATCAGCAAAGGTAAGCAGGAGCAATATCTTAAGGATGATCAGGCACTTACAGACTTTCTCACCCAGTCAGCACTGGAAAATGCCAGTTTGCACGTCAGTGCTGAGGCGCCGGGAATTAGCGGTACTGTTCTGGAGTCACTGGTGACGGAATACCGCCGTGTGATGAGTATTATTGAGAGAATGTCCCGGGTTTATCCAGAGGGAGTATTACACAAAATGGTGTACTTGCCGGCTCTGGATACGCAGGCCCTGTCAGACCGCGCAACTGTTGCAAAGTGGTGCAGTGAGCTGTCTGCCAGCTTGGAGCTGGATAATATTGCCGGAGGACACCGTTATCGAGTGGAAGTGGAGGAAGATACTGAACGGCATATCTACCGGCCATCTATCGAAATTACGGCACATGGCGTACCAACCACGTATCGTATCAGCCATGACTTTTTTGCTTCCGGCGAATATGCCGCTATTCGATCATTGGGGGAGAAACTCCAGGGGTTGTTAGAGGAGGGTGCCTACGTTCAACGCGGTGAGCGTAGTAAACCCGTGAGCAGCTTCAGTGAGGTGATCAACTGGTTAATGCAGGAATCCCGGAGGGGTTACAATATTCAGCGCTATAAAGGTCTGGGTGAGATGAACCCGGAGCAGTTGTGGGAAACCACCATGAACCCTGAAACCCGCAGAATGTTGCGGGTGACCGTGGAAGATGCCATAGCGGCAGATCAGATGTTCAATACCCTAATGGGTGACCAGGTAGAACCGCGTCGAGAATTTATTGAGAGCAATGCGCTTCTTGTGACGAATCTTGACGTCTAACCCATTGATATAAATAAAAAAACCGGCTTAAAGGCCGGTTTTTTTATGACGGGATGTATACTTGTCAGCAAGGATTACTCTTCACGCTGACGCCAGAGATCACCATCGGATTTACGACGACCCTTACCCTGCCGGCGATCGTCCTTGCTTGGCTCAAAACGAATATCTTCACGCCGATCTGTTTTTTTTCGACGTTGGTCGGAGCGGCGTTCTGGGCCTGTGTAAGTACCATTATCTAACGGTGACATAGGTTTTCTCTCCCTGAATATTATTGATACAGTCTAGGCTAACCCGCTAACACCCGCCATATACAGAACGTTATCTTGGCTATTAACGCACATCAAGCCTGTCTTGCTGCCCTTCGATCCATTCTTTCACTTCTTCGGTAAGCGCCTGGCTTTCCTTATCGGTAGTGCTGATAGGCTTGCCAATGACGACATGAACCACACCGGAACGCTTCAGTAACTGATGAGATGGCCAGCAGTATCCGGCATTGTGGGCAATGGGGACGACAGGGACCTTGGAGGCAATGGCCAGTGCCGCACCGCTGCGTCCGTATTTCCCTACTTTGCCGTAAGGGGTGCGCGTGCCCTCGGGATAAATCACAACGCGATTACCTTCGGAAATACGCTGTTTTCCCTGTTGCATCACCTGAACCATGGCTTGCCTGGGATTGCTGCGATCAATAGCGATGGGGTGCATAAGGCGAATACCCCAACCAAAAAAAGGGATTTTCAGCAGTTCCTGCTTCAATATGGTACTAACTGGCATAAACAGGCGCTGCAGGAAAAAGGTTTCCCAGGTGGACTGGTGCTTGCTGAGTACAACACAGGGGCCATCGGGAATGTTTTCCAGGCCCTCTACTTTGATTTTTACCCCGCAGGTCAGACTCAGGGAACGAACAATCAGCATACCGGCGGTCGTCAGCATGCGATGACGGTTTATGTAACTGAGGAAAGGTCCAGACAGGGAAGACAAAACACCGAAAAAAATAACGATCAGAAAATACAGCACATAAAAGCAAATGGAGCGCAGATACATGATGGGTGTATTCATGTTAGCTGTCCTGTGTTGTCTCAAGCAGGTTGGTGACGGCAGCCGACAGGTCGTCAAAAACCGGCGCAGTTGCCAGTTCGGATTCGGGCTGTTGTGCCAACTTGCTTTCCGTTGCTGCGCCCTTGCCGGTTCTGACCAAAATCGGAGAGCAGTGGTATTTGAGTCCGGCTTGCAGATCCCGCAGGCTATCGCCGATTAATGGCACACCAGCGAGGTCTGTAGAAAACTCCTCTGCAATTGCAGCCAGTAAACCAGGGGCCGGTTTGCGACAGAGGCACTGGTCATCTGGCGTATGTGGGCAATAAAAAATGCCGGATAACTCGCCGCCCTGTTCCAGTACCAGCTCGTTCAGTCGGGCGTGCATGGCTTCCAGCTCGTCAAGGTCAAACAGGCCGCGACCAATGCCGGACTGGTTGGTGGCAACCACCACGGTATAGCCGGCATTGGAAAGACGAGCGATGGCTTCGATACTGCCGGGGATCGGCACCCATTCTTCCAATGATTTAATGTAGTTGTCGGAGTCCTGATTAATGACACCGTCCCGATCGAGAATAATAAGCTTCATGGCTTACTTGGCGGGAACCAGCAGTGAAATATCTGCCACTTCCAGGAACAGTTCCCGCAGCTGCTGTAGCAACACCAGACGGTTATTGCGAACAGCAACATCATCCACCATGACCATCACGTCATCAAAGAAGCGATCCACAGGTTCCCTGAGGGAGGCCAGCTTTTTCAGGGCATCGGTATAGTCGCGGGTCTTCAGTAGAGGTTTAACCTGATTACTGAGTTCCACCAGTGTTTTTGCCAGTACCTGCTCAGCAGGATCATTGAGCAGCGTGTTATCAATGGCCGTGTTGTTAAATGCCGTGTCCTGTTTGGTAAGAATATTGGAAACGCGTTTGTTCGCAGCGGCCAATGCCTGTGCTTCCGGAAGCTGGTTGAAGGCATTAACAGCCTGTACCCGCAGGTGAATATCCAGGGGGTTACTGAGCTGGCGTGCTGCAACGGACAGGAAAACTTCTACGGGGATAGACTCATCTTCGTACCAAGCGCGGAAGCGGTCAACCATGTAAGTAAGTACTTGCTCTACGACTTTATCAGAGCCCGTCTTGATTGATGGTAAATCGTGAGCCGAAGCGGCAAGGGTTAGGGCCGTGCGCAAATCCAGGTCCAGTTTTTTCTCAACCAGAATGCGCAGCACACCCAGGCTGGCACGACGCAGGGCGAAAGGGTCGCGGGAGCCAGTCGGTGGCTGGCCAATACCGAAGATGCCAACCAATGTGTCCAAGCGATCGGCGATGGCCAGTGTAGCACCGGTGGCTGTTTGCGGCAGTTGGTCACCGGCGAAGCGGGGCAGGTACTGTTCCAGTAATGCTTCCGCTACCTCGGCATGTTCGCCATCATTAACGGCATAGTAGCGCCCCATGATGCCTTGCAAATCATCAAATTCGCCGACCATTTCGCTGACCAAATCCGACTTGCACAACTGGGCAGCGCGGGCCGCCAGTTTTGGATCGGCACCGGTGCTGCCAGCCAGCGATTCAGCCAGTCGGGCTACCCGCTCTGTTTTGTCATACAGCGTGCCGAGTTGCGCCTGGAAGACAATGGACTTGAGGGCATCCCGGCGTGATTCCAGAGATGTTTTGCGATCAGTGTCATAGAAGAAGGCGGCATCGCTGAGCCGTGGACGGATCACGCGCTCATTGCCATCCACCACTTGTGCGGGATCGCGACTCTCAATGTTTGCCACCGTGATAAACAGAGGGAGCAAATTATCCTCAGCATCTACTGCATGAAAGTATTTCTGGTGCTCTTTCATGGAAGAAATCAGTGCTTCAGGCGGTACTTGCAGGAAGCGTTCTTCAAAGCGACCCACCAGCGGAATCGGCCATTCATTCAGCGCGGTGACTTCATCCAGCAAACTGTCATCGATGACTGCGTTACCGCCGGCTTCTTTGGCGGCGATAGTAACGCCTTTCCGGATCAGTTCACGGCGTTCGGAAAAGTCCGCAATCACGTAGGCACTGCGCAACTGTTCCGCGTAGCTTGAGGGAGAATCAATGGTAATGGCTGCCGGTGCGTGAAAACGGTGTCCGCGGGTTTGCTGCCCGGCATCGAGGCCGAGAACTTTCGCTGGCACCACGCGGTCGCCCAACAACATCAGCACCCAATGAACCGGCCTGACAAATTCTTCGCGGCGGGCACCCCAGCGCATGCGTTTCGGAATAGGCAGGGCAGCCAGGGCTTTTTCCACGATAGTACCGAGAAGGGATTCAGTGGCTTCGCCTGCCTGGGTGGCGCGGTGACATAGCTTGTCCTGCTTGCCATCGTTCTCCACTTTGCTGGAAAGTTCGTCAATAGCAATGCCGTTTTTACTGGCAAAGGCTTCGGCGGCACGGGTTGGCTGGCCATCCTTGAAGGCAACATTGACCGGTGGACCCCAGGCGATGATTTCCTGGGTCGGAGTTTGTTCATCCAGTGCTTTGATGCAGAGAGCCAGTCGACGGGGTGCGGCGTAACTTGTTACCTCTCCAAAGGTCAGCTCGCGTTCTGAAAGCTGGGCGAGGATTTCATCGCGAAAAGCTTCAGATAGGCTCAGCAGCGCCTTGGGTGGCAGTTCTTCGGTACCAATTTCAACCAGAAAATCAGCGCTCATATCTTAACCTCCGCAGCCAGACGGGTAACTTCTTCTGCCAGGGCCTTAGGCGCCAGAGGGAAGCCTAGGGCAAGGCGTGAATCAAAATAAGCCTGTGCTACGGCGCGGGCCAAGGTGCGAACCCGCAGAATAAAACGCTGGCGCTCGGTGACTGAAATAGCGTGGCGAGCATCCAGCAGGTTAAACGCGTGGGAGGCCTTCATAACCATTTCGTATGCCGGTAAGGGCAGTCCCTTTTCAATCAACCGCTGACTTTCCTGTTCGTAGACATCGAAACTCTTGAACAGAAAATCGACATTGGCTTCCTCAAAGTTGAAGGTGGACATTTCTACTTCATTTTGGTGAAACACATCGCCGTAGGTGACATCGCCCTCAGGGCCATGGGTCCACACCAGATCATAGATACTGTCCACACCCTGCAGGTACATGGCAATACGCTCCAGACCATAGGTGATTTCACCGGTGACCGGGTAGCATTCCAAACCGCCAACTTGTTGAAAGTAGGTGAACTGGGTAACTTCCATGCCGTTTAGCCAGACTTCCCAGCCCAGACCCCAGGCGCCCAGGGTTGGTGATTCCCAGTTGTCCTCAACAAAGCGGATATCGTGAATGGCGGTATCAATACCCAGCATGCGAAGCGACTCAAGGTACAGGTCCTGAATATTGTCGGGGGACGGCTTGAGTACTACCTGGAATTGGTAATAGTGCTGCAGCCGGTTGGGATTTTCACCGTATCGGCCATCGGTGGGACGGCGACAGGGCTGAACATAGGCGCTATTCCAGGTTTCCGGCCCGATAGCCCTTAAAAAGGTAGCGGGATGAAATGTGCCGGCACCCACTTCCATGTCCAGTGGTTGCAGAATGACACAGCCATGCTGAGCCCAGAATTGTTGCAGGGCCAGAATCAGCCCCTGAAATGTTGAAACGTCCGCTGATGCCTGTGACACCTGGCTTCCCCTATTGGCGTGCAAAGCTGGCAATTATAAGGCTGCAACCCACGAATAGTAAGGGGTTTCCCCCCTGTTCGCTGACCGGATGTGGGATTGATGCTGGTGGATTGGTATGGTGTTCGGTAATGGTAGAAAATAACGTGGACTGTAGATCAAGGAAGTATGACGAGTGAAAAAAATCTGGTGTGTCTTTTTTCTGTTTTTCACCCTGCTCGGTTGCGAGTCAGCCTATTACAGCGCATGGGAAAAGGTGGGCGTTCACAAGCGGGATATTCTGGTTGATCGGATAGAAGATACGCGAACGGCACAGGAAGATGCCCAAGAACAATTCCGGGATGCACTGGAACAGTATCGAGCCGTGGTTAACTTTGATGGCGGCGATCTGGAGCAACAATATACCCGCCTGGACAGTGAATATCAGGATAGCGTGGAAGCCGCGAACCTGATCTCAGAGCGCATCGCGGCGGTGGAAGATGTCGCTGAAGACCTGTTTGATGAATGGGAAGACGAGCTGCAGCTTATTGAGAACCGGACACTGCGTGAGGACAGTGCAAAAAAATTGCATGACACCCGGTATAAATACAAACACCTGCTGGCGGCCATGCGTCGCGCCGAGAAAAGTATCAAACCGGTGCTAACTGCCATGCGCGACCAGGTGCTTTATCTCAAGCACAACCTGAACGCCAGAGCGATAGATGCACTCAAGGGAGAGTTGAATAGCATCAGCGGCGATGTAAACCGACTTATTCTGGATATGCAGAAATCTATCGATGAGGCTAACCTGTTTATAGATAGAATCCAGAACTAACCCAGACATAACCAAACGCAGAGAACCACGGCATGAAATACAACAACATTCTCGAAACCATTGGCAATACGCCCCATGTACGCTTGGGAAAACTTTTTCCGGGGGATGTGAGCGTCTGGATGAAAGTGGAACGCTTTAATCCTGGCTCCAGCATCAAGGACCGGATCGGGCTGGCCATGCTGGAAGACGCGGAGGAGAAAGGCCTGATCAATAAGGATACGGTGATCATTGAGCCGACCTCCGGCAACACGGGCATTGGTCTGGCGCTGGCCTGCGCGGTGAAAGGTTACCGCCTGGTGCTGACCATGCCGGAATCCATGTCTGTTGAGCGGCGCCGATACCTCAAGGCGCTCGGCGCAGAACTGGTGCTGACACCCAAAGAGCTGGGTATGGGCGGTACTATTGCCAAAGCCAACGAGCTGTTGGAAGAAACACATAATGCCTGGATGCCACAACAGTTCAACAATCCCGCCAACGTCAAGGTACACCGGGAAACCACTGCGCAGGAAATTCTCGCTGATTTCCCCGAGGGCATCGATTATCTGATCACGGGTGTCGGTACTGGCGGTCATATTACCGGTTGCGCTGAAGTGCTGAAGGAAAAATTCCCCAATACACAGGTATTGGCGGTGGAGCCGGAGAAATCACCGGTCATCAGTGGCGGAGAAAAAGGGCTTCACCGCATTCAGGGTATTGGTGCCGGCTTTGTTCCCCAAGTACTCAACACGGACATTCTGGATGGGACGATTCTGGTTTCCGAGGAAGATTCTTTTGAAATGGCAAGGCGGTGTGCCAGGGAAGAGGGCATTTTCGTCGGCATCTCGTCCGGAGCCAGTTTGGCCGCTGTCAGTCAGAAACTGGCGGAGATTCCTCCTGGTAGTCAGGTGATGGTGTTCAGTTACGACACCGGTGAACGCTACCTATCCATAGAAGATCTCTTTTAGCGCCCGCCATCTGATCGTTAAAATCTAATAAGAAAAAGCCCCTTAACCCCGGGGCTTTTTTTATCGTTGGGACAAGCAGCAACTACAATTAATGGAAATGGAGTGATTTATGAGCAGGGTGCTGAAAACCTTTGTACTGGCGGCAGTGGTGAGTTGTGGAAACATGGCGCTTGCAGGCCATCACTGGGAAAACATCAACTTTGAGACCACCAGGGTTGGTGAAAATCTGTATGCCTTGATAGCAGAGGGCGGCAACCTCGGTGTGTCCATTGGAGAAGATGGCACGTTTCTGATTGACGATCAGTTTGCCCCGCTGACGCGCAAACTGTTGTGGCAGATCGGTGAACTGGGGGGTGGTACACCCAGGTTTCTGGTAAATACCCACTGGCATTTTGACCACACCGGGGGAAATGAAAACCTGGGTGCCGAAGGCACATTGATCATCGCACACGATAATGTCAGAAAGCTGCTTTCCCGTGACAACCATATCTCCGCCTTTAATCGGGATGTTCCGGCGCTCTCCAGTGAGGGCTTGCCGATGATTACCTTTAGCCACGATACGACGTTTCATCTCAATCAGGAAACCATCCACGTCTTCCATGTGGCCAATGCCCATACGGATGGCGATGCTGTGGTGCACTTCCAGCAGTCCAATGTGATTCACGCCGGGGATATCTGGTTCAACGGGTTCTACCCGTTTATTGATGTTGAACACGGCGGCAGCCTGGCAGGAGTTATCGCGGCTACCGAGCAGATCATTGCCCTCTCGGATGCACAGACAAAAATCATTCCCGGGCATGGGCCAGTGGGGAATAGGGCTGAACTGATGGCCTACCGAGATATGCTGGTCGGTGTTTTCAACACGCTCAGTGCGTTGCAAGCGGAGGGAAAATCACTGCAGGAGGTGATAGCCATGCACCCCATAAAATCTTACGAAGCAGAGTGGGGTGACGAGTTCCTGACAACGGAACAATGGCTTGGCATTATTTATAGTGGCTTGGGAAATTAAGAAAAATGCTGGAGTTTCGTGCCGCAAAGAAAGAAGACTGCCGAACAATTGCAGAGCTGTACAGTATTTCCTCTGATGGTGTAGCTGATTATATCTGGACTCAACTGGCGGAGGACAAAGAAAATGTTTATCACGTCGGACAGAGGCGTTATGAAAATGAAGACAGTGTCTTCAGCTATAAAAATTGTATTGTTGTTGAAAAAGATAAAAAAATAATTGGCATGTTGGTGGCATTTCCAATGATCAGTGATGGAGCTGTCTCCGATGATCCGGTGTTGGCACCCTATAGCCAGCTGGAATTCGACAACAGTTTCTATATTTGTGGAGTTGCGCTCTTTTCGGAATATCGTGGATTGGGTATAGGCACTGAACTAATGCAACTGGCTGAACAACAGGCAAAAATACGCAAGTTTAATATCCTGAGTCTGGTGGTATTTGAAGAGAATACGGATGCAGTCAGGTTATACGAAAAGCTTGGTTACAAGGAAGTTCAACGGGAGAAAATAGTGCCACACCCACTGATTCACTACACGGGTGATGCCATTTTAATGATAAAAAATTTGAGCAAATAAATGGCTGAAAAACTTCGATTATCAGGAATATTTTTTGTAGTTATATTTGTCCTGATAATAGCCATATTCTTTGCTGCAACAGATCCAATACCACAACCAGAAAATTACAATATTTTTTCAGATCAGAGAAATTTTTTTGGGATTAATCATTTTCTGAATATTATTTCCAGCCTACCCTTTTTAGTCATTGGAATGGTCGGTATTTATTTGGATAAAACTCGAAAACTGGTTCACGATAATTTTTCAACTACACCCGTTTACCAGATCTTTTTTTACGCTGTATTTTGTATCGGCCTGGGTTCCGGTTATTTTCATGCAGCGCCAGATAATGATCGATTAGTTTGGGACCGGTTGCCCATGAGTGTTGCATTCATGTCTCTGGCCTGTGGGTTGGTGTCAGAACATAGCCATCGCGCCTTGCAGCGGTGGTTGTATCCATTGATTCTGATCGGCGTTATGTCGGTTGGCTACTGGCATATCACGGAGCAGATGGGTCGTGGAGATCTGCGTGCCTATCTACTGGTACAGTTTCTTCCTCTGGTAGGTATACCGGTGATCATGTTGATGCAGCCATCCCGCTTCACCAGGTATGGGGATATTGTGTGGGTACTCTTCTGTTACCTACTGGCAAAATGCTTTGAGGCTTTCGATCGTGACATTTACCAATGGTCTGGGTTCGTCAGCGGACATACTCTGAAGCATCTGTTTGTGGCCTTGGGGTTGGCGGTGTTTTTAAGGATGCTTTTCTGTCGACGGGCAAAAAATAGCACTTGCCTATCAAAAGCATAAATTTAATCAAATGGAACTATGGAATGCAGAGGTTCTATAGTGACAGCTATTGATGACATACGAAGAGGAGGTTCATCATGCAGCGCTTCACAATTTTTGGACATGACGCATGTGGTTTCTGTCGCCAGGCGAAGGCGGTCATGGAGGCCAAAGAGCTGCCGTTCCGTTATGTCAATATTCATGAAGAAGGCATTACACCGGCCGACCTGGCGAAAACCATCGGCAAACCTGTGAACACCGTGCCGCAAATCTTTCATGGCGAAGAGTACATTGGCGGTTATCAGGAACTAACTAAATACCTGGAGACCCTGAAAGAGGAAAACGGGGCCTGATTAACCGCCTGGTTAGTCTTCCTTGCTACCCGAAAGCTGTTGATCCACCTTTCGGGTATTTCCATTTTCGTCAATGGCGACAAATACAAACTGGCCTTCGGTGACTTTGGCGGGTTCGTTTGTGGATTCGATGTTGATCCACACTTCCACATTGATGCTCATGGAGCTGCGCCCTACTTCCACCAGCTCACAGTAGCAACTGACGATGGCGCCAACGGGGACCGGGCGTAGAAAAGCCATTTCACTGATAGCTACCGTGGCGACTCTGCCCTTTGCAATACGTTGGGCCATAATGGCACTGCCAAGGTCCATCTGTGACATAAGCCAACCACCAAAAATATCACCGCTGGCGTTGGTATCCTTGGGCATGGCTATGGTTTGCAGGGTCAATTCCCCGCAGGGAGCGGGCGGTTGATTGATGGTGCTCACAGACAATTCCTCTTTTTATAGGTTATAAGTCAAACGTAATGCCATTGAAAATGGCATTGGGTAGCCATGTGGCGAGTCCCGGCCATAGCGCGAGCATCAATAAGAGTAGCAACTGAATAATAATGAAGGGGATCACACCGCGATAAATATCACTGGTTTTTACAGAAGCGGGCGCAACGCCGCGCAGATAAAACAGTGCAAAACCGAACGGTGGTGTCAGGAAAGACGTCTGCAGATTAATGGCGATCATAATGCCCAGCCAGACGGGGTCCAGCCCCATGGCTAGCAGAACCGGCGCCACGATGGGCACCACGACAAAGGTGATTTCAATAAAATCGAGAATAAACCCGAGCAGAAAAATCACCAGCATGACCACCAGCGTCGCGCCAATCACCCCCCCGGGGATGTGATCAAACAGATGTGCTACCAGTTCCTCACCACCGAAGCCACGAAACACCAGGGAAAAAACCGCTGCGCCAATCAGAATCAGAAACACCATGGCAGTAATTTCTGTGGTGGAACGGGTCACTTCCCTAAGGCGAGGCAGGTCAAGTTGCCCACGCCAGATGGCCAGTAGGGTTGCTCCCATTGCTCCGACACCTGCAGCTTCGGTAGGCGTGGCGGCCCCTTTCAGGATAGAACCGAGCACGGCAACAATCAGAATGACCGGAGGCAACAGACTGCGCAGTAACCGGGCGGCGCTAATTTGATGATCGTCGGTTGTAAACGCTACCGGAGCGGATGACGGTTTCAGCCGGGAAATAAACAGCAAGTAGCCGATATACATTGAGACCAGCACCAGGCCGGGAACAATGGCACCGACAAAAAGATCGCCAATGGAAACCGTCTTGGGTGTAAATATGCCCTGGCTCAATTGTGCCTGCTGGTAGGCACTGGAGAGGATATCCCCCAGTAAAACCAGTGCGATGGAAGGTGGAATAATCTGCCCTAGGGTGCCGGTTGCACAAATGGCACCGGTTGCCAGTGCCGGGTCGTAACCGCGTTTCAGCATGGTGGGTAAGGACATGAGTCCCATAGTGACCACCGTGGCCCCGACAATCCCCGTGCTGGCGGCCAGTAGCATACCCACAATCACCACGGAAATACCCAGGCCTCCCTTAAACTTGCCAAACAACAGGGCCATACTGTCCAGCAGGTCTTCGGCGAGTTTGGATTTCTCCAGCATCACCCCCATCAGTACAAACAACGGCACAGCGATCAGAGTGGTGTTGTCCATGGTGCCATACAGGCGGTTGGGGAGCGCATGCAGAAAGGACATGTCAAAGTGGCCACTGGCGCTGCCCACCAGTGCAAACAACAGCGCCGTGCCGGCGAGGGTGAGAGCGACGGGGTAGCCAGCCATCAGCACCAGGCAGACCACCGCAAACATGAACAGCGGTATGTATTCAGCCATCAGATCATCCCCTCATGCTGTGTGCCGGTATGGTCGCCACCGATACCACAGAAAAAGAGCAGATTTTTGATGAACTCAGCAATGCCCTGTAACAACAGGGTGACCGGCATAATCAGCAACAGGGTTTTTAGCAGGTAGACCCAGGGCAGGCCCCGGGCTTCTTTTGACACCTCACCAATGGCCCAGCTGCTGGCCACGTAATCCCAGCAAAAGATCAGAATCAGCAGAGAGACCGGAATCAAAAACAGTAGGGTGCCCAGTGCATCCACGAGAGCCTGGGTTCGGGCACTGAAGCGTTGATAAAGGATATCCACCCGTACATGACCACCCCGTTTCAGGGTGTAGGCCGCACCCAGCAGGAATAACAGGCTGTGCAGATAGGTCACCGACTCCTGTAAAGCGATAGAACCGGTTTCCAGAAAGTAGCGCATCACGACGATCACACAGGTAAACACCATCATGATCAGGGTTAGCCAGGCAATCAGTTGACCGGTTTTTTCGGTAAAGCAGTCGATGCCTCTGGCCATTGATTCCAGTAAGCGGATCGGTTTGGACATGGTAATTTTCAGCTCCCCAGCAACAGCTGCCCATTATAAGGGTATATATAAAGGGACACGAAGAAAGCCCGTTTGAGCTGAGAAAGCAGCTGTAACATAATTGTCATATTGTATTCATATAGTTGTCACGAAGTCGGAATAGCATGTCGTTCGATGTTTAACGATAAGCCTTGGAGGCAACAGTGAAAAACACCCAGAAATTAGCAATTGCCGGTGCCGTCATGGCACTGTCTATGGCCAGCACCACCGTGTTTGCCGCCGCCCGTGATTATGTGAGCATAGTCGGCTCCTCAACCGTTTACCCGTTTGCCACTGTAGTGGCCGAGCGTTTTGGCAAGTCTACCGGCAACCCCACACCTAAAGTTGAATCCACCGGTTCTGGTGGCGGCATGAAATTGTTCTGTGCCGGTGTAGGTACCCAGCATGCTGACATTACCAACGCGTCACGTCGTATCAAAAAATCAGAGTTCGAAATGTGCCAGGAAAACGGCGTAAAAGACATTATCGAAGTACAAATTGGTTACGATGGCATTGTTGTGGCCAACTCGGTTGATGCGCCACACATGAATCTGACCCGTAAGGATCTGTACCTGGCGCTGGCTGCACAAGTTCCCGGCCCAGATGGCAAGCTGATGGCCAACCCCTACAAAACCTGGAAAGAGGTTAACCCGACTCTGCCTGCGACCAAGATCGAAGTATTGGGACCGCCCCCAACTTCCGGTACCCGCGACGCATTTGCCGAGCTGGCAATGGAAGGTGGTGCGAAGAAGTATGCCGATCTGGCGACTCTGCGTGGTTCCAAAGACGAAGCGGAAATCAAATCGCTGATGGCTAAACTTGGTATCCCCGAGAATGCCTTTAACAAGAAAGGCAAAAAAGTATTCAAAGCTGTGGCTCACGCTATCCGTGAAGATGGTCACTACATTGAAGCCGGCGAAAACGACAACCTGATTATCCAGAAACTGGAAGCCAACCATGCAGCGCTGGGTATCTTCGGATTCTCTTTCCTGGATCAGAACAGCGACGTGGTTCAAGGCTCTACCATCGAAGGTGTGAATCCGGAGTTTGAAACCATTGCTGACAAGTCCTACAGCATCTCACGCCCACTGTTCTTCTACGTGAAAAAAGCCCACATCGGTGTTGTCCCCGGCATTGATGGCTACCTGGCAGAATTTACATCTGAAAAAGCCTGGGGTGAAGACGGCTACCTGGCGGAAAAAGGCATGATCCCGATGCCGGCAGCACTTCGCACTTCAATTGGTGCTGATGTGATTAACCAGAAGCCAATGACTGCAGATGGTTTGTAAGTTTCACATCGACAATACGTGGCTTCTCCCACAAGTTGATGAATTTGGGCCTGGCGCAAGTCAGGCCCTGTTTTTCTTTTTAACAGGTCCTTGTTGGTAACACCGCTATGCAGACAGCTAACCTGGTAATTGTCCTTCTTGCACTGAGTGCAGTGGCCTACCTACTGGCTCACAACCGTTCTGTCTCCCTATCTCGTCCTTTGGGCGGGATTCGGCATTTGCACTCCCTGCCTTTTTACTACGGAATGCGCGCGACGATCTGGTGTGCCTTGCCTGCAATCCTGTTGCTGGCACTATGGCTGATGTTCGATGACCCGGTCATCAGTGCGGCACTTCTGAATGGTCTGCCGGAAAGCCACCAACCGGTAACGGTGGCCGACCACAACCTGTTGCTTAACAGTATTGAAAATATTGCCAGTGGTGCACTGAGCCGTGAAGGGGCTGACCCTGTGCTGGTACATGCGGCCGACCAGTTGGCCAAAATGCGCAATATCGGAAGCTATCTGGCAACGGCCGTAGTGTTGTCACTCGGGGTGCTTGGACTTGGCTGGGGCTGGGTAAAAGTCTCCCCGCAACTGCGGGCCCGGCAGCAGGTCGAGAAAGTGTTCAAAATCATGCTGTTGTCATGCGCCTGCGTGGCGATTTTCACCACTCTCGGTATTTTGCTGTCGGTGTTGTTCGAATCCATGCGGTTTTTCAAAAGTATACCGGTGACAGACTTCCTGTTTGGCACCGAGTGGAGTCCGCAAATGGCCATTCGCGCCGACCAGGTGGGCTCTTCCGGTAGTTTTGGCGCCATTCCCCTGTTTGTGGGTACCTTGTTGATCTCCATGATTGCCATGCTAGTGGCGGTGCCAGTGGGCCTGATGTCAGCCCTTTACCTTGCGGAATATGCTTCCCCGAAGTTTCGTGGCCTGGCAAAGCCGACACTGGAAATCCTCGCCGGTATTCCCACCGTGGTGTACGGATTTTTTGCGGCACTCACTGTGGCGCCATTCCTTCGCCAGAGTGGCGAAAGTATGGGCCTTCAGGTTTCCTCGGAAAGTGCGCTAGCTGCGGGCTTGGTGATGGGGGTGATGATTATTCCTTTTGTTTCATCCCTGGCTGACGATGTGATCAACGCGGTGCCTCAAAGCCTGCGGGATGGCTCCCTCGGCCTTGGTGCCACCAAATCGGAAACCATCAAACAAGTGATATTTCCTGCTGCGCTACCCGGTATCGTGGGAGGCGTCCTACTGGCAGTTTCCCGGGCCATCGGTGAAACGATGATTGTAGTGATGGCGGCCGGACTTGCTGCGCAGCTCACACTGAACCCGCTGGAAACCGTGACCACCGTAACGGTACAGATTGTTACGTTGCTGGTGGGTGACCAGGAATTCGACAGTCCGAAAACACTCGCGGCCTTTGCGCTGGGACTAATGCTGTTCCTGGTAACACTGGTGCTCAACTTCATTGCCCTGCGCGTCGTTAAGAAATATCGGGAACAATATGACTGAGATAAAACGTTCACATGCTGAAACCATCCAGCGCAGCCTGAGCAAACGCTACCGTGCGGAAAAACGTTTTCGTGCCTATGGCATGATGGCCATCGCCTTTGGTCTGCTCTGTGTAGCCCTGCTATTCGTCGACATTATTGGCAAAGGTCACAAGGCCTTCCTGGAAACTTCCATCCAGGTTGATGTGACCTATGACGCGGAAGTGCTGGGTATCACGGACCTGCAGAACAAGCAGCAGGTAGCACTGGCGGATTTCCAGGGCCTGGTGAAAAAAGCCTTACAGAAAAGGTTTCCCGATGTCAGCAAGCGCAAGGAAAAGCGTGAGCTGTTCTCCCTGATAAGTAGTGGTGCCGGTTACGAGCTGCGTGAACGGCTACTCCGCCGCCCGGAATTGATGGGTCAGACAGAAACCCTGTGGCTGATAGCCGACGATGATGTCGACACCTATTACAAGAGCATCGGTAGCAAGGGCGGAGCCTTTACCGGACGGACCAGTGAATTGCGCCAGGGCTGGATTGACCAGTTGGAGCAGGATGGCGCTATCAGGCTGGGTTTCAATACCACCTTTTTCACCTCCGGTGATTCTCGGGAGCCGGAGCAGGCAGGTATTTGGGGCGCCGCCATGGGTTCATTGTTTACGCTGGTAGTTACCTTGACTCTGTCCTTTCCCATCGGCGTTTCGGCGGCCGTTTATCTGGAAGAATTCGCGCCAAAAAACCGCTGGACCGATCTGATTGAGGTCAATATCAATAATCTGGCAGCGGTCCCATCGATTATTTTTGGTCTGCTGGGTTTGGCTATTTTCATTAATTTTTTCCAGGTGCCGCGCTCGGTGCCGTTGGTGGGCGGTTTGGTGCTAACGCTGATGACCCTGCCTACCATCATTATTTCCAGTCGAGCGGCTATCAAGGCTGTGCCTCCCTCCATTCGTGAGGCCGCCATTGGTGTGGGTGCCTCTCCGATGCAGGTAGTGCTTCACCATGTTCTGCCACTGGCCATGCCCGGCATGTTGACTGGCGCCATTATTGGTATGGCTCAGGCACTTGGAGAGACAGCGCCCCTGCTAATGATTGGTATGGTGGCCTTTATTGTGGATATTCCGGGCGGGTTTACTGACCCGGCAACGGTGCTACCGGTGCAGATTTTCCTCTGGGCAGACAGCCCGGAACGCGCCTTTATTGAGAAGACCTCTGCAGCAATCATGGTATTGCTGGCATTTCTTATCATGATGAACACACTGGCCGTGGTGCTTCGGAAAAAACTTGAGCGCCGCTGGTAACCTATTCAGGACGGACTGATAATGGTGAGCAAATTGGTAACAGACACAGCAACAATGTTAGAAAAAAAGGCTACAGCCAAGCAGACCGGGCCGGATGCCATGGATTATCCCGAACAGGCCATTGGTGAGCCTTTCGTCAAAAATCCCAAAATGTCCATGCGCAACGTGGATGTGTTCTATGGGGATAAGCAGGCGATTTACAATGTCAATGTGGATATTGGCCAGAATGAAGTGATTGCCATGATTGGTCCTTCGGGCTGTGGTAAATCCACTTTCCTGCGCAGTATTAACCGTATGAATGACACGGTGGAAAGCTGTCGGGTTCATGGTGAATTGAGCCTGGATGGAGAAGATATTTACGCCGCCAAAATGGACCCGGTGGCACTGCGTGCAAGAGTCGGCATGGTGTTCCAGAAACCTAACCCGTTCCCTAAATCCATTTATGACAACGTCTCCTATGGCCCTCGTTTACACGGGTTGGCCAGTCGGCGTGCAGAGTTGGATGAAATTGTTGAAAATAGCCTGCGTCGAGCCGGTTTGTGGGAAGAAGTGAAAGATCGCCTGGATCAACCGGGCACAGGCCTGTCCGGTGGTCAGCAACAGCGTCTCTGTATTGCGCGTGCCATCGCTATCAGCCCGGAAGTGATCCTGATGGATGAGCCCTGTTCGGCACTGGACCCTATTGCCACTGCAAAAATTGAAGAGTTAATTGCCGAATTGTCAGAAAATTACACCATTGCCATTGTGACCCACTCAATGCAGCAGGCAGCCCGTGTTTCCCACCGCACGGCCTATTTTCACCTCGGACACTTGGTCGAAGTCAACGACACGGAAAAAGTCTTCACCGCACCGGAACATGCACTGACAGAAGCCTATATCACCGGGCGTTTTGGTTAACAGGAGCGATCAATGGACAAATTAAATCTCGACCAGCATATCTCCAGGCAATTCAATGAAGACCTGGAGGAAATCAAAACCAGCATGCTGGAAATGGGTGGCCTGGTGGAAATGCAGGTGGGTGATGCCATCCGCGCTCTGGAAGATGCGGACAGCCGATTGGCGGAAAGAGTGATTGAAGTGGAATCACGCATTGATGAAATGGAAATGGATATCGACGAAACCTGTACCACGCTGATCGCCCGCCGTCAGCCAGCGGCCAGCGATCTGCGACTGGTGACAGCAGTATCAAAAACCATCCGTGATCTGGAGCGCATAGGCGACGAGGCCCAGAAAATTGCCAAAATGGCCATCAAGCTCTCGGAGGAGGGTGAGGCCCCCCGGGGCTATACCGAAGTGCGGCATATCGGCAACTGCGTGCGCAAAATGCTTAATGATTCCCTCGATGCGTTTTCCCGGTTTGATGCCGAAGCGGCTATCGCGACCATGAAAGAGGACCGGCAGGTGGACATGGACTACAAGTCGGCATTGCGGGAAATGATCACTTATATGATGGAAGATCCTCGCAGTATTTCCCGATCCATGAATATTCTGTGGGCCTTGCGCTCACTGGAGCGCGTGGGTGATCATGCTAAAAATATCTGTGAACACATTGTTTACCTGGTACAGGGGCGGGATATCCGCCATCGGGGCCCAGACGCCTAGCAATAACCCTGTTTTCGCCAGACAAAAACCGGACAAATTGTCCGGTTTTTTTGTATTTCAATAGGTCGTAAACTGAGCCTCCCATCGATTGTCCTGCCTGGAGAAATCCCGTTGAAAGAATTGTTCAGAAAGAATATAGAGTGGGCTGAAGCCATGACTCAGGCAGATCCCACGTTTTTTGAGCGCCTATCCAAACAGCAGGCTCCAGAATATTTGTGGATCGGCTGTTCCGACAGCCGGGTACCCGCCAATGAAATTGTCGGTCTGATGCCTGGCGAACTATTTGTCCATCGTAATGTGGCCAACATCGTGGTTCACAGCGATCTCAACTGCCTGTCAGTGATGCAATATGCCGTGGAATATCTCAAGGTAAAACACGTGATAGTGTGTGGTCACTATGGCTGTGGCGGTGTTAAAGCGGCGGTTGAAAAACAACACCTCGGTCTGATCGACCACTGGCTACTGAATGTGCAGGATGTTCAGTACATCCATCAGACCTACCTCAGCGATGGTTGTGACAAGGACGCCATGATCAACCAGGTGTGCGAGCTCAACGTGATTGAAGGTGTGGTGAATGTTTCCAAAACCAACATCATCAAGGATGCCTGGGCACGCGGCCAGGAACTGACGGTGCACGGCTGGATCTACGGCATTGGTGATGGACTGCTGCGGGATCTGGAAGTTAATATTAATTGCCGCGAGGAAATCCGCAGCGTCTACCATGCAGCGGTGGAAAAAATTAAACACCGCTATGCAACATCAAGCTGAACACTCCTGAATCCTACATTGGGAAGGCTGTAAAATGAGTAATTCAGATGACCCGGTTTTATTATCCATGGATGGAGCGGTAGCCCGCATCCTTCTCAACAATCCCGCCAAACACAATTCGCTGACGGCCCAGGGCATTGACCTCTTTATCGACTGCCTGAATCGTGTGGAAGCCAACAAGAACATCCGCGTGCTGGTAATTACGGGCCAGGGTGAAAAAACCTTCTGTGCCGGTGCCTCTTTGGGGCAGATGTCTTCCGGTGATATGACGGGCGAAAAATTCGAAACCCTAACCGATCGATTGGCTGAGATGCCAATGCCGGTGGTCTGTGCGCTTAACGGCAGTGTCTACGGTGGCGGTTCCGAGCTAGGCCTGTGCTGCGATTATCGTATCGGTGTGCACGGCATGCGTCTCAAGGTGCCGGCAGCGGAAATCGGCCTCTGCTATCCCATGAACGGTATTCGCCGGTATGTGAAGCGGCTGGGTGTGACCACGGCCAAGCGCATTCTGATCTCTTCGGAAATACTGGAGTCGGAAACGCTGCTGCGGGTGGGTTACCTCACCCATCTGGTGCTTCAGGATCAGCTGGAGACGGAAACCATGAAGCTGGTGGAAAGTCTGTTGCCATTATCCCCGCTGACCGTTGCAACCATGAAGCAGCTTTGTGATCAGATGGCCGATGGCAATCTGGACCTGGCCAAGGCGCTGATTCAGATTGAGCGCTGTCATACCTCCGGTGATCTGAAAGAAGGATTACTGGCGCGTCGCGAGGGTCGTGACCCGACGTTTAGCAGTCGCTGATGGGCGGAGCTAATCGTCGGGTAAACCAAACAGTGCGGTATTTCCTCCTCGGGCGGTAATATTTTCACTGCGTACTTTTTCGATGGCGAACGCAGTCAGGTAATGAGGCCCGCCGGCT
The DNA here is from genome assembly GCF_030676955.1 of Porticoccus litoralis. Taxonomy (NCBI): domain Bacteria; kingdom Pseudomonadati; phylum Pseudomonadota; class Gammaproteobacteria; order Cellvibrionales; family Porticoccaceae; genus Porticoccus; species Porticoccus litoralis. Next base: position 128,957 of record NZ_JAUUUU010000003.1, on the reverse strand, counting down.
TTCGGGCCGGTTCCGGACAGGCCGCAACCACCGAAAGGCTGGCAGCCCACAACTGCACCCACCATATTACGATTGATATAGGTATTGCCCACCTGGGTGCGCTGGAATACCTGCTCGGCAAAGCCGCGGATTCGGCTGTGGATTCCCAGCGTCAGCCCGTAGCCGCAGGCATTAATCTGGTCGATTACCTCGTCCAGTGCTTCTGCCCGGTAACGGATCACATGCAGAATCGGGCCAAATACTTCTTCGTTTAACTGTGACAGATGCTCAATCTCGAACAGGTGAGGTGCCACAAAGTATCCGCTTAGGTTTGATGGGGGTGACAACCTGGCGAGCAGTTTGGCTTCTTTGGTCATTCGTTCAATGTGGGCCTGGAGTCTGTCCCGGGCCACCCGATCAATCACCGGGCCAATATCGGTACACAGCAAGCTCGGATCTCCCAACTGCAGTTCCTGCATCGCTCCGGTCAGTGTATGCAGAAGCGTATCGGCAATATCGTCCTGCACAAACAGCACACGAAGTGCTGAGCAGCGCTGTCCGGCACTGAGAAAGGCGGAGCGAATGATGTCATCAACGACCTGTTCTGGCAGCGCCGTGGAATCCACCAGCATGACATTCTGCCCACCGGTTTCAGCAATCAGGGGAACAATCGCCCCATTTCTCTCCGCCAGTGTGCGTTGAATGATATGGGCTGTGGCCGTTGAACCGGTGAACGCGACACCGGCAATGCGCGGGTCGGGTAAGAGAAGGTCGCCAAGTGCTTTGCCATCACCGGGCAATAGCTGAAGCACATCCCCTGGAACTCCCGCCCGGTGAAACAGTTGTGTGGCCAGCGCCGCCACCAAGGGTGTTTGACAGGCCGGTTTGGCGATCACTGCGTTGCCAGCAGCCAGTGCGGCGGTAACCTGTCCTGTAAAGATGGCCAGTGGAAAATTCCACGGACTGATGCAGAGAAACACACCGCGGCCATGGAGACTGAGCCGATTGTCCTCGCCGGTGGGCCCTGCCAGCGTGACTGGTTCGCCAAACTGTTGCCGGGCCTGGTGGGCATGGTAGCGGCAGAAATCAATCGCCTCTCGCACCTCGGCAATGGCATCGGCAAGGGTTCGACCGGCTTCTCGCACGATCAGTGTCACCAGAGAATAGAACGCTTCTGCCAGCACCGTCGCAACCCGCTCCAGTGTGTCGGCCCGTGCCCGGCCGCCCAGAAGGTCCCAGCGGGGTTGAGCCTGGCGCGCTGACTCAAGGGCATTCTCGACATCTTCGCCCGTGCTGTCGCTGGCGAAACCAATGGTTGTTCCATCAGCGGGGGAGTGCAGGGGTTGCAGAGATCCCGGTCGCAGCTGGCCATTAATGATGGGTCCGGCACGCCAATCAACGGTATCTGACTCTGATATGGCTTCGAGCAGGACGTTAACTTCCAGGGGATTGTTGAGGTCAATGCCAGGGGAATTGCTGCGGTGTGCCGCTGAATTCTGGTACAGGTCAACCGGCCTGGGTATATGGGGGTGCCTGCGGGTGGCCGACGATAGCACCTGAGGCAACAGGGGCTGCACCAGTTCCTCAACGGGGACCTTCTGGTCGAGCAGGCGGTTTACAAACGAACTGTTGGCGCCATTTTCCAGTAACCGTCTTACCAGGTAAGGTAGTAATTCCCGGTGCTGGCCCACCGGCGCATAAACCCGCACTGGAGGCATCTGGCCTCCCGCGTGCTCAAGGTGCTGCTGCAGTTGACGGTAGAGCAAATCACCCATGCCATGCAGCCGCTGCAATTCAAATCGAGCCTCACCCGCCAGTTGCAGTATGGCTGCGACCGTTTGCGCATTGTGAGTGGCGAACTGTGGATAGATGTAGTCGGGGCTGGACAGCAGCACGTTGGTGCAATGCAGATAGCAATAATCGGTATTCACCTTACGAGTGAATACCGGGTAATCAGCGAGGCCGGCTTCCTGGGCGAGTTTGATCTCGGTATCCCAGTAGGCACCCTTGACCAGTCTCACCATAAACTGGCGATGGGTATCCTTTGCCAGTTGGATCAGCCACTGGGCCACCAGTGGAGCGCGTTTCTGATAAGCCTGAAGCACAAAGCCAAGACCCTGCCAGCCCTGTAATGCCGGATCCCGTGCCAAGGCTTCAAAAAGATCCAGAGATAACTCCAGGCGAGAGGCTTCTTCTGCATCGATGCTGAGGCCAATCTGGTAGTTTCTGGCGGCCAGGGCCAGGGTGCGCAAGCGATCCAGTAGAACCGTCATAACGGTCTGGCGCTGACTGAACTGGTAGCGTGGGTGCAGGGCAGATAATTTCACGGAAATACCATCTGCCCGGTCGGGGGAGTCCCCACCACTCGCTTCGCCAAGTTGCCGAATGGCCTCTGCATACGCCTCAAAATAGCGCTTGGCGTCGGCCTCGGTTCTGGCGCCCTCGCCAAGCATATCGAAGGAGAAGCGTACACAGACGGATGATTCCCTGTGGCCTCGAGACATGGCCTCCGGGAGCGTGCGTCCCATTACATACTGGCTACCCATGATCCGCATGGCTTGTACCATGGCTTTCCGGACCACTGGCTCTCCAAGGCGGTTGACCAGCCGTTTCAGCCACCCGGGTGGATCTTCCGTGATCTCTTGCTCCAGGGTTAATACGTCGCCCGTTAACATCAACCCCCACACAGAGGCGTTAACAAACAGGGACTCGGAGTGCCCTCGGTGGCTGGCCCAGTCCCCTTCTCGCAATTTTTCCGCGATCAATTTATCCGCGGTGGCCTCGTCGGGAACCCGCAACAGAGCTTCGGCCAGGCACATCAGGGCGATGCCTTCGCGGTTTGACAGCCCAAACTCCTGAAGAAACGATTCCAGCGTACCCTTACGCTGTTCATCCTTGCGGCAGGCAGCGACAAGTTGGCGGGCCATGGCCAGAGACGCCTGCTGTTGCTGATCATCCATCACGGTTGAAGCGATCAGCTCATCAACACAGGCCTGTTCGTCAGCACAGGTCGCTGCTTGTATCCGGGTTCTGAGATCAGTGAGAGACATACGTGCCCATACTTGCAGGTAACATGAACTTAGTATGGATCGGGTTGAGACAGGTTTCGACAGGATTTACCGGCAAAACTCACTTGATAAACGGCAGAAACACCAAAGAGACTGAAATTATAAGTGTTTGAAACGGTGCTAGAAGTCGAACAAATGCTCTTGGCTTACACCGGTAACACAGAGGTATTTTGAGGTGATTTCAGCACAAATGAGGACTGAACACCGGTAACGCCTTCGATTCGGGTAATCTTGTTCAGCAGGAATTGCTGGTACCCATCCATATCCTCCACTACCACCTTCAGCTGGTAATCTGCGGCTTGGCCGGTGATCAGGTGGCACTCAAGAACTTCAGGGTAATTGGCCACGGCGGACTCAAACCCGGCAAAGCGCTCAGGTGTGTGCTTGTCCATGCTGATCTGGATAAACGCCATCAATTTAAGCCCCAGCTTGCGGGCGTTAAGACGCGCGGTATAGCCCACAATCACACCTTCCTCTTCCAGGCGGCGCACCCGGCGCAGGCAGGGGGAAGGGGACAGATTAACGGATTCCGCCAGGTCCTGATTGGAGATGCGGCCATCCCGCTGTAACTTGCGAAGAATTGCCCTGTCAAAGTGATCGTATTCCATAAATTGCTCAATAGTTTGTATATGAAGTATATTATTGCGCAAACAAGATAAATCAACATATAAATGGCAATAAAATTGTTCTTCGTGCGCATTAAACTGACCCTGTCCTGAGAAAAAGAAATGGGCCAGAAGCCCACCGGTACCGTTAATGGCTGGTTACCCGCTTTGCCTGCAATCAGGTACCGGCTTTTTTTCAGGGGTTAAACAACCGCCTTTGGAGAGCATTATGATCAGTAACCCTGCCAGCAAATACCGAGCCTTTGACCCGGTACAAATGCATGACCGCCGCTGGCCCGGTCGCACCATCGAAAAACCACCCATCTGGATGAGCACCGATTTGCGTGATGGCAATCAATCGCTGATTGACCCCATGTCGGTGGAAACCAAGTTGCGTTTTTTCGACATGCTGGTTGAGATCGGCTTCAAGGAAATTGAAGTGGCGTTCCCCGCTGCCTCCGAGACAGAGTTTAATTTTGTACGTCGCCTGATTGAGGAAAACCGTATCCCCGAAGACGTCACCATCGAGGTGTTGACCCAGGCGCGGGAGGACTTGATTGCGCGCACCGTTGAGGCGGTGCAGGGTGCCCGGCGGGTGATTATTCATATGTATAACCCCGTGGCACCTCAGTTCAGGCGCATTGTCTACAACACCGATATCGCCGGTGTGAAAGCCATTGCCGAGCAGGGTACCCGCTGGATCAGGCAGTACTCCAGCCAGTACCCTGAGACGGAATGGGTGTATGAATACTCCCCTGAAGTGTTTTCCGGTGCAGAACTCGAAGTGGTGAAAGAGGTGTGTGATGCGGTAACTGCCATCTGGCAGCCGACACCGGAGAACAGGATGATCCTCAACCTGCCTGCCACGGTGGAGATGGCCACGCCTAATGTCTACGCTGACCAGATCGAGTGGATGGACCGGAACCTCGCTAACCGGGAGAGCATTATTATCAGTGTACATCCCCACAATGACCGCGGTACCGCCGTGGCGGCGGCAGAGCTGGCACAAATGGCTGGCGCCGACCGGGTGGAAGGCTGCCTGTTTGGTAACGGCGAGCGCACCGGCAATGTGGATATCGTCACGCTGGCCCTGAATCTCTATAGCCAGGGAGTGGACCCGGGCCTGGACTTTACACGTATCGATACGATTCGGCATACAGTGGAGGAATACAATCAGATTCCCGTGCACCCCCGTCACCCCTATGCTGGCGAACTGGTATTCACCGCCTTTTCCGGTTCCCATCAGGATGCCATCAAGAAAGGTTTTGCACAGCGGCGGGATGGCGAAATCTGGGAGCTTCCCTACCTGACCATTGATCCCGCTGATCTGGGCCGGGGTTACGAGGCTGTCGTCCGCGTCAACAGCCAGTCGGGTAAGGGCGGGGTGAGCTTCCTGTTGCAGCAACAGTATGGCCTGGAACTGCCGCGTCGCCTGCAGATTGAATTCAGCCGTGTGGTAAAAGCCTTTACCGACCGGGAAGGTCGAGAGGCGACCAGTGCGGATATCTTTGCCCTGTTTGAACAGGAATATTTACAGGATAGCGGTGCCTACAGCCTGGCCGACGCGGATGTCACCATCCACAGTCACGGCAACAAGGGTGCCACCGAGGTCCAGATCCAGTTTATGGAGAACGGCGCAGCCAGAACCGTCAACGGCATTGGCAACGGCACCATCGACGCGGCGGTCAAAGCCCTGGGCGGCAATATCCGCGTCATCGACTACCACGAACACGCCCTGGGCACCGGCTCGGAAGTGGAGGCGGTCTGTTATCTGGAAATGCAGATTGACGACGGCCCGGCCATGTTTGGCGTGGGGGTGCACCGCAATATTATCAGTGCAGCCATAAAGGCCATCTTTAATGGGCTTAATCGCTGTAGTGATAATGTGACATTAAAAGCGCAGGAACTGGAATCTGCATAAAAAAATAAAAGAGAATAGCTATTGGAAAACCGGAGTTTTTACTCTGGTTTTTTTTCGAAAATTATCGGGCAATCAGATATTTTTTAGGCTTACCAATAAACAGGGTTGTTGAAGGCTTTAACACACATGGGACGTTCATTAATTACTGGGATAGGCTCATAGGTCAGAGATTGACCAAGCCAACCAAACGGCATGGAAAGCTTCTGCGGGGCCTGAAGGACATTTTCTGAAAGTGCCTGAAACCCTACCTTTGAATAGAAAGCAGGGTCGCCATAGGTTACGGCAACATGAACAGAGCGTTTTTTGAGCTCGTTAAGTCCAGATTTTATTAGCGCCTGCCCGATCCCTTCGCCTTGGTGTTCGTCACTTATGGCTACCGGTGCCAGCATATAAACGCTGATAGCATGCTTAAAATGCAGACGAGTGAAAAAAATAGCGCCAACGAGAGTGTTGTTTTCAAATGCACCGACGCTGATCGTTTCGTCATTGTCGATCGTTGATGCCAACTCTGAAGCAAGTTTGCCAATCAATGTTCCTTCCTTCTCGCCCTCAGATGCAGTGAATACACTAGTGAACAGTTCAGTTATCGCTGCATGGTTTGATTGGTCGAGAATCTGATAAATCATAACGGGCATTCAACGTGGGTAGTTGGTTTAAGCGAAATGGCAACAAAAATTTCTAGGCTACTGTGCCACCAAAATGGTGGCACAGTCATTGATCACGCTTAAATATAAATGATTGGGTGTTGTCTCGATATCCAAGGGTTTGCCGAGGTGTAAGGAGAACGCGCTAGAGCAGGAGACAAGCTTCTTCAAAATCCAGCCGCTTGCCCCGTGCATACAGTGCGTCGTGATCGCCCTAGCCCAGGTTGATCAGAAAGTTAGATTGCCAGCCGTTTTCAGCAAAGAAAATGTCATCGATTTTGCCGTTATCAAAGCCGGACATGGGCCCGCAGTCCAGCCCTAGGGCGCGGGCGGCCATAATCAGCCAGGCACCCTGAAGGGTGCCGTTGCGAAAAGCCGTGCTGTTGGATAACTCTTCGTTGTCGGCAAACATCTTTTCCGCGCCGTCCATGTGAGGGAACAGTTCTGGCAGGTGGCGGTAGAACGTCGGGTCGTGGGCGACGATAACGGTGACCGGTGCCGACAGGGTTTTGTCCCGATTGCCTTCAGCCAAAGCCGGCAATAACCGCTGCTTGCTGGCGGGGGTGGTTAAAAATACAAACCGTCCCGGATGGGCATTCATGCTGGTGGGGCCCATGGCTGCCAGTTGGTAGAGCTGACGAAGGGTATCGGCGGCAATGCCACGATCCTGCCAGTGGCTGTAGGTGCGTGCTTCTGTGAAAAGTTGCTCGATGCTGTGTTGTTCAATGGGTTTCATCAATATGTCCTTGGTAAAGATGTTGGGGTACGTCGAAGACCAGGGCCAGACTATCTTGCCCGGCTAGGTATTCAGTGGCGTTTCCGGGCGCGGGAATCATTCCATCGCCGGGACCTAGTGTTTGATGGTCAATGGTCAGTGACCCTTCGATAAGTTGGAGGCGGCGTATCCAGCCCGTTTGTAGCGGGTGTAACAGCTCACCGCCGTTGGCGAGGCGCAATTGCCAGATATGGATATCCTGATCCAGCAAGAAGGCCTGGGCATCGGGTGCACCACTGGCGACCAGTTGCAGGGGAGCGCTTTCTTCAAAGCGTTTGTACTGGTAGTTGGGCAGTCCACCATGGTGTCTGGGCAGCACCCACAACAGGATAAATCCCATCGGCTCATTGCCTTTTGCGTTGGCCTCACTGTGGGTAATACCGCTACCAGCATTCATCAGCTGATAGTCGCCAGGTTGCAGTAGCGAGGTATGGCCGCTGCTGTCCTCGTGGTACATGGTGCCGTAGGTCACCAGGCTGATAATTTGCGCACTCTGATGGCCGTGGGTGTCAAATTTACCGCCGGGTGCGACATGGTCCTCGTTGAGTACCCGCAGCGGCCCAAAACCCATGTGCGCCGGGTCGTAATAGTGGTTGAAGGAGAAGCTGTGGTAGCTGCTGAGCCAGGGCAGTTGGGTACTGCCACGCTCTTTGGCTTTGAAAAATTTATCCATAGCACACCCCCTATCGAAGATAGTCCCTTTACTCTAAGACAACTTTTTCCTGTTGTAATGCCAGGCTGCCGTTTCCCTGCAGAGCAATGACCGCCGTCGCAATGGCGAGAAACAGGGGGTATTCCCAGCCACCTCCGGCATTGCTGAAGACCCAACCGGCGCCGCTATGGGCCCAGGTAGCACCCAGAGCTATCGGTAAAAGCGCCAGTGCAGCCCAGCGAGCTTGGTAGCCAAGCACTAAGGCGACACCGCCAATGGCTTCTGCAGCAAAGGTTGCGTAGGCCAGGAAAGCTGGCAAGCCGAGGCTTTCGAAGAAGGCGGCGGTGCCAGGGAGGGTAAAAATCACCAGTTTCAGGTACAGGCTGTGGGCGATATAGATCACGCCCAGGCTAATACGCAGTAGCGTCGTTCCATAGTTTGTCGGTGTGTTCATCATTTCGCCGTGGCTGCCCGCGCCAATACCCTGATCGGTATGGCCGAGTTGGCCCGTGCGGGTTTGGGGCTGGCTTTTTTGCCAGAAGATGTCGCACCCGGTCTTCAGCCTATCGGTCAGTTTGAACGGCAATTTGAATCGCCGCTCTGGCTACTGACGCACCCGGATTTGCGGAGCAATGCCCGGGTGCTGGCCTGTAGCCGATTTCTGGCGGAGCGGCTTTCGGATACGTGAGAGTTACTGCGCGGCGATCTGTACCCTGGACACTTTGATACGGTAAGCGCTGGCTTCGGCGCTTTCCTTAAAGGGGCCGATACGGGTTTGCAGACTGACTTGTTGGCCGGGGGCCAGCTTGCTTGGGCCATTGATGCTGGAAGTGCTATCGGCGATAAATGAATTGAGCATTTTCGTCAGTTGCAGCTCTACATTCGTCACCGTCACCGGGCTGTTGTTCTTAATGACGATAATCAGATAGCCGTCGTCACCCAGTACCAACTTGCTGGGAATATATTTGTGGGGCGCTGTTTCCAACTCCAGTACCGCTAGCCGCTCCTGAGATTTTTTGGCAATCTCGCCACTGCCTGAAGCGGCGGTCTGAAAATAGCGAATGGCGTTCTGTTGATCGCCGCTGTCCAGGGCAATTTCCCCCAGATAGTAACTAGCATAGGGAGTGGGCAGAATGTTGTAGCTTTTTTCGAGGTCAGACCGTGCCCCTGTTTTATTCGCCTCTTCATAGCGCAGCATGCCGCGGGCCAGGTAATGGCTGAAATAGTCAGGGTTTTTACCAATGGCGGTGGTGAAGGCTTTCTCGGCGTTGGCAGCATTATCCAGCATCTCCCAAGCGTGGCCGCGAAGCTCCCAGAAATAGCCATCACCGGGTTGTATGGCGATCGCCTTGTCTAGTGCGGCCAGCGCACCTTTAGCATCTTTGTTGTTGAGCGCCTTGATGGCCTCATCCTGAGCTTTGTAGGCCGGTTCGTCACGTTTCAGCCGGGAGATTTTTCGTTGGTAAATATCGCGGTTGGTTACGCCTTTGGGGAGAGTCGCAGCCTTGGCCTGATTGGCATTGACTCGTTCCTGAGAAGGCGGGTGACTGGCGAACAGGCCGCTGATGAAATCCTGCTGGCGGCCCTCACTGAGCTTCACAAACGTCTCCTGTAGCTTCACGGCGCCATAGGGGTCATAGCCAGCTTTGACCATGTAGTCCATACCGTAGCGGTCAGATTCAAGTTCGTCTTCTCGGCCGTAACGGGCCATCCAGGCAGCGGCCCCCAGTTGTGCCACCTGGGCACCGGCCTGACCGAGGCCGTAATTGGCGCCGGCAATGCCCACAGCGGCCGCTCCAATATTCAGCAAGGTGCCGCGAGTCATTTGAGAAGCCCCATGGCGGGCCGCGGCGTGAACAATTTCATGGGCGAGCACGGCGGCAAGTTGCGATTCGTCTTCGAGGTAGGTGAGCAGGCCACGGTTGACAGCGATTTTGCCTCCCGGCAGTGCCCAGGCATTGGGCACCGAATTGTTCAGTACAACAAATTCATAGGGCAGATTGGGACGATCACTGACAGCGGCCAGTTTCCGGCCTACCGAGCTGACATAGACCTGTAGGTTCGGATCAAGATAGTACCTGCCACCCTGGGATTGCTGGGAAGGTGCATAGTTGTTGGCGCCGATCGCCACTTCCTGCTCGGGAGATACTAGGGAAAATTCACTCTGGCCCGTGACCGGGTTCACCGAGCAGCCCGTGAGGGTCAGTAGCAGTGCGAGAAGGGGAAATGAAATTCGGTGAAACCGGCGCATGTTTACTCCTGGCAAGCGGCAGTGGTGAAATGAGTATAATGAACTACCTTGATGTGTAAATGACTACCCGGTTGGACAACGTATGTTGACAGTAATTTCCCCTGCAAAGACCCTCGATTATGAATCGCCGCTGAATACTGCCCAGTACAGTCAGCCCGACTACCTGGATGATTCCGCAGTATTGATCGAGGAGCTGCGGCAGTTATCACCACCGCAAGTGTCTGCCCTGATGGGGATCAGTGACAAGCTGGGTGCGCTCAATTATGGCCGCTTTCAGGACTGGCAGAAGGCGTTTACTCCCGATAATGCGCGTCCCGCCGTGTTGGCTTTCAAGGGTGATGTCTACACCGGGCTGGAAGCCGAAACCCTTTCAGAAGCAGACCTGTTATGGGCGCAAGACCACCTGCGCATTCTATCCGGTCTTTATGGCCTGCTACGCCCGCTGGACTTGATGCAACCCTATCGTCTGGAAATGGGCACACGGCTTGCCAATCAGCGGGGCAAGGATCTCTACGGTTTCTGGGGGAACAAAATTACGGAAGGGCTGAATGCTGAACTGGATACTATGAGCACGCCGGTACTGGTCAACCTGGCATCCAACGAGTATTTCAAATCGGTGATACCGAAAGAACTCCATGGGGACGTCATCACCCCCGTCTTCAAGGACTGGAAGGGTGGTAAATACAAAATCATCAGCTTTTATGCAAAGAAGGCTCGGGGGCTGATGAGTCGTTACATCATCGAAAATCACATTGACGATGTTGAACGCCTCAAGGAATTTGATGCGGCGGGTTATGCCTACCAGCCTGCGATGTCCTCAGCACGTGAGTGGGTATTCACTCGCGATGAAACATAGATTTAATAAGCATGTATCCTGAAAAACCTTTTTCCCAGGCCTGCGAAAACAATCGTCAGCCGATTCTGGATATTCTGCAGAGGGCTCTTGCAGACCGCCAGCAGGTGTTGGAGCTGGGCAGTGGTACAGGTCAGCACGCGGTGTATTTTGCGCCGCGTCTGCCCCACTTAACTTGGCAAACCACAGATCTGGCGGTTAATCACGAAGGCATCAACGCCTGGATCGACGAGTTCCCCGCGGATAACCTCAGACGGCCATTGCTGGTCAATGCAGACCAGCGCCCCTGGCAGCTCGATGATTATCAGCCTGATGCGCTGTACACGGCCAATACTTGCCACATCATGGCCTGGTCATCGGTGGAAAACCTGTTTGCGGAACTGGAAATACTCATGCCTGAAGATGCGACCCTGGCCATCTATGGCCCCTTCAACTACGGGGGTCGTTTTACCAGTGACAGCAACGCACGTTTCGATCAGTGGCTGAAACAGCAGGCGCCCCACCAGGGCATACGAGACTTTGAAGCGGTTAACAGACTGGCAGAGACCGCCGGGTTTAGGCTGGCAGAGGACAATGCAATGCCTGCCAACAACCGGTTACTGATATGGAAAAAGCGCTCAACAACCTCGGATTGAAAATTCCACCCCTGGCGCAATGGCTTCTGATCGGGGTGTTAATGTGGCTGCTGGCCCGCGGGTTTGGAGCCGATACCTCCTATAGCGCGTTCTGGAGTTTACTGGTGATACTGGTCTTGGTGGCGGGTGTGGCTGTGGTCGCCCTGTCAGTGCTCACACTGTATCTGGCGAAAACCACTATCGATCCACGTTACCCCCACAAGACAGTGCGATTGATCACCCAGGGTATTTACGGGTATTCCCGCAACCCTGTTTATCTGGGGCTGCTGGTGATGCTGCTGGCCTGGAACCTGTATCTGGACAGCTTGTACGCGACCCCGGGATTACCGCTGTTTGTCGCGACGATAACACTGCTACAGATCATTCCCGAGGAGAGGATACTCACTCGCCAGTTTGGCGACAGTTACCAGAGTTACTGCGGCACTGTGCGTCGCTGGCTTTGACGATCAGCGAACAATGGGGGTGATTTTGGAGCCCTCGATGGTGAGGTTGTACATCAGGCCCTTGTTGGAAAAGATGAAACCAATGATAGGCTGCTGTGCCGTCTGGGTATCAATTTCTCCACCGGCCCCAAAGCTGGCGATGGCGACGCTGCCATCGACTCCCGCTTCCCAGCCCTCACTATTGCGGAATTTGTTGAGGGCGCTGTCCGTCATGAACAGGATGATTTGAGATTTGATCTGTGCGCCCAGTTGAAAGCCCAGGGAGGCAGAGGCAATGTTGTAATATTTGACGTTATTGCCGCTAATGCGCAGCGCGCCTTCGCCGTACTCACCACCCACCCAGAAACCGGCTTTGTAGACCTTGGGAAAAACCAGGATACCTCTGGCCTGTGAGGTCAGTTCCCTGGCGGCAGGAGACTGTTTATGTAACTCGGCCAGTGCTTCCTGCACATAGAGGTCGATTTCCAGCTTAGTGGCAGCCTGGCCTGATGCAGAGAAAAACAGGCATCCCAGCATGAATAACCAAACGGACTTCTTCACGGCTAACTTCCTCCTCGGAATCGGGTCTAACCACCGTTATCGGTTTTGTATGGTAACTGTCGCCGGGTGTCCTGAATATAGTCCAGCACATATTGTCGTTCTTCGGTGACAAAACGTTTGATCGCTATGGCGAAATCCACATTGCGAATCCAGTGGGCCGAGCAGTTTTCCCGTGGTTCAAAGCCGCGGCGTACCTTGTGCTCACCCTGGGCACCGGCATCAAAATGTGCAAGATCAGCCTCAATGGCAAACTCTATGCCCTGGTAATAACATAGTTCAAAATGCAGGAAATCATATTCCTGGATACAACCCCAGTAGCGACCGTAGAGACTTTCATCGTCGTAAAAGAAGAGTGCTGCGGCCACCTTTTCGTCATCGCGCTCGGCTACGGCCATCATCAGCTGGCCATCCATCACCTCGCCCAGGCGGTCAAAAAATGACTTTGTCAGGTAGCCCTGGTTGCCGCTGTGTTTGTGATAGGTGCTGTGGTAGACCTGGTAAAAAAACTCCCACCATTCGGGGGTGATTTCCCCGTTGCGCAGGCGCCTGACAGCCAGCCCTTTATTGGCCAGTTCGCGGCGTTCGCGGCTGATATTTTTGCGTTTGCGGGACGATAACGCAGCGAGAAAATCATCGAAATGCCGATAACCCCGATTTTCCCAAAGATATTGCACATTGCTGCGCAGCAGAGCGCCGGCCTTCCCCATGGCCTGAATCAGAGTGGGCTCCGCAAACAGTAGGTGCCAGCTACTGATATCTTTGTCGTCGGCCAGCTTGTGGATGGCGGAAAGCAACAACGGCGCTACCCTGGCAAGCTCGATATTGGGTGCCAGGGCCAGCCTGGGCCCCACCGCGGGGGTGAAGGGAACAGCGCTGAGCAGCTTGGGGTAATACGCCATGTTTTGACGCTGGTAGGCCTCAGCCCAGGTCCAGTCAAAAACGTATTCTCCCCAGGAGTGATGTTTCAGGTACATCGGCAGGGCACCAATGGTGCGCCTTTTCTCCGTAAGGAGCAGGTGACAGGGTTGCCAGCCCGTGGCGGTGGAGGCACTGCCGGAGTGTTCCAGAAGCGAGAGAAAACGATGCTGCAAAAATGGGTAAGAGCTGTTGTATAGCCCATCCCAAACACTGGCATCGCATTCATCAATGCTGTTTAGAACCCGAATATCCAAAAAACTGATCCATCTTGAGTGGCACCGACAGTGATTACGGACCCCGATAGGGTCGGTAATCGTCAACAGGGGACTATGCTACTACAGTCGGTTTTGGAAGGTGGCAGCAAAAGCAGCTGCCTTTACCCAGGGTGCTGCGAATCTGCAGGGTGCCGCCGTGGCGCATGAGAACATGTTTGACAATGGCCAGACCGAGGCCGGTTCCGCCAGTGCTTGAGGCGCGACTGTTATCGACGCGGTAGAAGCGTTCGGTAAGCCGCGGAATGTGTTTGGGATCTATGCCGTAGCCATCGTCACAGATCTCAATAATCACTTCATTTTCGGTGCTGCGGCAGGTCAGGCTAACATCCACGCCACCGGGATTATGTTTGATGGCATTGATGGCCAGGTTGGAAATGGCGCTGTACAGCTCTTTGTATTCACCTCTGACCTCCAGTTTTTCTTCCACCAGCTCCATCGAAATATGGTGGTTTTCGGTGCAGACCATGCGGGCATCCTGCACGACCTGTTGCAGCAACGTGGCAATATCAACGGTAGAGCGCGGTGGGGGTTTTCGGTTCGACTCCAGCTGCGACAGCATGACCAGATCGTTGGCCAGCGCGTTGAGGCGTTCGGTCTGCTGGTCCATCTGATTGAGGGCTTTTTTCCAGGTGCCCGGCAGTTGATCACTGTTATCTTGCAGGGTTTCCAGATAACCGGAGAGTACGGTCAGCGGGGTGCGCAGTTCGTGGGAGATATTGGCAACAAAGTCCTGCCGCATCTGTTCCAGGTTGCGCAGTCGGGTGATGTCCTGCGCCATCAGGATAATATTCCCGTCGCCAAACTCGGCTGCACTGAACAGCAGGGTTCTGCTCGGGTCTTCCGGGGAGGGTAATTCTGTAGGTGGCGGCAGTTCGTTGTGCTGGATAAAGGCCACAAAGCGTGGGTCGCGAAGAATATTGATTATGGACTGGCCCCGGTCCCCCTTTTCCAGGCCCAGTAAGGCCTCTGCCGCGGGATTCCACCATTCCAGAACACGGTCAGGGGTCAGTGTCATGATGCCGTCGGGTAACGCAGAGGTGATATTGCGCACCCGTTCGGAAAGCTGGCGGCGGCTCTGTTTGGCGCGGTCATTGCGCTGCTGCATACGGTACAGGTAGTCCGTCATATCACCCCAGACACCACTGGCATCTGGCGGCAGCCCATTAGCCCCCTGATCCAGCCAGTCGTAGAGGCGGGCGATATGAGAAAAAGTCCAGAGCATATAGATGCTGCCACCGGCCAGCAGGGTGAACAGTATTTCGCCCAGCATGAAGCCGATGAATAACAGCAGCAGCGTGATCAGGACAATCCGCCGTATTTCTGCCTGTAGCCCTCTGTGCAAGTGTAGTCCTTACTCTTCTACAACCCGTGTGGAGAAGCGGTAGCCCGCGCCCCGCACAGTCTGTATGAAGCGGTCATGGCCTTCAAGGGCTATTGCCTTGCGCAGCCGTCGAATATGGACATCGACGGTGCGCTCATCCATGTACACATTGCCGCCCCAGACGTGGTCCAGAATTTGGTCGCGGGAGTAGACCCGCTCCTGGTGGGTCAGGAAAAAACTCAGCAGGCGGAATTCAGTCGGCCCCATGGAGACGGTCTGATCATTGATGGTCACTCGGTGGCTGATGGGATCAAACAGCAAGCTTTCCACCTGGATCGGTTCCTGTGGCAGGGCCGGTTCAGCGCGGCGCAGAACCGCGTTAATCCTGGCTACCAGAGCGCGGGGAGAGAAAGGCTTGGTGATATAGTCATCGGCACCGATTTCCAGTC
This sequence comes from Porticoccus litoralis, assembly GCF_030676955.1. Lineage (NCBI taxonomy): Bacteria > Pseudomonadati > Pseudomonadota > Gammaproteobacteria > Cellvibrionales > Porticoccaceae > Porticoccus > Porticoccus litoralis. Next base: position 113,628 of record NZ_JAUUUU010000003.1, on the reverse strand, counting down.
CCTGGACAACATTGTCCTCACTGGCCTTGGCGGTGAGCATGATGACCGGAACGTTTTTGGTCAGCTCGTCACGTTGCAGGCGACGAATCAGCTCGACGCCACTGGTGCCGGGCATCATCCAGTCCAGTAACACCAGGTCTGGTTGCTCGTCGATGATCATGGCGTGAGCCTGCTGGGCGTTTTCCGCCTGAATGCAGTTGAATCCCGCCACGTCGAGAGCTGTGCTGATCATGTCGCGGATGGCTGGTTCGTCATCCACGATGAGAATGGTTTTTTCGCTCATATCCCTATCGTCTCTTTTCATATCTGTGTATTACATGACTCAGGTATGACAGAAATATGACAGTGGTTGGCACGACATGGTGAACTAGTTGCCGCCCAGCTGATAGTCGAGCACCAGTCCTATAAAAATAACGGCACCCACGTAGTTGTTGTTGAGGAAGGCCTTAAAGCAGCCGTCCCGGTCACGGTTACGTATCAGGTACTGCTGGTAGAGAAACAGCAAGGCCGCAACAGCCAGCCCCAGAAAAAACCAGAGGCCGCGGCCAAAATTCGTACCTATCATTAGCAATGCAATCACCACCAGTACCTGCAGGGTGGCGGTGATGGCGATGTCCATGTCGCCAAACAGAATGGCCGTGGATTTGATCCCGATTTTCAGATCATCATCACGATCAACCATGGCATAGAAGGTATCGTAGGCGATGGTCCACAGGATGACAGCAGCGTAAAGCGCCCAGAGCTCAGGGCGCAGTGAGCCGGTTTCCGCTGCAAAGGCCATGGGGATACTCCAGGCAAATGCCGCGCCAAGTACCAGCTGGGGCAGGTGGGTGTAGCGCTTCATAAACGGATAGCAGAATGCCAGCGCCACGCCGACAAAGGCCAGCTGAATGGTGAGCGCGTTGGTTAGCAACACCAGCAGGAAAGATAACAGGCACAGGGCGGAAAACAGTATCAGTGCCTCCCTGGCGGTGATGGCGCCTGTGGCCATGGGACGGTGCTGGGTGCGAGCTACATGACCGTCGACTTTGCGGTCGGCAAAATCATTGATGACACAACCGGCGGCACGCATCAGGAACACGCCGAGAACAAATACCAGCAGATTCTTGATGGAGGGAACGCCCTCTGCCGCTAGCCACAGGGCCCAAAGGGTGGGCCATAACAGCAACAGCGTCCCAATGGGCTTGTTGAGGCGCATCAGGCTGATGAAGTCTGGCAATCTTTCCCGCAATGAGTTCATGTTAGGCGTTAATACCGGGCTAAAGCGGGGTATTGTAAGGGGTAAATTCCGGTAAAAACATCTCACACACCAACAGCGGTTTGTTGTCCAGCCAGAACAGGGAGCGTCGCCCCGGTATTGTGGCCTGTATCCCTTGCAGGGGACCGGGTAGAGGTAGCTGGCGGGTATCCTGGCAGGTGAGCTCTATGGCACCCCTGCGCATGTGTGGGTCGCTGAATAACAGCGCTCCCAGTGGTCGGTTGTCCAGTTTGCGTAAACCGCGCAGACGCCCGTTTAGTGAGGTTTGGGGGATGACACTGCGCGCATAGACCCAGGGTCTGCCACCGCCGAGCAGAATCACTTCGCGAATCAGCGCCAGCTGGTGGTGCCTCATAGCCAGTGCTTTGCGCTCGGATGGTCTGGGGAGTGACATCTGCTGGCGGATGACCTGTACACCAAAATCACCATGACTGAGTTTGATCAGTCGCTCGGTGAGGGAACCCCGATCCAGCAGCCAGCTGCGAAGCGGGCCGTTGGCCGGTGAAGCGGGGCCGCGCTTGTGGCGATGCCAACGGGGTTCTGACGTGAACGACATGGGGGTCCTGGTAACGCTGGTGTGGTGGCTATTCTAACGGCTGAGAAGGCAGTTAGGTTCGTGTTTGGGGTGACAGTTTTTCCAGTAACAGTCCCATGGCCTGTCCGCGATGACTAATGCGGTTTTTCTCGGTTTTCTCCAGCTGCGCCGATGTCACACCCAGCTCTGGTATCAGGAAAAGGGGGTCGTAACCGAAGCCATTGTCACCCTGTGGCGCGAAGCTGATTCTACCTTCCCAGGTTCCCTGGCAGATCAGCGGTGTCGGGTCTTCGGCATTGCGCATCATCACCAGCAGGCATTGGAAACGGGCGGTGCGTTGTTCCTCCGGTATCTCCTGTAGCAGGGATAGCAGGCGCAAGTTGTTTTTTTCATCTGTGGCGTTTTCACCGGAAAATCGGGCGGAATAGATGCCGGGTGCCCCGTTGAGCATATCCACCTCAAGGCCAGAATCGTCAGCGATAGCGGGTAGGCCAGTCAATTTGGCGGCGTGCCGTGCCTTGATAATGGCGTTCTCAACAAAACTCAAGCCATCTTCTATGGCATCGGGAATGTCAAAGTCGGACTGTGGCACAACGTCCATATCCAGTTCCGCGAGCAGTTGCCGGAATTCAGTGAGCTTGCCTTTATTGCCGGTGGCGAGGACGACTTTCATAACTGTGGGTACCTGTTACATCAATGAATTCTGCGGGCCACCACTACTACAGTGGCCCACAGTTGAAGCTGATCTCACTCGTCCTGATACAGGGTTTTCTGAAAGGTGACGGAGAGTGGTGGTTTGTTGGGATCGGGTGTGACTTCAATCTTGAATGTCATGTAATCCTTGTTATCAATACGAAAAGGCGCAAGGTAGTAAACCGTATCTCCTTCCCGGACTTCAAAAAAGTCCAGGGTTTGCTGCTGGGCGAGGATATTGGAGACAGTGCCCTTGACCAGTGCAGTGGTGCCGCCTGTCTTGTCGTCCCGCAGTACGGCAATATTGACCAGTCCACGATCCTTGCCGCGAACGATTTTGTAGGCGCTGGCGATGTCAGGCTGTATGAAACTGCTATTGAACACGCTGTAAAACACTTTGATATTGCCAAATTCACGGTAGGGTTTGTCGTTGGCCTGAGCCGTCACAGTGAACACAGTTAGCAAGACGAAACAGATGGATCGGGTCAATTTCATGGTGATTCCCTCGCAGTCTCAATAACAGATTAACGGCGCTGCAATGTCTATTTGCTCAAATGGTAAATTGCAGTTTCACTGAAAAGGTTAGGCCAAATTCCCTTGATTTGCCGGTCGGGCAAGCGGGTGGCAACAAATTCACGGTGCAACAGGCGAATGCTTTTTTCCGCGCACAGGGCTTCGAAGTCATCCACGGTACAGAAGTGAATGTTAGGGGTGTCGTACCATTGATAGGTCAGCTGTTTGGTAACCGGCATGCGGCCACGGGTGAGCAGGTAGAAGCGCGCCCGCCAGTTGCCGAAATTAGGAAACGTGACCACGCATTCCTTGCCGACACGCAGCATTTCATCCAGCACCAGATGCGGGAAGCGCATGACCTGCAGAGCCTGCGTCATGACAACGGTATCGAAACTTTTATCGCTGAACTGGGATAAGCCTTCGTCCAGGTTGGTCTCCAGTACATTAACCCCGTTGGCCACGCAGGCGGTGATCTTGTCCGGATCGATTTCGAGGCCATAACCCTCAACGTTTTTTTCCTGGTGCAGCATTTTTAACAGCGTACCGTCACCGCAGCCGAGATCGAGAATGTGGCTTGAGGGTTTGATCCACTGCTTGATAATGTCCAGATCGGTCCGGTTGGTCATGGTGCCGCGACCTCATTGTCCAGGCGGGTCAGATAAGCCGAGAGTACCTGCTCGTAGCGCTCGTTTGGCAACAGGAAGGCATCGTGGCCGAGATTGGACTGAATGGCGGCATAGCTGACGTTTTTATTGGCAGCTATCAATGCTTCCACAATTTCCCGGGAACGTTCAGGGGCAAAGCGCCAGTCGGAAGAAAACGAGACCACGAGAAAATCACACTGGGCATGCCGGAATGCCTCCACCTGATCGTGGTTGTATTCCCTGGCCAGATCAAAGTAATCCAGTGCCTTTGTCATCAACAGGTAAGTGTTGGCATCAAAGGCGCTGGCAAACACGTCACCCTGGTAGTGCAGGTAGCTTTCTACCTGAAATTCAATGGGGGTATCCTGCCCGCGCTGGAATGATCCAGAGCGCAGTTCGCGGCCGAATTTATCGCCCATAATTTCATCGGAGAGATAGGTGATATGCCCGATCATCCTGGCCAGACCAAGACCATTGCGTGGCAACGCCTGGTGTTCCAGGTAGTGGCCATCGAGAAAATCCGGATCCGATTTAATGGCGTTGCGGGCGATTTCATTGAAGGCGATATTCTGTGCACTGAGCTTCATGGCTGAGGCAATGATAATTGCATGGCGCAGCCGATGAGGATGTTCCAGAGACCAGCGCATAACCTGCATACCGCCGAGGCTGCCGCCGACAATAGCGGCCCACTGCTGAATCCCCAGCCGATCCGACAGTCTCACCTGACTCTCTACCCAGTCGCGTACTCGAAGAGCAGGGAAATCCGGCCCCCAGGGTTGCCCCGTTTGCGGATTGATGGATGTCGGACCAGTGCTGCCGTGACAACCTCCCAGATTGTTCAGGCACACCACAAAAAAACGGTTGGTATCAAAAGGTTTTCCCGGGCCGATATGGTTATCCCACCAGCCCGGCTTCTTGTCCTCCATGCTGTGGTATCCGGCAGCATGATGATGCCCGCTGAGGGCATGACAGATCAGGATGGCGTTGCTGGCATCAGCGTTAAGCTCGCCATAGGTTTCAATCACCAGCTGATATTGATCCAGGGTGCGGCCGCAGGCCAGTGTCAGTGGATCATCGAACTGAATCACTTGAGGGGTGACGATACCTACTGAGTTGTCGGGAATAACGTCTGGCATCAGGGCGGCAAGGGTTCCTTGGCTTTTTCAGGGATCTGCGGGAGTCTAAATAGGGGCGGCCATCAGCGCAACCAGATTACCTGTCAGGTTGTTAATGCAGAGGCTGCTCACAGCGATTCGATGTCGTAATCAATGATCACAGGCAGATGGCTGGAAAAGCTTTTGGCCTTGTAGGTCACTGCATATTCCACGCTGTGACGCAGGTTATTGGAGATGAGTTGCAGGTCCGTACGCCAGCCGCAGCCTTTGCCAATCTCGCCGGAGGGCCAGAAGGTGAATTCATCTCTGTCGGAATTGAAAAGCCGAAAGGCATCGGCGTAGCCAATGGCGTTATAGAGTTGCCCCAATGTTTGTCGTTCGTGGGGCAAAAACCCAGACAAGGCCTCACAGGCGGCAGGTTCTGAGACATCGGCTTCGCGATGGGCAATATTCCAGTTGCCACAGAAAAAGTAGTCTCGACGCTTGTGGCTGATCTTTGTGAGGTGACCGAGCAGGTCGCGAAAAAAGCGATCCTTGGTCTCCTGGCTGCTGGTACCGGCAATGGCTTCGGGGGCCAGAAGCGAGCAAATACTGATCCGCTCGAAATCTGCCTGCAGGTATCGCCCCTCCATATCCTCGCCATTACTGGCGCCAAAGCCATACATGATGGCCTTGGGCATCTCCCGGGTATAGATAGCGACACCGTTTTTAGTCGCATCCGGGGCATCAAGAAAATAGCTGAAATAACCATCCAGGACGTAGTCTTGACACTCCTCAAGCTTGTAGGCGGAGGTGCGCAGGTCCTGAAGGCAGATCAGGGTGGCATCCTGGGATGCCAGCCATTCAAACAGGCCTTTTTCTGTTGCTTGCTGAATACCGTCGACGGCAAGACTTATGATGCGCATTATCGCCCCTTGTTTTGGGAGAGTGTATGATAACCGGCAAGCCAGCATTGATGAATTGGCAAACAGGATTCAATGACCTGGGCATTTGGACTCGACTTTGTAAGGGCAGGGTGCGTTTGTGAGAAACACCAGAACAACCTACAAATCCATCGGTGCTGTCGCCGTTGTACTGCTATGCCTGAGCGCTATGGTAGCAGAGGCAGGCAATCTTTACCGCTATCGAAACAGCGATGGCAATCTGGTTATTGACCACCAGGTTCCCCCAGAATACATCGCCCAAGGATATGAAGTTATCACCAGTACCGGGCGTGTGGAAGCGGTAATTCCTCCCCACCAGGAAAACCAGGAAGAAATGGCACCTGAGGCGGTGCAAACGGCAGCCCAGAATCGCGAAGAAGACCAGATGCTTCTGCGCAGCTACAGCAGCGTCGAGGAGTTGCAGGCAGCCGGCGAGCGTCGCCTGCAACAGCTGGATCGCGAGATCGAAAATGTCGAATCCAATCGGGAAAAAAATAGCCGACAATTGACGGAGTTTCGTGAAAAGGCGGCAATGGAGCAGTTCAACGGAGCAAAGCTGTCAGATAAGCTGTTGAACAGCCTGAATGGCGTTGAAATAGCTAATCGTGATGCCGTGCAAATGCTTGAGCTGCGTCAGAATGAGCGTGAGCAAATGGCATTGCGCTATCAGCGCTACGTAGAGCGTTTCAAAGAGTTGACAGCTAAAACCCCGGATTCCCCTGCCGAATAAACACCGCTTGCGCGACGGCCCATTGCTCCTGCCAGTGCTCCGTCGGCGGACGACTGAATCCGCTGCGCACAAACTGGCTGATGCGGCCTTCTGCCAGTGACAAAATAAAATTGGCTGCTGCTGTAACGGTGGTTGCCAGCCGCAAATTTCCTGCCATCTCAGCTTCCCTGAGAATTTGTTTCAGCTGTGTTTCCAGTCGGTCGAAAAGCTGCTGAATACGTTTGTGCAGCCGGTCAGTTTCGCCGGTGAGAGCATCGCCGGTCAGTAGACGGGTAATTCCCGGATTTCTTTCCGCAAAGGTCAGCAGCAGTGTCAGTATCCTGTAGCAGCGCGTAGCGGCGTCGGGTTCTTCGCTGAGAATGGTGCGGATACGGCTGAAAAGTGTTTCCTCAATAAAGTCGATCAGGCCTTCGTACATCCGGGTTTTACTGGGAAAGTGCCGGTACAGGGCCGCCTCAGAAACACCTACTTCGGCGGCCAGGGCAGCAGTGGTGATGCGGCCGCCGGGGGTCGCCTCGAGCATCCTCGCCAGGGACTGGAGTATCTGCTGCTTTCTGGATGGATTATCCGTTGCCACGTTTATTACCCGGTTGTGTTGGTGATCAGGGTGCCGACACCCTGGTCAGTGAAAATTTCCAGCAGAGTGGCATGATTCACCCGACCATCAATAATATGGGCCGCCTTCGCGCCACCCTTCACCGCATCCAGTGCACACTGAATCTTGGGTAGCATGCCGCCGTATATGGTGCCGTCTGCAATCAGATCATCCACCTGTTTCGTAGACAAGCCGGTCAGCACCTGGCCATTCTTGTCTTGCAGCCCAGCTACATTGGTCAGCAACATCAGTTTTTCTGCTTGTAGCACCTCGGCGATCTTTCCGGCCACCAGGTCGGCATTGATATTATAGGAGCGACCTTCGCCATCGACGCCAATTGGGGCGATCACCGGAATGAAATCGCTGTTGGTGAGCATGTCGATCACACTGGTGTCGATCGAGGCCACTTCGCCCACGTGACCGATGTCGATGATTTCCGGTGCCGCCATTTCCGGCTTGCTGTGTCGAACCTTGAGTTTACGCGCCATCAGCAGCTGGCCGTCCTTGCCGGTAATGCCCACGGCTTTGCCGCCCGCGTGGTTGATAAGATTGACGATTTCCTTGTTGACGGTACCGCCGAGCACCATTTCCACTACGTCCATGGTTTTGCTGTCGGTGACGCGCATGCCATTGATGAAGTGTGATTCGATATTGAGTTTCTTCAGCAGGTCACCGATTTGGGGGCCACCGCCGTGAACCACAACCGGGTTCATGCCCACCAGTTTCATCATCACAATATCCCGGGCAAAGCTGGCTTTGAGCTTTTCGTCGACCATGGCATTGCCGCCAAACTTGACGACAATCGTCTTGCCGGTAAAACGTTGAATATAGGGCAGCGCCTCGGATAGCACTTTGGCTGTGTTGGAGGCGGCTTCGCGGGTTAGTGACATTGATGTTCCTGGTGTTTTTATCAGCGGGTTAGAAGGTGAGGTTGCTGTCTATGCTACGAAGTTGCTCCCGGAAAAGCGACTGGATTTTTTCCAGGGCATCACTGGAATCCGCCTCGAAGCGGAGGGTCAGTGCGGGGCTGGTATTGGATGCTCGCACCAGTCCCCAGGCTTTGGGGAACTCCACGCGCAAGCCGTCGATGGTGCTCACTTTGCCATCCTGAAAGACTTCTTTTGCAAGCAGTTTCTGCACAATGTCGAACTTGCTCTCTTCATCTGTCGGCACAAGAATTTCCGGAGTGGCATAGCGGGTTTCGAAACTGGCCATGATGTCATCTAGGCCCTGCTCGCGAATGCTCATGATTTCAATCAGCCGGGCTGCGGCGTAGAGTCCGTCGTCAAAACCGTGCCAGCGATCATGGAAGAAAATGTGGCCACTGAACTCGCCTCCCAGGGGCGCCTTGCTTTCAATGATCTTGTTATACATGTGCGAGTGACCGGTTTTCCACATCACCGGGCGGCCGCCATAGCTGCTGATCAGGCTGTTGAGCCGACGGGTGCTCTTGATATCGAAGACCACATCGGCTCCCGGGTGCCGGGAGACCACATCACGGGCAAAAATCATCAGTAGTTCATCGGGCCAGATAATCTGCCCACTGGCGGAAATGGCTACGATGCGGTCACCATCGCCATCGAGGGCGATCCCCAGGTCGGCATTCTGTTCCTTGACCCACAGTCTCAGGTCCTCGAGGTTGGCGGGCACCGAAGGGTCCGGTGGGTGGTTGGGGAAGGTGCCGTCCACATCGCAGTAGAGCGGCAATACATCGCAACCAATGCCTTCCAGCAGCCTGATGGCCAGTTCACCGGCTGCGCCATTGCCCGCATCCAGAATCACTTTCAGGCCCTGTGCCGGCACAATGTCGCTGATGATGGCCTGCAGGTAATCCTCCGAGAGATCCTGTTGACTACGCTCTCCCGGGGTTTTCTCCGGGATTTCCGCAGACATTTCCTGTCGCAGTGACTTCACTTCTTCGCCGCACATGGCGTGGTGCTGAAAGAACATTTTGAAGCCATTGTATTCGGCGGGATTATGGCTGGCGGTCACCATCACACCACAGTCACTCTGTTGCAGGTGGTGGGTGGCAAAATTCAGTAGCGGTGTCGGTACCAGGCCCAAGTGAATAATATGACAGCCCGTGCTGAGGATGCCCTGTTCCAGCGCCTCGCTCAGTTGTTCGCTGGACTGGCGGCCATCGCGGCCCAGAATCAACGTGTGTTCGCCCCGGGCGATGGCGCGCAGGGCAAGCGCTTTACCAAGCTGTTGTGCAAAGTCCACAGTTAATTGCTTGCCGGCAATACCGCGGATATCGTAATCGCGGAATACCACATCCGGGTAGGAGCCGGTTACTTCCGGACGATCTTCCTGCTCCTGTACTGGCGTATCTGTCGTCCCTTTGCCAGGAATCACATCAAGGAAAGATTTGCCGGAATCGTTCACAGGGTCGGTTGCTGGAGGGTTCAAATGTGTTTTCTTCTCTGCACGAGGGGAAGGGGCTTTGTCCACATGGAAGTGCAGGGTCAGGCGCAGCAGCAGGTAGATGATAACTAAGGTTGAAACAGCCAGTACTGAACCAAACAGGGCAAAACCTTCATAGGATGGCTCCGTGCTCTGTAATAACACCTTGCTGCCGGTAAAGCGCAGTGACCAGTTGGCTGGTTCGAGCTTTAATTCAATGGTCTCCAGGGCCTTGGATTTATTGCCCGTTGTTACAAATGTAGCGCCCTTTGTTTTGGGCATGGTCTGTACCAACTGGGTCAGCCCCAGGTTTTCTTTCACTGCGGGTTTCAATACATCCAGGAGCGGTTGCAGTGATTCCATGCCCAGCATAGCGCCGATAATTTCACCCTGCTGATCTTTCAATGGGTGGCTGTAGAGAAGCTGCCACTCCTTTCCGAGGCGTGCAGCAGCTATCGATTGCAGATCGCCAGCCAGGGTTTTTTCTGCCAGGTAATGGCCGGCAAAGTTCTGCTGGTCAATCAGGCGTTGGTCTCCCGGTGTAATGAGATAACCGCCAGTGAAATCCGGCGCCCATTCCAGCAGCAATTTTTCTGCGGAGAGAATCTGCGCCATATCGGCAGAAGCAGCCGCAGTAGTAAATAAAGACTTTTCAGCCAAGGATAGCAGCTGTTGGTTGCGCTCTTTCAGGTAGTGATTGGTAGTACTACGTAATTTGGTCGCAAGTTCCCTGGCGTGTTCGGTAGCCTGCTCTTTCTGGGACGTCGTTACAGTTTTCTGAAATAGCCAGTAACTGGTGTAGCCGGCACCTGCGAGGAGCAGGACTACCAGAAGCAGAATCAACGGGTGTTGTTTGAGTTTGTGCAGGGCGCTTGATGCGCCGTTTGTTGTCTCTGTCATTTTGTCGGATTAGTCATTTCAGCAATTTTGGCAATCAACTGGCGAGCCAGAATGGATTTGTTGATTTTCGGGATGGCTTCCGAGGTATTCATCTCGACCACCAGTACTTCGTTATCGTCACTGTTAAACCCGATGGTGCGGTCAGAAACGTCATTGGCAATCACCAAGTCCAGATTTTTTCTTTCCAGTTTGCCGCGGGCATAGTTTTCCAGGTTGGCGGTTTCAGCAGCAAAACCCACGGTAAAGGGCCGGTTTGCTAATGCGGCGACGGCGCTGACAATGTCCGGGTTCTTGACCAGCTCAATGGTCATTTCTGCGGCATCTTTTTTAATCTTTTGCTGCGAGGTTTGCACCGGCCGGTAATCGGCGACGGCAGCAGAAGCGATAAACAGCTCGCTGCCGTCTGCTTCATGCAGCGCCGCCTCATACATTTCCTGGGCACTGGTCACAGCGATTGTTCGTACGCGATCTGGTGGTGTCAGGCTCACAGGACCACTGATCAGAATGGTCTCTGCGCCGGCTTCAGCAGCAGCTTCGGCCAGTGCATAGCCCATTTTTCCTGAGCTGTGGTTGCTGATATAGCGCACGGGATCAATGGCTTCCCGGGTGGGACCGGCTGTAATGACCACTTTCTTACCCGCCAGAGCTCCGGTCTCAAAGATATCTGCCATCAGCTCGGCAATATCTTCGGGTTCGCTCATGCGACCTGGACCAATATCCCCGCAGGCCTGGCTGCCTTCTGCTGGACCGAAAATATGGACTCCGCGACCGCGCAGGCGCTCAAGATTTGCCTGGGTTGCCGGGTTGCGCCACATGCCCTGATTCATGGCAGGCGCTATGGCCAGTGGTGAGCGGGAGGCGAGACAGAGGGTGGACAGCAGGTCATCCGCCTGCCCATTGGCCAGCTTGGCAATAAAGTCGGCGCTGGCGGGAGCGATCAAAACAGCATCAGCCCAACGAGATAACTGGATATGCCCCATGGCGGCCTCTGCCTCGGTATCCAGCAGCTCCAGGTGAACCGGATGGCCTGATAGTGCTTGTAGGGTCAGCGGCGTGATGAATTCGGTGGCAGCCGGTGTCATAACAACCTGAACATCTGACCCGGCATCCTGCAGACGGCGGATGATCTCAGCGCTTTTGTAAGCGGCAATGCCGCCGGTAACACCCAACAGAATCCGTTTGTTTGCCAATGACAGCATGAAGTTACCCATAGTCGTGCCGAGGGGGCTAAGATAACATCGCGAGCAGGGTTTGCGTAGTCAGGGCTCACATAATCGGAAACACAGGGAGGTGTTATGTCGATTCGCGATTGGCCGGAGGGCGAACGTCCCCGGGAAAAATTGTTGACCCGGGGGGCGGACGCGCTTTCCGATGCCGAACTGCTGGCTATTTTTCTGCGCACGGGGTGCGTTGGCTTGTCGGCAGTGGATCTGGCGCGGATGCTGCTGGATGAGTTTGGCAACCTGAATGCCTTGCTGTCGGCGGACAAAACCCGCTTTTGTCGTGCCCGTGGTCTGGGCGAAGCCAAGTACGTGCAATTGCAGGCCGTAATGGAGTTGGCCAAGCGTCACCTCGGTGAGCGTCTGCAGCGTGAGCACGTAATGAACAGCCCATCACGGGTTGCGGAATTCCTGCAGGCTGAATTGCGGTCGTGCCGACAGGAAGTTTTCGGTGCCCTTTTTCTGGATGCCCAGCATCGGTTGATCGCCTGGGAAAAACTGTTTTTCGGGACAATTGATGGTGCCAGCGTGCATCCGCGGGAGGTGGTGCAGCGGGCATTGCATCACAATGCTGCAGCGCTGATTTTTGCCCACAATCACCCCTCCGGAGTTGCTGAGCCCAGTGAGGCAGACCGCCAGATTACCCGGCGGTTGCAGGATGCTCTGGCGCTGATAGATGTGCGGGTGCTGGATCATCTGGTGGTCGGTGCCGGTTATTCAGTCTCTTTGGCAGAGCGAGGGCACCTTTAAAAGCCTTTGACTTGGGTGCTTTTTCGGCAAATTTGTTTGATTTAGGGTGGCCCTTCTGGTATAAAACGCGGCTCTTCGCGGGGGTGTCCCCGCAGGTCGACAGCAAAAGTCAGAATTTATGTGCGCTCGCTAGAGATCGGTGGCGCCAGTTAGCAGAGGCAAAACAATGTCTAAAGTATGTCAAGTCACCGGCAAAAAGCCGATGACCGGAAACAACGTTTCCCACGCCAAAAACAGAACTCGCCGCCGGTTTGAACCAAACCTGCACACTCACCGTTTCTGGGTTGAAAGCGAGAAGCGTTTTGTCAAACTTCGTCTGTCTTCCAAAGGCATGCGCATCATCGACAAAGTGGGTATCGACCAAGTGCTGGCGGATATCCGCAAGCGCGGTGACAAGATTTAAGGAGCGCTAACATGGCCAAGTCAAATCGAGACAAAATCAAACTGGTTTCCAGTGCCGGTACAGGTCACTACTACACCACCACCAAGAACAAGCGTACCCAGCCCGAGAAGCTGGAGTTCAGCAAGTACGACCCGGTGGTTCGCAAGCACGTTCCTTACAAAGAAGCGAAAATCAAGTAAGTTCCGCTTCCACGCTTAGGCGTTCAATCACTAAAAAAGCCCCGACTAGTTCGGGGCTTTTTTGTGGCGGAGTAAAAGACGGTGAATGATTATGAGCCGCAGAAGACCGGTTAAGGCATCGTGGTGAGAGCGATGTCGTTGACACCGGCTTCCCGAGCCTGATCTGAAATAATGACAAACGAGGCTGTCCTGGCCTTGGGATGAGCTTCAATCACCACCTGCAAGCGGGGATTTTCCGCGTGCGCCCGTTCTACGTTGGCTCGTACCGAGCGAATATCGATACGCCGTCCCTCCAGCCAGATGCTATTGTCTTCGGCGATCTGAAAGGTTTGCGTGGCAAGCTTCAACTCTTTCGGTGGTGGCTGATCAGTTTGTGCTGTCTGTTGCAAGCCGATGCCTGTTTCACGCACAAAGGTGGCTGTGACGACGAAGAAAATCAATAGAATAAAAACAACGTCCAGCATCGGCGTCATATCGATTTCCGCCGGTTCATCGGTAATTTTTCGACGTCCCAATGCCATGGCCACAAGCTACCTGTAAAGTACAAACGGGGTGCCCTCGGGTGAAGGGTGCATTAGTATGCCAGAGTTTTTTTTGCGCTACCTGATGGCGGGAGTAATCTATGCCGGAACTGCCGGAAGTTGTCGTAACCCTGCGCGGGGTTAGTCCTCATATACTGGGAAAGCAGGTTGCCTCGGTTAGCGTCCGGGAGCCCCGGTTGCGATGGCCGGTCACGGAGGGGTTGTCCTCATTGCTGGTCGGACAGACCTTGCTGGAAGGTCGCCAGCGCGGTAAATACATGTTGTTCCGCTTTGCCAGTGGGCACTTGATGATCCATTTGGGTATGTCCGGTAATTTGCGCATCGTTACAGCCGGCACGCCGGTGGGAAAGCACGATCACGTGGATATCAATTTTGTTGATGGTACCGTGTTGCGCTACAGCGACCCACGCCGTTTTGGCACGATTCAGTGGTTGGAGGGTCTCCCTGAAGAGCACCCGCTGTTACATCACCTCGGACCGGAGCCTTTTGACGACGCCTTTTGCGGTGACCATCTCTACCGGCTCTCGCGGGGAAGAAAAGTGCCCGTCAAACAGTTCATTATGGACAGTAAGATTGTTGTGGGTGTGGGCAATATATACGCCAACGAGTCCCTTTTTCATGCGGGCATACGCCCCACATTGGGTGCCGGCAAAGTTTCAAGGGTGCGTTATGTGGAACTGGTCGAGCAGGTCAAACGAGTGCTGGCCAGTGCCATAGAGCAGGGTGGGACAACCCTTCGTGATTTTGTCGGGGGTGATGGCAAGCCCGGTTATTTCAAGCAGGAGCTCTACGTTTATGGGCGCGCCGGTGAATCCTGTCTGAAGTGCGGTACTTTGTTGAAAGAAATTCGCCAGGGTCAGCGTTCTACGGTGTATTGCCCTGACTGTCAGCGTTAATCAGGATCTACCAAACTTGCGGTGCAGTGCTTCCCTGACCGTAGGGTGGACAAACGCATCGATATCGCCGCCCAGTGACGCAATTTCCTTGACCAACGACGAAGACAGGTAGGAAAGCTTTTCCGACGGTGTGAGAAAGATACTTTCAATATTCGGTTCCAGGGCGCGGTTCATATTGGCCAGCTGAAACTCGTATTCAAAATCGGATACCGCTCTCAGTCCCCTCAGGATAGCGTCCCCTCGACAATCCTTGACGAAGTTAACCAGTAGATAGTCAAAGCCGAGAACTTCCACGTTGTCCAGGTGTGACAAAGCCTGTTTTGCGAGATCAATACGCTCTTCCAGATCAAAGGTCGGACCTTTGCGCTCACTGCTGGCAATGGCAACAATAACATGGTGAAACAACTTGCTGGCACGCTCAACCAAATCGATATGGCCATTGGTAATGGGGTCAAAGGTGCCTGGGTAAATAATTGTTTTCACAGTGGTTCTTCGCTCTGAATGGGGCGGGCATGGTAAACGTTTTAATCAATATTCTCAAATAAGCGGTATAGTCGATAATTCACGTGTCCGGCGGTTTTTTCTTTTAGCAGAGCTAGTGTCGCCGGTATGGCAGGCGGTGATTGCTGGCGATCGGTTTCCATATACAGGTAGGCCCCTTTGGCCAGAAAGTCCTGTTTGAAAAGCAGCTTCAGGCAGGGCTCCAGCAGGTCGGCATCAAATGGCGGGTCCAGAAAGATAATATCGTAAGGCGTTTCCGGTCGTGCGCTTTCCAGCCAGCCGATGGCATCTGTTGCCAGTATATCGGCCCCTTCCGCCTGCAATAACTGGCAGTTGTCCCGCAATGCGGAAACGGCCACCGGGTGTTTTTCAATCATGGTGACACTGGCCGCGCCACGGGATAGGGCCTCCAAGCCGAGGGCGCCCGAGCCAGCAAATAGATCCAGGCAGTGGGCGCTGGCAATCACAGGAGCTAGCCAGTTGAACAGGGTTTCGCGTATGCGGTCACCCGTAGGGCGCAAACCGGCCACTTCATTAAAACGGAGTTTGCGCCCGCGCCACTGGCCACCGATAATACGCAGCTGACCTGCAGCCCTGCGTCCGGAGGGTGATGATGTTGAACGTTGGTGGTGTTTCAAAATCGGGCTGGCTCCTTATAGTGCTAGCATACACCGCCGCATGACCACTGAGAAAACTGATGTCGGATTCTGAATCAAACAACCACGAAAACAACCTTTCGGGCCAGGAAAAGCTTTCCTTCCTGCAGCGTATTCGCGGGCAAAAGCCCGGTGTTTCCGGGAGTGCACCAGCGGCAACCCAGCTGGAGCCAGTTTCCGAGACACCTGTGCCGTCTGAGAACGCTGAGATTTCAGCCATGACAAAGACCCGTTTGCGGGATCGTTTTCGCCAGGCATTGTCCAAAACCAGCCGTAGCCTCGGCAATCTGTTTCTCGGGGACCGTGAGATTGATGATGAGCTGCTGGAAGAGCTTGAAACCCTGCTATTGATGGCGGATGTGGGCATTGAAACCACGGTCGAGATCATTCGTGACCTGTCCGAGCGGGTGCAGCGCCGCGAGCTGTCCCACAGCCGAGCGCTGGTGGCTGCATTGCAGAACGCCATGGTGGAAAAGCTGAAGGCTTGTGAACAGCCGCTGGTGCTGGATACACAAAAACGTCCCTACGTGATTCTGGTGGTGGGGGTTAATGGTGTTGGTAAAACCACTACCATTGGCAAGTTGGCCCGCCGTTTCCAGTCACAGGGCAAGTCTGTGATGCTGGCGGCGGGAGATACCTTCCGCGCAGCTGCCGTTGAACAGCTTCAGGCATGGGGTGAGCGTAACCGGGTACCGGTGATTGCCCAGCATACCGGCGCCGACAGTGCCTCGGTTATTTTTGATGGCATTCAGGCGGCACAGTCGCGCAATGTGGATATTCTGATTGCAGACACGGCCGGGCGCTTGCACACCAAAAGCAATCTGATGGATGAGTTAAAAAAAGTTAAGCGAGTCATGGCCAAACTGGACGATTCCGCTCCCCACGAAGTGCTGCTGGTGCTGGATGCCGGGACCGGGCAGAATGCCATGAACCAGATGCAGCAATTTCAGGACGCGGTGGATGTCAGCGGTGTGGCGTTGACGAAGCTGGATGGCACGGCCAAGGGTGGCATTATTTTCTCTCTTTGCAAGCGCTTTGGCGTGCCGATACGTTTTGTGGGGCTCGGTGAAGGTATTGATGACCTGCAGCCTTTCGATGCCCAGGAATATGTTCAGGCACTGCTGAGCAGAAGCGATTGAGGTAGCACTCCCTGTATGATCCACTTTGACAAGGTCAGCAAGCGTTACCCCACAGCCCAGGAAGCGCTCAGTGGTCTCAGTCTGCACATGGATGCCGGGGAAATGGCATTTCTTACCGGCCATTCAGGTGCTGGTAAAAGTACCCTGCTGAAGCTGATCATGTTGATGGAGCGTCCTACCCAGGGTCAGCTGCTGATCAATGGTAAAAACCTTGGCAGGCTTCACCGCAGCCAGATTCCCTACTACCGTCGACGGGTAGGTGTTGTTTTTCAAAACCACCAACTGCTGTTCGATCGCAATGTCTTTGATAACGTTGCCTTACCCCTGCAGGTATCCGGTTACCAGCCCCGTGAAGTCGGGCGGCGGGTGCGTGCTGCATTGGACAAAGTCGGCCTGCTGAACAAGGAAAAACATAACCCGATAGCTCTGTCTGGTGGAGAACAGCAGCGGGTGGGAATCGCTCGAGCGGTGGTGCATAAGCCACGCATACTGCTGGCCGATGAGCCGACGGGAAACCTGGACCCGGAGCTATCAGCGGAAATTATGACGCTGTTCAGACAATTTGGTGAGCTGGGCGTCACGGTGCTGGTCGCTACACATGATGTGGATCTGATCACCCGTATGAATCGACGCCAGCTGCATCTTCAGCAGGGCAAACTGGTGAGTGACGAGGCAATTGCAGATGTCAGCCGGTAACCGCCTGTTGCGCCGGAAGCCAACGGCTGGCAAAAATCCGTCGCGTGAGCCCAGGGTTGATGTCCGCCGCGGGGCCAGCGATGGCATTGCCCGCTGGACAGACAAACTGAAAAGCTACGTCGATCACCACCGAGGGTTGTTTCTGAGTACTGGGCGGCGACTGCTGGCCGAGCCGGTCCAGACACTGATGACATCTCTGGTGGTTGCGATTGCACTGGGTTTGCCTGCAGCACTTTATGTGGGTGTGGCCAACCTCCAGCAGCTAGCAGGGCGCGTTGACAGTACCGCGCAGATGACGGTGTTTCTGAAGAAAACTGCATCCGCGGAAGAGGTGGCGGGTCTGCAGAAGATATTGCGAGAGGATACCGATATCCAGAGTGTCAGCTATATCTCCAGCGAGCAGGCGTTGGAGGAGTTTCAGGCGCTCTCGGGTTTTGGCGGTGTTTTGGAACTGCTGGATGAAAACCCGCTGCCGGGGGTGTTGCTGGTGCAGCCAGCAACGCGTTTTCGCGCCGACCTGGTCGGCAGTGAAGCTCTGGTTGCTCGCATCGCCGAGCTTGCGGCGGTAGATGATGTGCGGCTGGATATGAAGTGGATGCAGCGCTTGCAGGGGATCCTGGAAATTGGTCAGCGGCTGGTGCTGTCATTGGGCCTGGTGTTATCCCTGGGGGTATTGCTGATTATCGGCAACACCATCCGTCTGGCGATTGAAAACCGCCGTGATGAAATTGTGGTTGTGAAGCTGGTGGGCGGAACTGACAGTTACGTACGCCGGCCGTTTCTCTACACGGGCATCTGGTATGGCCAGCTGGGTGGTCTGCTCGCCTGGGTGCTGGTCATGTTAGCGCTGATATGGATTGATGGCCCGGTGGAGAGGTTGGCAACGCTTTACCAGACATCGTTTTCTCTGGCGGGGTTGGGGTTCAGTGGATTATTGGCGTTGTTGGGATCCGGAATTCTGCTCGGGTTGCTAGGGGCCTGGCTGGCGGTAGCGCGACATCTCGTGAGTATTGAACCAAAATAGGGTTTATTGATCTGAATCAGGTGCTTATCGCAACTTTTTGCGGGTATGAAAATCTAACTACAAGCTGCTAAACTACTGCACCCTTATTTGTCGAGGCCGTTATGAAGAAAGCGTTACAGACAGTTGAATGGATGGCACCCGGTGCCAATCTCTCTGCATATATGCAGGGTGTGAATGCCATTGCCGTGTTGTCTGCCGATGAAGAGCGCTCTCTGGCAGAAGATCTTTACTATCGCGAAGATCTTGATGCTGCACGTCGGCTGGTGATGTCACACCTGCGTTTTGTGGTTCATATTGCCCGTTCCTACAACGGTTATGGTCTGCCTTTGGGCGATCTGATCCAGGAAGGCAACGTCGGTTTGATGAAAGCCGTAAAACGTTTTAACCCGGAAAAAGGTGTGCGGCTGGTATCCTTTGCCGTTCACTGGATCAAAGCTGAAATTCACGAATACGTGCTGCGTAACTGGCGTATCGTTAAAGTGGCCACCACCAAGGCCCAGCGCAAACTGTTCTTCAACCTCCGTACGGCCAAAAAGAAGCTTGCTTGGCTGACCCAGGATGAGGCAAAGGCCATCGCCGAGGATCTTGGTGTGGAAGTTGCCCAGGTTTATGAAATGGAGCAAAGGTTATCGGCCCGTGATGCCGCCTTTGATGCGCCGGAAGACAGTGATGACGACAGCAGCTATCAGGCGCCGGCACTCTATCTGGAAGACAAGTCAGCCGATCCAGCATTGCAGCTGGAGCGGGCCGATAGCGAGCAGGACAGCTGCCTGCGCATGAGCGAGGCATTGGAAGAGCTTGATGAGAGAAGCCGCGATATTATCAACAGCCGGTGGCTGACAGATAACAAGGCGACACTTCATGATCTGGCTGATCGCTATGGTGTTTCTGCCGAAAGAATTCGTCAGCTGGAGCAGAATGCTATGAAAAAAGTACGGGCGATCATGGAAGCCTGATTCCAACAGAAAAAGCCTCGTTTAAAAGCCGCGGTCTCCGCGGCTTTTTTAATGAAAACCAAGGAATACCATGAAAACAATTGCGATATTTACCGGCCTGTCAGGTTTTCTGGCTGTGGCATTGGGGGCCTTTGGTGCACACGGCCTGCGCGGCAGCGTTGATGTCTCTTTGCTGGATGTTTGGCACACGGCGGTGCAATACCAGATGTTTCACGTGTTTGCCCTGCTGACTATCGTGGTTGCTTCAGCGGGAGATCCGCTGCCACTAATGAAGTGGGCGGCTCGTCTATTTCTACTGGGCACCGTGATCTTCTCGGGGAGTTTGTATGTGCTGGTCTTGACCGGTATCAGGGCACTGGGAATGGTGACCCCAATTGGCGGGGTGTTGTTGTTGGCAGGTTGGCTCGTTCTGTCCTTTGCCTTGGTGCAATGGGTCGCACGACGCGAGAAAGGAGTCTAGCGTTGGAAATCAAACCGGAGTACAAGAAAAAATCCATTCGTAGTTACGTGGTGCGGGCGGGTCGTATGACCGATAGTCAGCGAGCTGCCTTTGAGAAGTACTGGCCCGTCTATGGATTAAGTCTCAAGGACGGCCCGGTCAATCTTGATCAGGTATTTGCTCGTGTGGCTCCACGTGTGCTGGAAATCGGGTTTGGCATGGGGGACTCGCTGCTACAAATGTTGCAGCAGGAAACAGATAAGGATTTCGTGGGTATTGAAGTCCACCCGCCAGGGGTGGGTCGCCTGATCAATAATGCCGGGAAGCACGAGCTAAGTAATTTACGGGTGTACCTCGCAGATGCCATAGATGTGATGGACGACTGTATACCCGTTGAAAGTTTTGACCGAGTTCAGATTTATTTTCCCGATCCATGGCACAAGAAAAAGCACAACAAGCGCCGACTGATTCAGGCTGATTTTGTTGCCAAATTACGAACATATATCAAGCCGGGGGGTATTCTGCACCTGGCGACAGACTGGGAACCCTATGCCGAGCATATGCTGGAGGTGATGGAGGCAGTCAGTGGCTTTGTGAATGAAGCGGGAGTCGGCCAGTATTCACCGCGTCCGGATTATCGCCCGGTGACAAAGTTTGAAAAACGTGGTGCCCGCCTGGGGCACGGCGTCTGGGATCTGCTCTATCGTAAGGAAAGCTCAGGAGATTAACAGCCGGATAAAAACTGTTTTCGAAGACGATGATGAAAGGCCACATTGAAAAAAAGCTGAGTTTATCTCTGATAACCGAGCTTGAAGTGTTCAATGGTTTCCTCGCAGATAGCTTTTCAACAAGAGTCTAGGTAACTACCAGTAAATCACCGTTATAGTGTTCCATAAGGCGTTCCACCTTGCAGCCCACCAAAGTGTTGTAGAGGCTTTTTTCACGACTTGTCCCCATGACCAAAACAGCGGCCTCCAGTTGTAGGGCCCGTTGGTAGATCACCGTACAGGGACGCCCAATTTGCAGGTGAACCCGCGACGGGTCTAGGGCAAAGCGCTGGGCAATAGCTGATTGCTCAGCGGTCAGTTCCGACAGGTAGTCAAAGCCAAGATGGGTGGCAATTGACTCTTTCTCATCCAGGGCACAGACCAAGCTCAACTCGCGGTGCAGATCTTCGGCCAGATTGCTGGCGGTGGCGAGTACGTTGTGATTCAGCCCGTCGTGGAGTTCATCGCGACTGCGCGGATCAATGGCCGCAAGAATAGGGCCGTCAGGCACCCTAACTTCACTGGAAGCCAGATACAGGGGACAAGGGGAGGATTCCAGCCATCGTGGCAGATCCTCCTGGTAAGATCGATCGAGAAACATCATGCAGACATCTGGATGCTGGGCCCTCTGGCAAGCAGCTTTCAGAAAGTCTTCATTCCAGGCGGCTTCGTAATTTACATCCGCGGCTAATCCGAGTTTTGCCACCTGATGCCTGAGGCGTTGCTCCAGTTCGCTACGTGCCTCGTATTTGGCATCCTGGCGAGAGTTGTAGTGCAGCATTTCCTTCCTGTCGAGATAGCAACAGGCAAATGCGGTAAGGCTGGCACCATTTTCCATCGCCAAAGCAGCAGCCCGTTCCAGGGCCGGCTGATCAGGGGCAGTGGTATTGATCGCAATGAGATAGGACAGGCAATTAACCAAGCGTTGCTACTCCCGGAGAACCGTAGGATTTTAAACAGCTGCTCCATATAATCTGGGCTCTATTCTAACGATAGACTATTTTTGTTCAGTATCAGGCAAATTCGGGAGGGTCCTTATGGCCAAGCGTGTTGCAGTTGTTCTTTCTGGTTGTGGCGTTTACGACGGCTCGGAAATCTATGAGGCGGTAATTACCTTGCTGCGGCTGGATCAGGCTGGAGCCGTGGTGCAATGTTTTGCTCCGGATATGCAGCAGCTCCATGTCATCAACCATGCTACTGGTGAAGTGATGGAAGGCGAGGAGCGTAACGTATTGATAGAGGCAGCCCGCCTTGCCAGAGGTAACATTCAGAACCTGTCAGACGCCGATGCGGCCGAATTTGATGCCGTGATACTTCCCGGCGGTTTTGGCGCCGCCAAAAACCTCTCTGATTTTGCCGTGAACGGCCCTGATCTGACGGTGATCCCCTCTCTGGTTGCTTTTGTGCAGGCCATGCGTGAGGCAAACAAGCCGGTGGGTTTGATGTGTATCGCCCCCGCCATGACCGGCGTTCTGTTTGGTGATGGCGCAACGTGCACCATTGGCAATGACTCGGGGGTTGCACGGGCTGTTGAAGCGACGGGCGCTATTCACAAAAATTGTGGTGTAGATGAGGTCTGTATCGATGAGGCCAACAAGCTGGTAACGACGCCCGCCTATATGTTGGCGGAAAATATTGGAGAAGCCGCCATCGGTATCAACAAGCTCGTGGATGCAGTGTTGGCAATGACCTGATGGCGGCCCCAAAGAGACCGGACAATCCCTTCTGGGAATTTTCACTGGCGCATTACAGTCGCAGGGAGGTGGCAGAGGCATGCCTCCATTTGCAGGACGCCTATGGCGTCAATATCAACCTGCTGCTCTTTTGCTGCTGGACCGGTTCCAGAGGTGAAAAGCTGAACAAAACGCAGATACACAATGCACAACGCGTCATCGCGGAGTGGGATAAGCAGGTTGTACAGCGACTACGACAGTTGCGGCGTTATCTGAAAGATTCTGCCTTCTCAGCTGGCCAGATAGAAAAGAGCGTACGGGAGTTGGAGCTGAGCGCAGAGCGGGTGGTACAGGATATGCTGGCCGATTGGTGGCTGGGTGAACCCAGCGCTAATGCTCTGACCTGTGATCAGGAGATACTCGGAGTACAGAAGGCCAACCTTGAGCTTTTCCTGTCCCAGGCGGGTGCGCCGTCCCTTGTAAACCAGTCGCCACTGCTGTGGCCTTTAAACCGGCCACATTTCTCAGCATAAATTGCTGTAAGATGCTGGCTGAACAAGCAATTGATAAAGGATGAATTATGAAAATCAAACTGGTGTTGCTGGCCTTGACAGCGTCACTGACGTTGACGGCTTGCCAGGACGATGCCGACTCTGGCCAGGTGGACTCATCGGTTGCGCTGGATAACCAGGCACAGAAACTGAGCTATCTGATTGGTATGGACACGGGCGGCAGGTTTTCTGCACAGCCAGAGATTGAACTGGATCGTGAAGCTTTTCTCGCCGGCTTTGATGATGCCCTGGCAGGTAGCGATCCGCGCCTCAGTCAGGAGGAGTTGACGACGGTAGTTCAGGAATTTCAGCAACAACAGCAGGCCAAGCAGGAGCAAGCCACGGCTGAGCGTCAGGAAGCTATGCGACTGGCCGCGGAAAACAATGCTGCAGAGGGCAAGGCATTTCTTGAGGAAAACTCAGGAAAAGAAGGTGTGGTAACCACCGAGACGGGTCTGCAGTACAAAGTATTGCAGGTGGGTGCCGGTGCCATGCCTGGTGCCGCCAGTACGGTTGAGGTCAAATACCGCGGTCGCCTGATTGATGGTACCGAGTTTGATGCCTCGGAAAATCACGGTGGTAGCGTTGAGCTTCGTCTCGATCAGGTGATTCCCGGTTGGACAGAAGCCTTGCAGAAAATGCAGGAAGGGGCGGTCTGGGAGTTGTATATTCCGGCAGATCTGGCCTATGGACCAAGCGGTACTTCTGGTCTGGTCGGTCCCAATGCCACACTGATTTTTGAAGTAGAGCTAATCAACGTGGTCGCTGAATAACAAGAACAAGAGTAGTCGCAATGCAATAAAAAAAGGCCCTTTGGGCCTTTTTTTATTGCGTTCAATGGGTTGTCCTGTCTGGAGCGGGACTCAGGGGGCCAGCTTATCCTGATGTGATGTGTGCAGAACTTCGATCATCATATCTTCTGCCTCCATGCGGGCGCTCAGCGACTCCCCAAGTGAAGAGAGGTCGACTCCCAGTGAGGACAGATCATCGGTTTCCAGATATTTATCGTTGAAGTCTAGAATCCGCTCTGTGGTCGCATCGATAGTTTTCAGAAGCTGGTTAGCGGTGTGCAGTGCATCGCCGTCCCGGAAGTCTTTACCCTCCCGCACCAACTGGTCGTAAATCTCAAAATGTCCGGCGGACGTATAGTCCACAAGAATTTCACAAAAGGCTTTTACCTTGTGGCGGTGAGAGAGGTCATCACTATTGAAGGTACGGATATCTCCGAGGCTACAGAAGCGCACCAGCATATCCTGGCGCTCCTGAAGCCATTGATCAATTAAATGGCTGACGCCACCCCAACGTTCCTGTGCCGACTTGCAGTTTTCAAGCATAAACAGCTGCTTTTGTTGTTATTGGTCGACCAAGCATAGGGAAACGGGGGGTGGCTGGCAAGGCCCGAAAAAAGGGCTCAGTTCTGTACGCAGCTTAAAACCACCAGAGAATAAGCCAGGGCAGGATCAATGCTGTCAGCGCGCCGGTCATTCCCAGCCCGAGGCTGGAAAATGCGCCACAGCGGGAGCTGATCTCGAAGGCGCGGGTGGTGCCCACGCCGTGGGCGCAGATGCCGGTGACAAAGCCGATGATGCGGTCATCCCGGATACCCAGTTTGCTGAACAGCAGTGGGCCGAGAATGGCACCAATGACACCGGTGAAAACCACCACCCCCGCCGTCAAACCCTGAAGGCCGCCAACCTTTTCTGCGATGCCCAGTGCGATGGGGGTGGTAACAGATTTGGGTGCCAGAGAGACCAGTGTTTCACTATTGCCCCCCAGCAGCCACGCAATGCCCAGCGCACTGATAACCGCAAAGCTGGCCCCAAACAGCAAGGTGGTCAGTAGGGGGCGTGCCAAGCGGCGAATATGGTGAAATTGTTGGTGCAGGGGAATAGCCAGAGCCACCGTTGCGGTGCCCAGCAGATAAAAAAACGGACTGTTGGCCTGCCGATAGTGTGAATAGCTGACCCCGGTCAATAACAGTACACCTGTCACCAGTAGTGGTCCGACTACCAGGGGATGCAACAGTGCCTGTATGGCCGGGCGGGCATGAGAGGCGCGATACAGGGTAAACGCTATGAAGAATGCCGCGCCAGTCAGAGCAAACAGGGTCAACGTAGTGAGCGCGGAGGTCATTGGCTGTCCCTGTCAGGATCAGGCATCAGTCGGTGCATGAGGTAGCCTGACGCAGCCATGGTTAAAAGCGTGCCCAGAAACATGGCGCCAATGATTGGTAGCCATTGATCGGTCGTGATGTCCGGTAAAAAAAACAGCCCGGTACAGGCGGGTAGAAACATCAACGATAGCCAGCGGATCATGAAATGCCCCGTTTCACCCAGCCATTCCGGGGTCTCTGTGCCGGTGAGTTGCAGTGTCGCAAACAACAGCACCATTCCAATTACCGGTCCGGGTATGGGCATATCGCTCAGGTAAACAACGGCCTCGCCGATGCCCTGAAAACAAACCAGCGTGGCAAGGCCGCGCAACATGTTCACGGCTTGCGAACAACCTGCCAGAGGCCCAGGGCAGCCAGTCCAAGGAAGCAGATCATGGTCCAGCCCGGAATACTAAGGCCCAGAAAGGTCCACTGAACTTCAGCACAATTGCCGTCGCCACGCAGCAGCATGCTCAATGCCTGGTTGAAACTGAATACATCGAACAGGTACTCGGCGGGTGGCCCGCAGGCCGGCACCTGATCTTCGGGCAGGCTTTGCAACCACAGTTGCTTGCCGGAAAAAAAGCTGCCCCCTAGAGCACTCAGTGCGGTGAGTATTCCGTAAAGTCGGATTTTGCTGTTGTGGAGAAAAGCCAGCAGTGCAATACCCCCGGTGAGCATTACAAAAACCCGCTGGGTAATGCACAGATAGCAGGGCGTCAGTTCCATGACATGCTGCATATACAGGGCAACAAGTATCAGCGACAGGCAAGCGACAAACATCAGCAGAAAAACTTGTCGGGTAGAGGGCATAGTGAATTTCCTTGTCAAAGTTGGTTCGATTCTAGACGTTGCTTTACCGAAAACTCAATCAGGCGGGGAAACAGCTGATGGAACTCCTGCTCCAGCAGGGGATATTGCTGTTCAAGTAATGGGAAGGCTTCATGAAGTGGCACCGGGTTCCTGAATCGTTGTCCAATGCGTTCCAGCATGGTTTCCAGTTCTGCAAACCGGGCATAATTCTGCAACCAGTTCACCCTGGGGGCGACCTCGCAAAAGCGTTTTGCGCCCGCAGGCAGAATGTTCTGATAGTTGGTCAGTGTGCGATAAAAATCCTGGCAAAAGTCATCCAGCTCACTGTTATGGTACTGCGACCAATTGGCAGCCAGCAGGTGGTCGTAGCAAAGATCCAGCAGGATGCCGGCGAATCTGCGATAGGGTGGTAAGAAGCGCTCGATAGCGTTCTGAACTTCAGGCTGCCTGTCAGTGAATACATCAATTTGACGATGCAGCTGAATACCGGATTCGATGTTACTGGGGAGCTCGCCTTTCAATGGTCCCTTGATGAAATCACCCAGCAGACCGCCCACCATGCATTGCGGGTTTTCACCTGACAGGTACAGGTGGGCAAGGTAGTTCATAGTTGAAAGTCGTATTGCCGATAATAGTTGGCAAGGAACTCGTCAAATGTTTGCGTATCGCTGGCTTCAATATCGCGCTGCTTTTGTAGGGACGCTTCAGCCTCATCTTTAAACTGTTGTTCAATGTCTTTGGGCAGTGGTGTATCCAGAAAATGCTGGCGATGCCGGATGGCATGGTTCATGGCCACTCGAAAATAGGTCTGGCCGGTTTCTGCCATCTCGGCTAGCAGTTGTGCTGATGGTGTCAGCGACGGGTCATCCAGTCGGGCTTCAAGGCGGCTCAGGGTCAGACTGTATTCGGAATTCTGATGATGTTTGTCCATCAGTTCAGCCACCGGTCTCATCTCATCAAATAGCGCTTTTGCCCACTCCCCCAGAGATCGTAGCTGGCTGCCATCCTGCAGCTTGACGTCAGGGTTGCGACCCTCGTAGACCGTACGCCGCTGGTTATCCAGAATGTTGCGGTATTCCTGGTCATCCGTGGCCGGGCTGGTTGAAAGCAGGCAGGTGAGAAGAAAGATATCCAGGAAGTCGATCTGTTGACGATCAATGCCCAATGGGAGGTAAGGATTGAGGTCAATGCAGCGCACTTCAATATATTCCACACCCCGCTCCCACAGAGCCCAGAGAGGCACCTCCCCAGATCGAGTGGTTCGTTTGGGGCGTATGGTGCTGTAGAACTCATTCTCAATCTGCAGCAGGTGGGTGCTGAGCTGGTGGTAGGAGCCATCAGCATCCTTCAGACCAACGGCTTCATACTCGGGATAGGGCTGCAGCAGAGCCTTTCGCAAGGTGGAAACATAGTTGCGTAGGTCGTTGTAACACACCACCAGCTGTTCCTGAGCTTTGCTCTGGTAGCCCAGGTCGCCCATGCGCAGTGAAGTGGCGAAGGGTTTGTGAAGGCTGTGATCATCCTTGCCGAAGGGCTCCAGTTGATGCTCGCGACCGCGGACAAAGCTGCGACACACACCTGGGGATGCGCCAAACAGGTAGAGCAACAACCAGAAGCGGCGGCGGAAATTACGAATCAACGAAAAATAGTTGTCGGTTTTAAAGTCCTGTAGGCACTGCTCCGGACGTTCATGTTTACGCAGCAGTTCCCACAGCGCGTAGGGCGCTGAAAAATTGTAGTGAATGCCGGCAATGGTCTGCATCAATCGGCCATAGCGATGACCGAGTCCGACCCGGTAAATGGTTTTCATCTGACCGATATTGGAGCTGCCGTATTGGCCCACGGGTATGTCGCTGTCGCCGCTTAGCTGGCAGGGCATACTGTTGGCCCATAACAGCTCGTCGCCAATCTGGCGGTAGGTGAAGCGATGGATATTCTCCAGTGTCTTCAACACCTGATCGGCATCGCTTGACGGTGGCGTGATAAATTCCAGCAGCGCTTCCGAATAGTCGGTGGTGATTTGGGGGTGGGTAAGTGCAGACCCCAGTGAGGCACTGTGGGGAGATTTGGCCAGCGTTCCCTCAGGGGTCACCCGCAAGCTTTCTTTTTCGATACCGCGAACAACACCGGACAACAGCTTTGAGTGAGGGTCGGAAGAGAGCAAATCCAGTCGGCTTTTGAGCAGGGGCAACGGGAGTTCCTTGTGTTGATTCGGTCAGTTGACCGTATGTAAATGGTCTGTCGAACGGTTACCAATTTGATGCCGCTTGATCGCTTCGACCTCTATAGGGACTGATAAATTCCCAATGCTGACAATCACTGCGTACTGGTCTCACCCTGTATAAAAGCAGGCCATTTTTCGGTACTGATTTTTGGAGCCAAGCCTGTCGAGTGGCGGTGTGCTGCAAGGTCTGACGCTAAGTGTAACTGAAATTGGCCGATGAGCAGAGCTACCTTGGTTGACTTAAAAACGTCATCTATCTGACATGGCCATGTCATGCCACGGTCACATCATCAAGAAAATTCTTTAGGAAATACACGGATGAAAGTGACGGTTTTTGGCGGTGGGTACGTGGGGCTGGTGACCAGTGCTTGCCTGGCCCACGTTGGGCACCATGTGGTTTGTGTGGATCAGAACGAGACTCGGGTAGCCTTGTTGCAACGGGGTATCTGTCCGATTTTTGAGCCGGGTTTGGAAGACTATCTGTTGGAAGGCCAGCAGGAACAGCTGATTGAATTTACCTGTGATGCTCAGCTCGCTGTGGCACATGGTGATGTCATCTTTATTGCCGTGGGCACGCCCACCGATGAGGATGGCACGGCAGACACTCGACATGTGTTGTCTGTGGCGAAAACCATCGGTGACTACCTGGCAAAACCCTCCGTGGTGGTGACCAAATCTACGGTGCCTGTGGGTACGGCGGATCGTGTCTCTGAGGTCGTACAGCAACAGTTACGACAGCGTGGGGCCGATATCTCTTTTGAGGTTGCGTCGAACCCTGAATTCTTGAAAGAAGGGGCCGCACTTGCCGATTTTATGAAGCCGGATCGCATTATTCTAGGGACCAGTTCAGGGCGGGTAGAGGCGTTGATGCGCGAGTTGTACGCGCCTTTTAACCGCAACCACGAGCGCTTGCTGGTGATGGATGTGCGCTCTGCGGAACTGACCAAGTACGCTGCCAATGCCATGCTCGCGACAAAAATCAGTTTTATCAATGAGATTGCCAATCTGGCAGAACACCTCGGTGCTGATATCGAAAAAGTGCGTCAGGGCATCGGCTCTGATCCCCGCATTGGCTACCACTTTATCTATCCCGGTTGCGGTTATGGGGGCTCCTGTTTCCCCAAGGATGTGCAGGCCCTGCAGGCGACCGCTCACAAAGTGGGGTATGAGGCCCATCTGTTATCAGCGGTGCAGCAGGTCAATGCCCACCAGAAACAACGGCTGTTTGACAAGGTAAACAGTTACTTTGATGGCCAGTTGGCTGGCAAGGTGATTGCCTTGTGGGGATTGGCCTTCAAACCACGGACTGATGATATGCGTGAGGCCCCGAGCCGGGTGTTAATGGAAGCCCTGTGGCAGGGGGGTGCTGCGGTACAGGCGTACGATCCTCAGGCCATGGAAGAGTGTCAGCGCATTTATGGTGACCGCAAGGACCTTGCTTTGATGGGTACGAAGGAGGCGGCGGTTAAGGGTGCTGATGCGCTGGTAATCTGCACTGAATGGAAACATTTCTGGGCACCGGACTTTGCTCAGCTCGCCGAAAAAATGAATCAGAAAGTCATCGTTGACGGTCGAAACCTCTATGACCCGAAAAAAATGTCGGCGCTGGGATTTGACTACCTGGCGGTCGGCCGTGGTGCCGAGGCGGGCATGTTAGAGGAGTGTGAAAATTAAGGGGATAACCGTGGCAGGGCATAGGGAGCCGTGATGGTCTCATCGTTGGCCGCCAGGTCAGATTTGATGCTTTGTTGCAGATCCGCCCAGTGGACCAGTTCCAGCTTGCCGTTGCCGTGTTCCACCAATGCGGTACAGCTTTCTACCCAATCACCGTCGTTGCAGTACAGCACGTCGTTGATATTGCGAATTTCCGGCTGGTGAATGTGGCCGCAGACAATGCCATCCACCTGCTGACGGCGGGCTTCCTGGGCAGCGGCTTCTTCAAAGGCTGTGATGGCTTCGCGGGCATTTTTGACGCGGTTTTTCACGTAATAGGCCAGTGACCAGTAAGGCAGGCCGAACCAACGGCGAATACAGTTGCCCCACCGGTTCATGCGCAACAGCAAGCTGTAGCTGGCATCGCCCACCAGGCGCCGGAAGGGGCTGCACAGCACTGCATGATCGAGTTCATCGCCGTGCATCATTAGCAGGCGTTTTCCTTCGGCAGTGGTGTGTACATAGTTTGCGCAAACTTCTATGTTGAGAATGGAATTGCCGATGACTTCGCGGACTAATCCATCGTGGTTGCCGGGTACGTATACAATGCGTGTACCGTTGTTGGCGAGTGCAATAATTTTTCGCAGCACCTCGTGGTGACTTTTTGGCCAGAGGAAAGAGCGTTTCATGGCCCACAGGTCGACGATATCGCCGACCAGGAAAAGGGTGTTGGCTTGGGTATTGCTTAGGAAATCCAGCAGATAATCCGCTTTGCAGTCCCGGTACCCCAAGTGAATGTCGGATAGCCAGATGGTGTTGTAACGCATAATATTTCCCTCATTTGCCACAAGCCTAAATAAGGCAGATGACTGCGCGGTTGCAGTAAAAAGAAACTTTCATGACAAAACCGTGCCCAATATCTGGCCTGTTATCGCAGGCTTTTCTCACCAATTGCTGCGCCCTATGGCAACCATTTTTGCCATAATGGATTCTCTGAATAAGGAACGCTCTGTGCCCAAAGCTGTAATCAAAAATTGGATTATCCCCCTATCCATTCTTCTGGGGGCGATTATCGTGGTGATGCTGTTGGCGGCGGCCAAACCGGTGCCACAACCGCAAATGCCAGGTACAGAGCAGGCGCCAAAGATCCCCGTACAAGTGGCAGACCCCCAGCCTAGGCAGATACAGGTCTATGCGCAGGGGACTGTTCAGCCCAAGACAGAAATTACCCTGACCGCAGAAGTCAGCGGTCAGGTGGTGGCCGTGTCTGAGAACTTTGTCGATGGTGGCTTCTTCGAACAGGGGGAGCCATTGCTGCAGTTGGATGATCGCGACTACCGCATCGCTGTCACCCAGGCCAGGTCGCGGGTGGCGGAGGCAGAGAAAACACTGGCTATGGAAAGTGGTCAGGCGCGTCAGGCAAAGCGTGAGTGGCGTGACCTGGGCAACACGGAAGGTAATGCCCTGTTTTTGAGGGAGCCCCAGCTAAAAGCGGCAAAGGCGGCGTTGGCTGCGGCGGAGGCCGATTTGCAACAGGCGCTGATCAACCTGGAGCGCACCAGTATTCGCGCACCATTTGCTGGCCGGGTGCGGCAGACAGAAGTCGATCTCGGTCAATACGTGAGCGCCGGTACGCAAGTAGCCGCTATTTTTGATATTGGCATTGCGGAAATCAGGTTGCCGCTGACGGCGGATCAGACAGCCTTGTTAGAGCTGCCTCTGCAACCCAACCAGCAGGTGCGATTGCCTGTCACACTGAGTGCGTGGGTTGGCGGGGAGCAGGCTACCTGGCAGGGTTGGTTACTGCGAACAGAGGCCAGTATTGATACCCGAAGCCGCGTACTGTATGGCATTGTCGAGGTTTCAGAGCCACTGGCTTACCAGCCACCCATGGTGACGGGCCTATTTGTGCAGGCCGAGATTGCCGGAAAAACTTTCCAGAATGTGTTGTCGGTGCCCCGTTCAGCGCTGTATGAAAAAAATCGTCTGCTGGTGCTGGATGATCAACAGCAATTACAGATCGTCACGGTTCAGGTGTTGCAGTTCTCCGGTGAGCAGGCATTGGTCACCGGTATCGAGCAGGGTAAGCAAGTACTGTTGGAGCGCCCGGGATATGTGATTGAAGGCATGTCTATCGAGCCCGTCATCAGTTCGGATGTGGCGACAGGCCAATGAGTGCTTCCGGTAAAGGGTTGATCGCCTGGTGGGTCAACAATCCGATAGCTGCCAATCTTCTGATGTGGATGATCCTGGTGGGCGGGTTTACCAGTCTTCCCGGGCTCGACAAGGAAATGTTCCCGAAAATTCCCAGAGACGTTGTGCAGGTCGAGGTGCCATATCCCGGTGCCGGCCCCCGGGAGGTTGAAGAGCAGGTCTGTATTCGGGTGGAGGAAGAAGTTCACGACCTGGATGGTATTGAGGAGATCCGTTCCTTTGCCTACCAGGGTGGAGGCCGGATAGAAATTGAAGTGGCCGATGGCTACAGCACCCAGAAGCTGCTCAATGATGTGAAATCACGTGTGGATGCCATTAACACGTTCCCGGTTGATGCTGAAAGGCCGCAAATCAAGGAAGTGCTGGCCCGTACACAAATTCTCAGCCTGGCCGTTGCCGGTCCGTTAAATGAGGGCGATCTTAAGCGCCTGGCTGAAACTATTCGCGATGAGGTGGTGAACCTGCCGGGGGTGACCCTGGCGGAAATTGGTGGAACCCGTGCGGAAGAAGTTTCCGTCGAGATATCGGAAGATGCATTGCGACGCTACCAGTTGCGTTTTGAGGATGTGGTGGCGGCCATCCGTCGATCTTCCATCAACCTGCCAGCCGGGGAAATCCGCGAAGTGGCGGGTGATATTGTTTTGCAAACCCGCGGACAGGCCTACCACCGCGCAGATTTTGAGCGCATTGTGGTGTTGCCTGATGCAGATGGCACGGAAATCACGCTCGGTGACATTGCCCATATCAATGATGGTTTTGCCGAGCAGGATCTGGTGTCACTGTTTAACGGCAAGCCAGCGGTCTTTATCAATCTCTTCAATACGCGCAATCCGGATGTGGTCACCACTTCCGAGGCGGTTCAGCAATATATCGATAAGAAAACACCCACGTTACAGCCTGGTGTTGAATTGGTTGTCTGGCGCAACCTTTCCGTTTACCTGAACAGTCGTATCGACCTGTTGTTAAAAAATGCCCTGGGCGGCTTGCTGTTGGTGTTTGGGTTGCTGGTGCTGTTCCTGCGACCGGCGCTGGCTTTCTGGGTCGCTGCGGGTATTGGCATTGCCTATGTGGGCACACTCTGGGTCATGCCCTATTTGGGTATCAGTGTGAACGTAGTTTCACTGTTCGCATTTCTGCTCATTCTGGGCATTGTGGTGGACGATGCCATTGTTGTGGGTGAAAGTGTTTACGCACATTATGAACGGGGTCTGAAAGGTGTGGAGAGTGCCATCCTCGGGGCGCATTCCGTATCAAAGCCAGTGACATTCGCCGTGTTAACCACCATGGTGGTATTTGTTCCCATGCTTTTGCTGCCTGGGGATTCCACCAAGCTGATGCAGGAAATGCCTAAAGTGGCCTTGATTGCACTGGCTTTTTCCCTGCTGGAGTCGTTCCTGATTCTCCCTGCACATTTGCGTCACCTGAAGCCGGAAAAGCCACCCCGTTGGCTAGTAACCCGATGGTTGCGCAATGCTCGTCAGCACACCTCAGGGGCGCTAAAAAATTTCGCTGAAAATACCTATCGACCCCTTCTGGCGAGAGCGCTGGCCCATAGCGCGACCACCATTTCCCTGTTTCTCGCGGTGTTAATTGTGGTTCTCGGCGTGTTTTTCACCGGATGGCTGCGGGTCGCATTTTTCCCGGTGGTGGAAGGTGAGTACTTGCGGGCTACTGTCGAGCTGCAGGAGGGAGTGGGTTTCCAACGCACGCTGGATATCATGGAGCAGATCGAGCAGGGCGTCGAAGGATTAAAGCAGGAACCCCTGATGATGGCGGAAGATGGCGGTTCGGTGCTGGTAAACCATTTTTCCGAGAGCAAGGAAAACGTCGTTTCAGTGGTGCTTGAGCTGGCCAGCAATGAGACGCGTTCGGTGTCATCGCGAGCAGTTGCCGAGTTGTGGCGCAAACATATTGGACCGGTGGAAAACGTCGAAGAGTATGAAGTCGAGTACACCTTGATGGGGCGGCCAAAGGACATCAATCTGCTGTTAAAGGGGCGCGACATGGACGATTTACGCGCTGCAACCGCTGAAGTTGAGGCGGCATTGGGCAGTTATCCCGGCGTTTTCAATACCTCAAGCTCCCTGCGTACAGCCAGGCAGGAAATTGAAATCAGTCTGCAGGATGGGGCTGATACCCTGGGTGTCGGGCTGAGCGATGTGGCAGGACAATTGCGCAATGCCTTCTACGGCGCTGAAGCACAACGAATTCCCCGTGAAAAAGAAGATGTCAAAGTGATGGTGCGTTACCCGGAGCAGGAGCGCGCTAGTGTTTCTTCGCTGGATCAGTTGCGCATTCGTACGGATGACGGGCGAGAAATCCCCTTCAATGCTGTTGCTGAAGCGACCTTCGTGCCGGGTTATACCGAGATCAAGCGCCGCGATCGCATGCGGATGGTGGAAATCGAAGCAGAATTGACGAGGGGGGCTGCCTCGGCCAATGAGGTGGTCGGGGCATTGCTGCAACAACGCTGGCCGGCGCTGGAAGAAAAGTATCCGGGGTTAACGCTGGAGATTGCCGGTGCCCAGAAAGATCAACAGGAATTTGAAACTGGGTTCCTGCAGATGATGTTGCTTGCCCTGTTAGCCATTTATGCTTTTCTCGCGGTGGAGTTTCGCTCCTACTGGCAACCCGTCATGATTCTCAGCGCAGTACCCTTTGGTATTGCCGGCGCTATTCTCGGCCACATATTATTTGGCAAGGAAATCAGCATGCCTTCCATGATGGGCGTGTTGGCGGCAGCAGGTGTGGTAGTGAATGACAACCTGGTACTGATCGACCGCATTAACCAGCTCAGAAAGGAGGGGTGGCAGGCTCTGGATGCTGTCATGCAGGGTGCCAGAGATCGCTTCAGGCCCATTGTGCTGACGTCGTTGACGACTTTTTTTGGTTTGATGCCAATATTGTTTGAACGAAGTGCGCAGGCTCAGTTTCTGATACCGATGGTGATTTCCCTGGCATTTGGTGTATTGGTGGCCACGTTTGTGACACTGCTGCTGGTGCCGGCCATTTACATCTGTGGGGAGCGTTTGCAGGAAAAAATGCAGCGCGTTGGAGTGTTGGGTACTGAAAATGAAAATTAGGGGGTGGTGTTGAGTATCAATCCGATCATAACGGCCACAGATCTGGCGCTGATTATTCAGTTGGCGGTTGCACCAGTGTTCCTGCTGGCAGGGATCGCCGGCTTTTTAAATGTCATGTCAGGAAGGCTGGGTCGAATCGTCGATCGTGCAAGAGTGGTGGGTTTGCGGGAGCTGCGCCTCACAGATCTGGAGCAAAAAGACATTTGTCAGCGGGAACTGCGCATTCTCTGGCGGCGGTCGAAAATCACCAACTGGGCCATCGGCCTGTGTACGGCTGCCGCACTACTTGTGTGTACCTTAATCGTCAGCTTGTTTGTTGGTGGTTTCTGGAAGCTGCATATCGGAGGCCTGATAATTGGCTTTTTCGTGCTGGCACTGGTGTTCCTGATTGTGGCGTTGATGCTGTTTCTGAAGGAAGTACAGCTGGCTACAAGAACCCTGCGTATTGCTCGGGAATTTTCCGTGGACGAAGGCAGCTAGCTGTTTTTGAAAAATCGCCAAATAAAAAGGCCGACAATTGTCGGCCTTTTTTCTGCGAATTTAAGTCGCTGGTTATGGGCGCTCAATACCATATTTTTTCAGCTTGATGTAAAGCGTGCTTTTGGCGATGTTGAGCTGTTTCGCAACCTGGGTCAGATTGCCGCCCTGTTCCCTGATGGCACGAATGATGACCTCTTTTTCGGCCAGATCGAGGGGGTTGGCATCGTCGTCTTCCAAGGTAGAGGAATGGGCTGCCAGAAAGTCTTTGGGCAGGTCATCTGGCGTGAGCTCTTCACGGTCAGACAGGAAAAAAGCCGCCGTAATTAGGTTGCCCAGCTCCCGAATATTGCCCGGCCAGTTGTGGCGTTCCAAGAGTTCCAAAACTTTTTTGCTTAGCCTTTTCTGGTCGCCGGAATATTGCTCCAGCAGGTGAGCAAAAATATTTTGTGCCAGGAGTGAGACATCGCCCTTGCGTTCGCGCAGAGGAGGTACCGTCAGCGTCATAGACGAGATTCGGTAGTACAGATCCATGCGGAAACGACCTTCTGCAACTTCCTGTGCCAGGTCGCGGTTGGTGGCGGCAATCAGGCGAAAGTTTACTTTGCGTGGGCGGGTTTCACCGACACGGCAGATTTCCGACTCTTGCAGGACCCTCAGGAACATGGGTTGAAGGTCCAGGGGCATTTCGCCGATTTCATCCAGGAACAGGGTGCCACCGTTGGCGGCCTCGATCTTGCCAATCATGCCGCCACGTCGAGCGCCGGTAAAAGCGCCTTCAACATGGCCGAATAATTCGCCGGCCAATAGGTCTCGCGATAAACCACCACAGTTAAGAGCGACAAACTCGCCTGTCTGTGAAGGCCCTTCTTCATGCATGGCTCTGGCAAAGAGTTCCTTGCCGACACCGGTTTCACCCTGTAAAAGTACCGGGATCGGTGCCTTGGCAATACGTTTTGCCTGTTGTACCGCTTTGAGGAAAGGGGCGCTTTGACCGACCAAGCGGAAAAATCCGGTAGACCGGGACGGTGGTGGGACATTGGTCACTGGGTTCGTAGCTCTCTGTGACTGACGAGCGGGGAGAGGAATAATCGCAAGATAGCCAATCTGCTCGCCTTGATGAATGACCGGTTGGACCCAGTTGGAGTCGATTTGGTTCAGGGCGCGTTCGGACTCGGGAGTAAACACGCCTTCACTGTTCAAAGTCAGTATGGGGTTGTATGGCGTCAGGTTAATCTTAATCCCTCTGGCCGCCAACACTTTATCTGCCATGGTATTGGCGCGAACCAGCTTGCCATCCATGTCAAAGAGTAAAACCCCATCATTACCGGAGTTAGTAAAGTGATCAATGGTGGAGCCCAGCAGCAAATCACGTTGGGCCATTTTTAATTGGGCAAACTGGCCTTCAATTCTGCGTGCGCCTGAAATGGCCAACGCCAAGCAGTAATCATGCAGAGTGTTTTTCAGCCCCGAGATATTGAGTGCGCCTAACAGGCGTTTTTCAAAGGGGTCTCGGATCACTGCCGCAGAACAGGTCCAACGACTGATGTTTTCACAGAAATGCTCAAAAGCGTGAACCTGAACAGGCGCTCCAATATTGAGAGCGGTGCCGATGGCGTTGGTACCGGCTGCTTGTTCATTCCAGTTCGCGCCAGGAATAAGGCTGAAGTTGTTGGCCAGCTCCAGGGTGGCGGGGTCGCCTTCATAATCGAGGATCATGCCTGATGGTGTGACCAGGTGCATGATTGTGCCGGATTCGGCAAGCAGCTCCTTGGCTTCGCGCATGATAATTTCAGACGCAGATATGAGCTCTTTATGTTGCCGGCGAATACCCATGAGTTCGTCACTGCTTAACTCCAGGCTGTGCTTGGCAACCAGAGGGTCAACCTGGCTCGTTACACAGCGCTGCCAGGAGGCTTCGATAACAGAACGCACGGTGTTGTCGGGCAGGTTTCCGTCGGTCAGTAGTTTTTCTCGGGCTGATGCTACACGCGTCGGATGCGATACGGCAGCCGACCCTTTAAGGGAGGATTCGTAACTCATGGCACTCTCACTCGCCGACTTTTTATAGTTATCACACTGAAATTATAGGGTAGGACTGCGTATCTTCGTCTCCTGAGAGTGAAAAAACAAGTTTTAGAAGGGCTTAAGGGGCGCCTGGAGGGTGAAAAAGCTAAATTTGGGGCCGAATTCGGCCAATATGGAGGGGTAAATGGCGATTAATACTATGGTCGTAGACATGTTATAGGTGCCATGGTTTAATCCGTGTTCGATTAATGTCCGGCCTGCGACTGATATTCGAACGTTTTTCGGACGGTTTAGGTGGCCATTGATTTGAAAACCCTTATAAGACAATAAAATTTAACAATAAATTAAAATTGGCACGGCTATTGCTATAGCTGTAGCGAGGGCACTCCTCCCTAAAATCATAACTAACGGTCTCATCAATGGGTCCAATGAATGGGGCGGAGTAGTAGTAAATCAACATAACTAGAGGATATAACCTTGAATGATTTAACAACCAATCCTGTAGAAGTTATGGGTATCGATGCCGGCGGCACGATGACCGATACCTTTTTTGTGCGCGCCGACGGCGAGTTCGTTGTAGGTAAAGCACAAAGTGACGTGGATGAGCCATCAGCAGTAATGGAGTCCAGTAGGGATGCACTTGCTCACTGGGGTCTGTCTGTAGAAGAAGTTTTCCCGCAAATGGTAACCTGCGTATTCTCCGGTACTGCCATGCTGAACCGGGTTGTTGGCCGTAAAGGTCTGCGCACTGGTCTGATCGTAAGTAAAGGCTTTGAAGATTTTCACCGTATGGGCCGTGCGATTCAGTGCTACCTGGGTTATGCCTTTGAAGATCGTCTGCACCTTAACACTCACCGTTACGACGAGCCTCTGGTTCACGTACACGACACTCGCGGTGTAACCGAGCGTGTTGACTCTAAAGGTGGCGTGGTATTCCCCGTTCGTCTGGACGAAGCCCGTGAAGCAGCTGCTGAGCTGATCGACCAAGGCGTTAAAGCCATCGTAATCAGCTTCCTGAGCTCATACCTGAACGGTGACCACGAGCGTGCAGTTCGTGACGTTGTAAAAGAAGTTGCTAAAGAGAAGGGTGTTGATATCCCAGTCTTTGCTTCTGTTGATTACTACCCAGTACGTAAAGAAACTCACCGTACTAACACTACTATTCTGGAAGCTTACGCGGCTGAGCCTTCACGTGCGATTCTGTCTTCTCTGAGCGAGCGTATGAAAGCCGTTGGTGCTAACTATGACCTGCGTGTTATGGCTTCTCACGGTGGTACCATCAGCTGGAAAGCAAAAGAGCTGGCACGTACGCTGGTATCCGGTCCTATCGGTGGTGTAATCGGTGCGAAATATCTGGCTCAGCAGCTGGGTATCGACAACATCGCATGTTCCGACATCGGTGGTACCAGCTTCGATATGGCCTTGATCGTTAAAGGTCAATTCGCTATTTACCAGGACGGCGATATGGCGCGTCTGGTACTGTCTCTGCCTCTGGTAGCGATGGACACCATCGGTGCGGGTGCTGGTAGTTTCGTACGTATCGATCCTTACAGTAACTCCATCAAACTGGGTCCTGACTCAGCCGGTTACCGTGTAGGTACTTGCTGGCCTGACGGCGGTGTTGACACTGTTTCTGTAACTGACTGTCACATCATTCTCGGTTACCTGAACCCCGACAACTTCCTCGGCGGTATTCTGGAGCTGGACGTTCCGCGTGCTAAGCAGTGTGTTAAAGATCAGGTTGCTGATCCGCTGGGTCTGTCTCTGGAAGATGCAGCTGCCGGTGTAATCGAGCTGCTTGACCTGTCTCTGCGTCAGCACCTGCGTGCGATGATCTCTGCTAAAGGTTACAGCCCGAGTGACTTCGTGTGCTTCTCCTACGGTGGTGGTGGCCCGGTTCACGCCTACGGTTACACCAAAGGCCTGGGCTTTAAAGAAACTATTATCCCTGCTTGGGCTGCTGGCTTCTCTGCCTTCGGTTGTGCGACTGCTGACTTCGAATACCGCTATGATAAATCTACTGATATCGGTATTACCAAAGAGTCCACTACTCAAGACAAACTGGAAGCTGTTCAGACTCTGCAAAGTGCCTGGGATGAGCTGACTGAGAAAGTACTGGAAGAATTCCGTATCAACGGTTTTGGTCCAGAAGATGTCGTTCTGACTCCCGGATACCGCATGCAGTACCTGGGTCAGTTGAACGACCTGGAAATGAACTCTGCTCTGCCTTCTATTTCCAAGGCGGAAGATTGGGACACCCTGGTTGAGACTTTCGACGAAACCTATGCTCGTGTTTACGCCGACGCTGCTCGTTCTCCGGAGCTGGGCTTTGGTATCACTGGCGCCATTCTGCGCGGTACTGTTGAAACCAAGAAACCTGCTGTTCCTTCTGAGCCAGATGCTGGTCCGACTCCTCCGGAAGAAGCCTTCATCGGTACTCGTCCGTTCTACTACAACCGCGAGTGGGTTGAAGCAAAACTCTACAAAATGGAATCTCTGCTGCCAGGTAACCGCATTACTGGTCCTGCTGTTATTGAGTCCGATGCTACTACTTATGTTGTTCCTACTGGCTTCGAAACCTGGTTGGACGGACACCGTCTGTACCACTTGATCGAAGTGTAAGGACTGAGTACTAGCTATCCATAGAGAATTGCTAACGTCGACTAAATAGACGAAAAGATACAGAGGATAAAAAATGACTATTTTACAAAACCCCCTGGGTACAAAACCGGGCTCACTGCTGAAAAGTGGCCTGACTCTGAACGAGCACCGTAATGCTGTTCTGGAGCGTACTGCCAAGTCTGGCTTCTACAATGGCATGAAGGATCTGGAGTTCAAAGATGCGGATCCTATCGGTTTCGAGCGTATCTTCTCCAAGATTCGTGCGGGCCTGGTAAACGCCCGTGAAGTGGCTAAGAAAATTGCTGCTTCTCCTATCGTTGAGCAAGAAGGTGAGCTGTGTTTCACCTTGTACAACGCCATCGGTGACTGTGTTGCAACTTCTACTGGTATCATCATTCACGTGGGTACCATGGGTGCTGCGATCAAATACATGATCCAGAACAACTGGGAAGCGAACCCCGGCATCGAAGATGGTGACATGTTCACCAACAATGACTGTCAAATCGGTAACGTTCACCCCTGTGATATCGCAACCATCGTACCTATCTTCCACGATGGTGTACTGGTAGGTTGGGTCGGTGGTATGACTCACGTAATCGATACTGGTGCGGTAGGTCCTGGCTCTATGTCCAACGGCCAAATCCAGCGTTTCGGTGACGGTATCCAAATCAGCTGTCGTAAAACCGGCCGTAAAGATACTCCGCTGCGCGACTACCTGCATGAGTCTCAACGTAACGTACGTACCACCAAATACTGGATTCTCGATGAGAAAACCCGTATTGCTGGTGCTCACATGATCCGCGACATGCTTCTCGAAGTGATCGAAGAAGAAGGTGCAGAACCAGTTGAGCAATTCATGTACGAAGTGGTTGAAGATGGCCGTCGTGGTCTGATCAGCCGCATCAAAGCGATGTGTATCCCCGGTAAAGTTAAGACCGTTGCATTCGTTGACGTTCCTTATACTCACGAAGATGTACATGTTCCGTCTACCTTCGCGAAAGTGGACAGCATCATGCACGCGCCTTGTACCATCACTGTAAACGCTGATGCTACCTGGCGTCTGGACTTCGAAGGCTGCAGCCGTTGGGGTTGGCACACTTATAACACTAACCCGACTGCATTTACTTCCGGTATCTGGGTAATGATGACTCAGACCCTGGTTCCTACCGAGCGTATCAATGATGGTCCTCGTTATGCGACTCAATTCCGTTGCCCTAAAGGCACCTGGACTAACCCGGATGACCGTCGTACAGCTCACGCTGACGCATGGCACTTCCTGGTATCTTCCTGGAGCTCCTTGTGGCGCGGCCTGAGCCGTACCTACTTCGGTCGCGGTTACCTGGAAGAAGTTAACGCTGGAAACTCCAACCCCTGTAACTGGCTGCAAGGCGGCGGTGTAAACCAGGACGGTGAAATCCACGCGGTTAACAGCTTCGAAACTGCTGCTTGTGGTACTGGTGCATGTGCTGTTAAAGATGGTCTGAACCACGCTGCTGCGATCTGGAACCCTGAAGGTGATATGGGTGATATCGAGATCTGGGAACTGGCTGAGCCTCTGCTGTACATGGGTCGTCGTATCAAGACTAACACTGGTGGTTACGGTAAGTACCGCGGTGGTCTGGGTTACGAAACACTGCGTATGGTTTGGAACTCTACCGACTGGACCATGTTCTTCATGGGTAACGGCTACATGAACAGTGACTGGGGCCTGATGGGTGGTTATCCGTCAGCTACTGGCTACCGTTTTGAAGCTCACAAAACCGGTCTGAAGCAGCGTATCGCTGAAGGCAAATCTCTGCCTCTGGGTCAAGATCGCGATCCTCGTGACAAAGAGTTTGAAAAACACCTGGAGCCAGGTGCTATTGTTAAGCGTGACAAGCAGTGTATTACCACTGAAGAAATGTATGACAACGGTGACCTGTACTTGAACTACCTGCGCGGTGGTCCGGGCCTGGGTGATCCTCTTGATCGTGAAATCGAAGCGATTGAAGATGACCTGAACCAAAACTTCATTCTCGAAGAGTTCGCCATCAAGATCTACGGCGCTGTATTCACTAAAGATGAAGAAGGTGTTTACACCGTTGATGCTGACAAGACTAAAGCTCGTCAAGCTGAAATCCGCAAAGAGCGTATCGCTCGCGGCCAGCCTGTTCGTGAGTGGATGAAAGGTGAGCGTCAGAACATCATCGACAAGAAAGCGTCTTTGTCCGTTCAACAAATGTTTGCGTCAAGCTTCTATCTGTCTCCCACATTCCTGGCGGAATTCAAAGAATTCTGGGATCTGCCTGAGTCTTGGGAACTGCCTGAAGAAGAACTGGGTACTCCTATGTACGGTGCTCGTATCACCATGGAAATTGGTGACCTGCCCGACGTAACCCCAGTTGTCATGGTAGAAGAATAAGGCAACCTTGTTTGCCGAGATAGGAAGAGCGGGGCCCGAGTCCCGGCCCCCGCTCTATCACTTGATGAATTGACAGAACATAAGAGAGTTTAGATATGTCTACTTACACTAAGAAACAGGTCGCTGACCTGGTTAAAGGTGATCTGGACTGGGATACCGTCCACCTGATGCTTTCCATGCCGAAAGATAACGATCGCTACAAGCTTTACATGGAAGTGCTTAACGAGAACGTTGATTATGACGACAAAGTGATCCTGGCTCTGGGTCCACGTCTGAACGTTGTTGAGCGCAAAGCTGACCAAGAAATCGTAGTTATGTGTGACTGTGGTCACGACTTCGGTGATTACCGTAAAAACTGGAAGCTGAATGCTCTGATCTACGTTCGCGATAGTGAAGAGAAGATGGAACAGATTTATCCTGCCATCATGGCTCCCGACACTAACTGGCAGGTATACCGTGAGTACTACTGCCCGTCTTGCGGCATTCAGCACGACGTGGAAGCACCTACTCCCTGGTACCCCGTCATGCACGACATTCAGCCCGACTTGAAGACTTTCTTCGAGTGGCTGGAAATGCCAGCTCCCGCCAAAATTTAATGGTGGTTGCTATGGGTCCCGACCTTAGGGTCGGGACCTTTTTTATTTCTGGCTCAAGCGTTGAAATAGTCGTGTTGCCAGTGAGTTTGCTCCCGATAATCAGCTGACTTTTCTTGAGATAGCAGGGAGACTATACTTCCCCTCCTGCCGCCTTCAGCGGCCTATCTGTCTGAACCACTAGCCAGAAATTATTGAACAATATTCAATGGCCTGACTGCTGTTAGAGCCGTAGTTCATATGTGTAGAAATTGAGGAAATTACTATGTCTCAAGCTGAACAAGCTAATAACGGGCCGCATTTTTCAATGCAGAAAATTTATATAAAGCGTACTGACTATGAAGCGCCAAATGCTGCGACGGTATTCCGTGATGACTGGAAACCGGAAATTGCGCTGGATATGGATATTAAAAGCAATACGATTGAAGAAGGTCGCTATGAAGTGCTTCTGACTGTCTCGATCAAAGCCCACAATACATCCAGTAATATCGGGGCCTTCAAACTGGTTGTTGAACAGGCTGCACTTTTTATGATCAGCGGATTCTCCAAAGAGCATCTGGAAGAGGCGCTTGGATCAGCGTGCCCCGCTATCATGTTCCCCTATCTTCGGGAAACCGTTGATCACATGTTGATCAAGGGTGGTTTCCCTCCCCTGATGCTTGCGCCTGTCAATTTTGATGCGCTGTACCAGGAGAAAAAAGCGGCTAAAGAAGAAAAAACTAATTAATCCGCTTCACTCAAGAAAAGCCGTTTTCTTTTGGGAAAGCGGCTTTTTGTTGAATAAAATTTATGGGAACCGAGAGCTTCATCAGTATTAATAAGTTCGGCATGTAGTCCCGCTATCAATAGATGTGATACTGGCGCTGGGCAAGGGAAGGGTGCGGTTGTCTTTTGCCAGCA
Organism: Porticoccus litoralis; assembly: GCF_030676955.1. Lineage (NCBI taxonomy): Bacteria > Pseudomonadati > Pseudomonadota > Gammaproteobacteria > Cellvibrionales > Porticoccaceae > Porticoccus > Porticoccus litoralis. Next base: position 69,767 of record NZ_JAUUUU010000003.1, on the reverse strand, counting down.
TTGCCTCGAATGACTGCCGAGAAACTGGTTCGCTGAAATAATAGCCTTGCAAATATTGGCAGCCAGACTGTGACAAGTAGTGCGCCTGGTGAATATTTTCTACACCTTCAGCAGTCGCTGACAGATTATAGGATCGGCTAAGCATCAGAATGACATCGGCAATTTTAAACAGGCGTTCTTTGTCATTGAGTTCAGCAATAAATGTCTTGTCAATTTTCAGCTTATGAACTGGAAAAGCCACAAGCTGGTTCAATGAGGTAAAGCCGCTGCCAAAATCATCCAGTGCGAGCGACAGACCCATTCTGTTCAGTCCTTCCAGTACTTGAATAGTACGATCATCGTGATCCACCAGTTTTGTCTCGGTAATCTCAAGCTCCAGGTCTGATGGAGACAAATCATGGCTCTTAAGGCACGCATCGATAAAGGCCGGAAGTGCGCGGTTGCGAAGTTCGCTGGCAGAAAGGTTGATAGAGCAGCGAACAGGGGGCAAACCACGCTTTCGCCAGTCGCTCAGCATTTCGCAGCCTTCACTGATGACCCAGGCATCGATCTCTTTCATCAAGCCGCAGGATTCGGCAATGGGCACAAATTCTTCCGGCGAAACATTGCCCAGGGTTTGGCTCTGCCAGCGCAACAGTAACTCTACGCCAGCCAGTTTGAATTCCTTGGAATCAACATAGGGATGGAATTCCAGATAAAATTCATCGTTAAGTAATGCTGTGCGCAGGGCTTCCTGAACCTGACGTTGCCTCTGGAGAATTTTAGACAGCGTTTTGGAGAAGAAGTGGTAGGTATGTTTGCCGGAAGTTTTAGCCTGGTACATGGCAGCATCTGCATGGCGAATCAGCTCGTCGGCATTGAGGGCATCATCGGGGTAAGTGGCAATACCGATGGATGCCTGCACATAGAGCTTGTGATTCTCAATTTCAACAGGCTGGTGTGTAGATTCAAGAATCCGCTCAGCAACTGAAACCGTCGCCATGGTGTCTGTCAGTCCTGACAGTAAAATAGCGAATTCATCGCCCGCCAAGCGCGCAATATTGCTGCTTTCATCCGGATTGATGACTGAGACCAGGTCAGTTCCTCGGGTGATCCGCTTGATACGATTGGCAAACTCGGCCAGAACCCGGTCGCCGATCTGGTGACCATAGTGATCGTTAATGACTTTGAAGTTATCCAGATCAATAAATAACAAAGCCAATTTTTTCTGGTTGCGTGCGCAGGAGGCAATCGAGCTGCCGAGATAGGATTTGAAGAGGCGCCGGTTCGCTAAGCCGGTGAGATTGTCATAGAAGGCCAGATGCTTGATTTGTGCCTTGGCTTTGCTTTCTGCATCAAACACATTGAACAGTGCATTGTTCAGTGAGATCACCTCGCCGGCCATACCAGACAGCTCAAACGGGCTGTGCTCATCCTTAGCTTTTTGTTCAATCGCCTGGGTGATTGCATTGATTGGTTTGATAAAAAGACGATGTATTGCCGTGATCAGGGCGACCATGGAAATGGAGAAAATTGAGATCACCGTATAGGTAAGGAATTTCCAGTCAATCGAAAAAACGTCGTTCTCACCCAGAAAGCCCGCGGATAAAACGCCGGTGAATACAAGCGTAATGAAAACAATAACGAGAATAAAAACAGTACGATAGTTCACATTCATCATGCTACCCCTTCCTTGGGTATAAGCTGAATAGATGCATTGGTATGCTCTTGGCTAATTAATATAGAGCATGGAGGATAGACAAAGAGGGCGGGTGTGGCTAGATAAAGTCACCCCAAATTGACTGAAGGATGCTGATAGCGACAACTGGCGCAGTTTCTGTTCGTAAGACTCTTGGGCCCAGTGTCAGTGGCTGAAAATCTTGTTGAATGGCAGATTCGATCTCTTCCGGCGACAATCCGCCCTCCGGACCTATCAACAGGGTGACAGAGGAGCATGTTTCATCCTGTAATTGGCGCAGGGACTGTTCGCTACGGTGGTGAAGCACCAGTTTTTTATCGGAAGAAACTTCATTCAGCCAGTGTTGAAGGTTGCGGGGCTCGTGGATAACGGGCAGTCGGTTGCGATAACACTGTTCGCAGGCGCTTGCGACGATTTGCTGCCAGTGGCCCAGTTTCTTTTCACGGCGATCACTTTTGAGTTTCACCTCTGTGCGGTCGGTAAAAAGTGGAGTAATTTCACTGACCCCAGCTTCTGTGGCTTTCTGGATGACCCAGTCCATGCGGTCGCCCCGCGAGAGGCCGATGCCAAGGTGAATCTGCAGTGGCGATTCACGCTCAATAGTGACGAAATCCATAACCCGGGCTCGGGCACGTTTACTGCTGCAGTCAGTCAGGGTGGCCGGATACTCGCCACCAAGGCCGTTAAATAGCGTGATCGGGTCGCCTGCTTTCAGCCGTAAAACAGCGCCCAGATGACGGGCGACATGGTCTTCCAGAGTGAGCTCTGCGCCAATTGTCAGGGGTTGATCGGTAAAAACCCGGATCTCACGCATGGGGTCAGCTTTCAGTAAAGCCCAGATTGCGGCACAACGCCGTGCAGGTATCTGCTTGGTTCATGGTGTAGAAGTGTAGCCCAGGTGCGCCGCCGGCCAGGAGTGTTTCGCATAACTTGGTGACGACTTCCAGGCCAAATGCCTTGATGCTGGCGCTGTCATCGCCAAATTGCGCAAGCCGTTGGCGAATCCAGCGAGGGACATCTGCACCACAATTATCGGAAAAGCGTACCAGATTCTGGAAGTTGGTGATGGGCATAATGCCTGGAATAATCGGCTGGTTAATTCCCTGCTTTTGACACTGTTCCAGGTAATAGAAATAGGCGTCGGGATTGAAAAAATATTGCGTGATAGCGCGACTGGCACCGGCCGCAAATTTTTGTCCAAGCCAATAAATGTCGCGATCGTAACTTTCGGCCTGGGGATGAATTTCCGGATAACAGGCAACCAGTAATTCAAACGTTTCACCAAAATGTTCGCGGATAAATTCCACCAGCTGATTGGCATATACCAGTTGTGCCATGCCTCCCATGCCAGAGGGAAGATCGCCGCGTAAGGTGACAATACGCTTGATGCCGGCGGCCTGATAACTTTCCAGAAGGCTTTTTACTGCATCGCGACTGTCCCCGCCGAAGGAAAGGTGGGGTGTGGCCATGGAGCCGGACTGTTGGATTTCAAACACGATGTCACGGGTATGTTCACGGGTCGAGCCGCCGGCACCGTAGGTGACAGAGAAGAACTCCGGTTGAAAGCGGGCGAGCTTCGTGTGTGTGGCTCGCAATTTTTCCTGCCCCTCTGGGGTTTTGGGCGGGAAAAACTCAAAGCTGAGGTGATGGTCAGTCATAATCATTCTTGTTCCAGTCATTCAGTAACAGCGAGGACGGCTATCAGTAGCGATAGCTGTCTTCCTTGAAGGGACCTTCCACAGGGACATTGATGTATTCGGCCTGTTCCTTCTTCAGTATGGTGATCACGCCATTAAATCCGGCGACCATATGGGCGGCTACTTCTTCATCCAGCTTTTTCGGCAGGACCTCGACACGTAGCATCTCGCGTTGGGTATCGGCATCGGCATCCGCAAACTTCTGATCAAACAGGTGTATTTGCGCCAAAACCTGGTTGGCAAACGAGCCGTCCATAATACGGCTTGGGTGACCGGTGGCATTGCCAAGGTTTACGAGGCGGCCTTCTGAGAGCAGCAGCAGGTGGTCATTGGCTTCACGATTGCGATAGACCTTGTGAACCTGGGGTTTGATTTCTTCCCACTGCCAGTTTTTTCGCATGTAGGCGGTATCGATTTCATTGTCGAAATGGCCGATATTGCATACCACGCAACCGGACTTCAGGGCGGCGAGCACATCGGCATCACAGACGTTGTAGTTGCCGGTACAGGTCACTACCAGATCCGTCGTGGCCAGCAGGTCGGCGTTGACGCCCTGAACGGGGTCGCCTTTTTGGTAAGGTGATACCACTTCGAAGCCGTCCATGCAGGCCTGCATGGCGCAAATGGGATCAATTTCTGTCACCTTGACGATCATGCCTTCCTGGCGCAGTGATTGGGCTGAACCTTTGCCGACATCGCCGTAGCCAATCACCAAAGCTTTTTTGCCTGACAGCAAATGATCGGTGGCGCGCTTGATGGCATCGTTGAGGCTGTGGCGACAACCGTATTTGTTGTCGTTTTTCGATTTGGTCACCGAGTCATTCACATTGATGGCAGGGACTTTCAGTTCACCTTTTTTCAGCATGTCGTAAAGGCGGTGAACGCCGGTGGTGGTTTCCTCGGTAATGCCGTGGACATTCTTCAGGACTTCCGGATACTTCTCATGGAGCTTGGCCGTGAGATCGCCCCCGTCATCCAGGACCATGTTCGCATCCCAGGGTTTGCCGCCATCCAGAATTTGCTGTTCCAGACACCAGTCGTATTCTTCCTCGGTTTCACCTTTCCAGGCAAAAACGGGGGTGCCGCTGGCTGCAATGGCCGCTGCCGCATGATCCTGGGTGGAAAAAATATTACAGGACGTCCAGCGCACCTGGGCGCCCAGGGCTTCCAGTGTTTGAATCAGCACGGCAGTCTGAATGGTCATGTGGATGCAACCAAGAATTTTGGCACCTTTAAGAGGTTGCTCGGCGCTGTACTTGTCGCGCAGAGCCATCAGTGCCGGCATTTCCGTTTCGGCAATGGCAATTTCACGGAAACCCCACTCGGCGAGGCTAATGTCGGCAACTTTATAGTCTTTCATCGAAGTCATGGATTCGTTCCTTTCGCAGTATGGGGTTACAGCGCTGACTGTAGAGCAGCGGCTTTATCGGTTTTTTCCCAGGTGAAATTTTCCAGCTCCCGCCCGAAGTGTCCGTAACTGGCAGTGGGCCGGTAGATGGGGCGCTTCAGATCAAGCATCTCGATTAGACCGCGAGGGCGAAGATCGAAGTGTTCACGCACCAGGCTGGCAATCTCATCATCACTGAGCCTCCCGGTGCCAAATGTGTTGATACTGATTGACGTGGGTTCAGCGACTCCGATCGCGTAGGACACTTGGATTTCACAGCGCTCGGCAAGACCAGCAGCAACGATATTCTTTGCAACATAGCGGCCAGCGTAGGCGGCAGAACGGTCAACCTTGGAAGGGTCTTTTCCTGAAAATGCGCCGCCACCGTGGTGGGCCATACCACCGTAGGTATCAACAATGATTTTCCGTCCGGTGAGGCCGCAATCGCCCATGGGGCCACCAATAATGAACTGACCTGTGGGGTTAATGTGATACAGGGTGTCGCTGTGCAGCCATTCCTCCGGCAGTACGTGGTTGATGATCTCTTCACGTACGGCTTCCTGCAGGTCAGAAAGGGAAATATCCGGGGCGTGCTGGGTGGATAAAACCACGGCATCAACGGCCACCGGCTTACCATCGGCATAGCGTAGGGTTACCTGGCTTTTGGCGTCGGGGCGAAGCCAGGGGAGAACACCACTTTTGCGCAGGTGAGCCTGCCGCTCCACCAATCGGTGGGCGTAATAAATGGGAGCGGGCATCAGCACGTCAGTCTCGTTGGTGGCGTAGCCAAACATTAATCCCTGATCGCCGGCGCCCAGATCCTTGGCTTCTGCTTCATCGACACCCATGGCGATATCGCCAGATTGCTTACCTATGGCATTGAGTACGGCACAGGAGGCACCATCAAAACCCACATCCGAACTGTCGTAGCCAATATCAAGGATAACGCCGCGTACAATCTCTTCGAGGTCTACATAGGTATTGGTGCGTACTTCGCCGGCAATAATAGCCATGCCGGTCTTCACCAGGGTTTCTACAGCGACCCGAGAGTTAGGGTCATCGCTAAGAATAGCGTCCAGAACGGCGTCTGAGATCTGGTCTGCCATCTTGTCGGGGTGGCCTTCTGAAACGGATTCCGAAGTGAAAATACTGTAGTTCGACATGGTCGGTGGTCCTTTTAGTGCTTATCAGCAAGCTATAGGCCGGTATCGGCCGCAACTGTAGGTTTGAAAAATTGTCGCAACTGGATCTGAAAACCGTTGCGTTGTGCCAGAAACAGGCTTTCGCCTTCTTTCAGGCTGGCATTTCCGGCCCAATGGGAAAGGTCTTCAGGGTCAAAGCCCAGCCACAGGTCGCCGCAGGACTCCCTCGCCCAGCTCTGGTCGTGGTGGCAGAGTTCCGTGACCAGTAGTGCACCGCCTGGGTTCAATAGCTGGGCCAGGTCAGAGAATATTTTTGCCGGGTCCGGCGTGTGGTGCAGCACCATGTTCAGGGTGACGCAGTCTGCGTGCAGTGATTGCGACAGGGCGAACTCGGTATCTCCGTGAAGCAACTGAACGTTATCCAGTTGCTGCTCAGTGACAAGTTGCCTGGCCCGGTCGAGCATTTCAGCGGAATTGTCCAGTGCGGTGACCCGCTCAAAGCGGCTTGCCAGGGCTGGTAGAAAACCGCCTTCACCCGGACCAACTTCCAGAGCGTGCTGTCGGCTGACGGCTGTGCTATCCAGGAGTTCGGTGGCGGGTTCGCCGTACTGTTCAAAACTGGCGATCAGGTCCTGGTTAACATGAAGGCGTGCCGCATTTTGCCTGAAGAAATCCTGTGAGGCCTCGGTGCGTTCGCGGTGTACCTGCTGTATACGTTCTTGAATTGCCGTGGGTATGCTGAGTTGATCAACCGCGCTGAACAGGGCCAGCTGGAATTCCCTACCGCCGGAACCTTCGATAGCGGGCGCGCGGCGGTAAAAAATACTGTTGCCTTCACGGCGCGTTGCCACCAGTCCGGATTTTGACAGCACCTTGAGGTGGTGGCTCATCCCCGATTGTCCGATATCAAAGATCTGGCTCAGCTCCAGTACCCCGTAGGCGTTCTGCCGCAATACCCGCAGAATCTCCAGGCGCAGGCCGTCCCCTGCCGCCTTGCAGTAGGCCGCCAGTTCGCTGGCATCCGGAAAGGACGCGGGAGTGTCGGTTTTTAGTAATGCATGTGACATGGGTCAGCACCTTATCACAGCAGGAAATCTATATCAAAAAATATTGATATAGATAAAAGGCGCCGACTGGCTGTTTACTGAGTAGCGCGAGTACGAGAAAATAGCGCCCCTTTTGAAATCCCCGATTTATCCTGCAGGAGCAAGCCCCCGATGCATTCCAGACGTGATCTCGCCAACGCCATTCGAGCACTGAGTATGGACGCCGTTCAACAGGCCAATAGTGGCCATCCCGGCGCCCCGATGGGTATGGCGGATATCGCCGAAGTGCTGTGGAATGACTACCTGGTACATAACCCCTCCGATCCCGCCTGGGCCAACCGTGACCGCTTCGTCCTGTCCAACGGCCATGGTTCGATGCTGTTGTATTCACTATTGCATCTCACCGGCTACGATCTGCCCCTGGAGGAGTTGAAGAACTTCCGTCAGTTGCATTCACGCACCCCCGGTCACCCGGAATATGGCTATGCCCCCGGTGTTGAAACCACCACCGGGCCATTGGGGCAGGGCATCAGTAATGCGGTCGGCATGGCGCTGGCAGAAAAAATTCTGGCAGCCCAGTTCAATCGCCCCGGTCATGATGTGGTGGATCATTACACCTACTGTTTCCTGGGTGATGGCTGCCTGATGGAGGGTATTTCCCATGAAACCTGCTCCCTGGCCGGTACCCAGAAGCTGGGTAAACTGATCGCGTTCTACGATGACAACGGCATCTCCATCGATGGTGAAGTTGAGGGCTGGTTTACAGACAATACACCCGGTCGTTTCGAGGCCTACGGTTGGCAAGTGATTCCCAACGTCGATGGTCATGACCCGGCAGCTATTAAGGCCGCCATTGAAATGGCTCGCCTGGAAACAGAAAAACCGACCCTGATTTGCTGCAAAACCATTATTGGCTTTGGTTCGCCTAACAAGCAGGGTAAGGAAGAATGTCACGGTGCGCCCCTAGGCGCGGATGAAATTCTGTTGGCAAGAGAACAGTTGGGCTGGAACCACGGCCCCTTTGAAGTGCCCGAGGAAATTTACGCCGGCTGGAATGCCAGAGAAAAAGGTCAGAAAGCACAGTCTTCCTGGCAGCAGGCTTTTGAGAACTACAAAAGTGAGTATCCGGAGCTGGCAGCCGAGTTTTCCCGTCGACTGAAAGGTGCGATGCCTGCAGACTTTTCTGAAAAGGCGGATGCTTATATCCATGAGTGCCAGCAGGCCATGGAAAAAATTGCCTCGCGCAAGGCCTCCCAGAACTGTCTCAATGCCTATGGCCCGTTATTGCCGGAACTGCTGGGTGGATCTGCCGACCTGGCAGGATCCAACCTGACGCTGTGGTCCGGAGCCAAAGGCGTGGAAGCGGATGACGCCTCTGGTAACTATATCTATTACGGCGTGCGCGAATTCGGCATGAGCGCCATGATGAACGGTATTGTATTGCACGGTGGCTTTGTTCCTTATGGCGCAACATTCCTGATGTTCATGGAATATGCCCGCAACGCAGTGCGTATGGCCGCGCTGATGAAGCAAAAGACTATTTTCGTCTATACCCACGACTCCATTGGACTGGGTGAGGACGGCCCCACCCACCAACCAGTTGAGCAACTGACGGCCTTGCGTTCCACTCCCAACCTGCAAACCTGGCGTCCCTGCGATACCGTTGAGTCGGCCGTGTGCTGGAAGCAGGCCATTATGCGTAAAGATGGACCTAGCGCCCTGATTTTCTCGCGGCAGGGATTGGCGCCTATGCCTCGCAACGATGAACAGCTGGCCAATGTGCAGCGCGGTGGCTATGTACTGAAAGACTGCGAGGGCAAACCCCAGGCCATTCTGATTGCCACCGGCTCGGAAGTGGCCCTGGCCATTGAAGCGGCGGCAGCCCTCGGTGCACAGGGTGTAGCTGTCAGAGTGGTGTCCATGCCCTGCGCCGAAGTGTTCGATGCCCAGGATTCAACCTATCGTGACAGCGTACTGATTCCCCAGGTCCGGGCTCGGGTGGCCGTTGAGGCCGGGCACAAAGACTACTGGTATAAATATGTGGGTCTCGATGGCCGTGTCGTGGGTATGTCCACATTTGGTGAGTCGGCACCCGGCGGTCTGCTGATGGAGCAGTTCGGTTTCACCACGGAAAACGTCATCAAGGCCGTCAACGCGATATTGTGATAGCGCCTGACTGTCAGACAGCGCCTTTGAGTGGGCACGATTTATGATTCGCGCAGCCATTAATGGATACGGGCGCATTGGTCGTTCGGTGTTGCGGGCGCTCTATGAATCGGGAGCCCGTGACGAGATTCAGGTGGTGGCCATCAATGAGCCGGCCGACTGTAAAACCATTGCACACCTGACTAAATACGATTCCACCCACGGTCGCTTTCCCGGTTCCGTGGCGGTGGAGGATGACCTGCTGACCATTAACGGTGACCCGATTTCGGTATTCCACAGTGAGGACATTCTGGCCCTGCCATGGCGGGAGCTGGCTGTGGACGTGGTGCTGGAGTGCAGCGGTGCGTTCACAGATCGCGATACCGCGGAACAACACCTGACTGCAGGGGCGAGCAAAGTGCTGTTTTCACAGCCTGCGGAGCCCAGCGTTGACGCGACGGTGGTGCTGGGGGTCAACGAGCACCGCCTGACCGGCCAGGAAACGATAATTTCCAATGCCTCCTGTTCAACCAACTGCGTGATCCCGGTTATAGATGCACTTCATCGGGCTTTCGGTGTGGAGGGTGGCGTGATTACCACCATCCACTCGGCCATGAATGATCAGCCGGTGATCGATGCCTATCACCACACGGATTTACGAAAAACCCGTGCGGCCATGCAGTCCATTATTCCCGTGGACACAGGCTTGGCCCGAGGTATTGATCGACTGTTGCCGGAATTGAGTGGGCGTTTTGAAGCACAGGCCATGCGGGTGCCGACACTGAACGTGTCCGCCATCGACCTGTCTATCCTGCTGCAAGTGGATGTGGATGCCGGTACCGTGAATCAGGTATTACAAGCGGTGGCGGAAAATCGGTTGGCTGGCATCCTTGGTTACACCGAGGAGCCGTTGGCTTCCTGCGACTTTAATCACGATCCCCGCAGCGGTATTGTCGATGCCAGCCAGACCCGGGTCAGCCAGCGGCGGCTGGTGAAGGTGCTGGTATGGTTTGACAACGAGTGGGGCTATGCCAATCGCATGGTGGAACTGGTGAAGCACTGGGTCCCCATGTCGAGTAAAAGATGAGTATAAGAAGGTAATTTCAAGATGGCATTGAATGTATTGAAAATGGTGGATCTGGACTTGGCGGGCAAGCGTGTCCTGATCCGCGAAGACCTCAATGTGCCGGTTAAGAATGGCGTGGTGACCTCCGAGGTCCGTATCCGCGCCGCATTGCCCACGATCAAGCAGGCGCTTGCCGCGGGGGCCAAAGTGATTGTCATGTCACACCTGGGCCGTCCCACGGAAGGACAGTTTGAAGAGCAGTTCGCCATGCAGCCGGTTGCCGATCACCTGGGCAAACTGCTGGGAAGAGAAGTTGCTGTCCTGTCGGACTGGCAACATGGCGTCGAGTTGGAAAATGGTCAGCTGGCATTACTGGAAAATGTCCGCTTCAATCCGGGCGAGAAAAAAGATGATGAGACCCTCTCCCGCGCCTATGCCGACCTCTGCGATATATTCGTAATGGATGCGTTTGGCACGGCACACCGCGCCCAGGCCTCCACCCACGGCGTTGCCCGCTTTGCGCCGGTCGCCTGTGCTGGTCCGTTGCTGGCCGCCGAGCTGGATGCCCTGGAAAAATCCCTCGCCAACCCGGCGAGACCGATGGTGGCAATTGTTGGCGGCTCCAAGGTCTCCACCAAGCTCACCGTACTGGAAACTCTGTCGGAGAAAGTGGACCAACTGATTGTCGGTGGCGGCATCGCCAACACATTTCTGGCTGCCGCCGGGTTGCCCGTGGGTAAATCACTCTGCGAGCACGAACTGATTCCTCAGGCTAAATCGCTGATGGCGAAAACTCAGATTCCCCTGCCGAGCGATGTTGTGGTGGGCACTGAATTTTCTGAATCAGCGACAGCGACGCTGAAACAGGCTTCTGAAGTAGGTGCGGACGATATGATCTTTGATATCGGCCCGGAAACCGCTGCCGAGCTGGCCGATATCCTGCGCAATGCTGGCACCATTATTTGGAATGGCCCGGTGGGGGTGTTTGAATTTGACCAGTTTGGTGCAGGTACCCAGGCCATTGCCGAGGCGATCGCAGCCAACCAGGGTTTTTCCATTGCCGGTGGTGGTGACACCCTGGCAGCAGTGGATAAATATGGTATCGCTGATAAAGTCTCCTATATTTCAACAGGTGGGGGCGCTTTTCTGGAATATGTGGAAGGCAAGGTTCTGCCAGCGGTAGCCGTCCTTGAAGCCCGAGCCCAAAACTGAACAGCAAAAAACAGTTACTGAATAAAGGATAATTTCATGGCACTTATTTCACTGCGCCAATTACTGGATCACGCTGCCGAGCATAGTTATGGCGTACCGGCATTTAACGTGAATAACCTGGAACAGATGCGCGCCATTATGGAGGCCGCCGATGAAACGGATTCCCCTGTGATCGTGCAGGCTTCTGCTGGCGCTCGAAAATATGCCGGGGCACCTTTTTTGCGGCATCTGATTCTGGCAGCAATCGAAGAATTTCCCCACATTCCGGTGTGTATGCACCAGGACCACGGCACCAGCCCAGCAATCTGCCAACGCTCCATCCAGCTCGGTTTCAGTTCGGTGATGATGGACGGCTCACTGCAGGAAGATGGCAAGACGCCGGCTTCCTATGACTATAACGTCGACGTGACCCGGCGGGTGGTGGAGATGGCTCACGCCTGCGGTGTTTCCGTGGAAGGTGAGCTGGGTTGTCTTGGCTCGCTGGAGACCGGACAGGCCGGTGAAGAAGATGGCGTTGGTGCCGAGGGCACACTGTCCCACGACCAGTTGCTCACAGATCCGGAAGAGGCGGCTGACTTCGTGGCCAAAACCGGCGTGGATGCCCTGGCTATTGCCATTGGTACCTCCCACGGGGCTTACAAGTTTTCCCGTCCGCCAACGGGCGATATCCTGGCGATTGAGCGTATCAAGGAAATCAATGCCCGCATTCCCAACACCCATCTGGTGATGCACGGCTCTTCCTCGGTACCCCAAGACTGGCTGGCGGTGATCAACGAATACGGCGGCGAGATTCCCGAAACTTACGGCGTACCGGTAGAGGAAATTGTCGAAGGTATCAAACACGGCGTGCGCAAGGTGAATATCGACACGGACCTGCGTCTGGCGTCAACCGGTGCTGTGCGGCGCTTCCTGGCCAATAATCCGGCCGAGTTTGATCCCCGCAAATACCTGAAAGAAACCGTCAAAGCCATGAAGGAAATCTGCCTGGCTCGTTATGAGGCCTTTGGCACAGCAGGGAATGCTGGAAAAATTACCGCGATTGGGCTGGAGGATATGTCTACCCGCTACCAGAGCGGAGCACTGGACCCAAAGGTCAACGCCGGGTAAGTCAAATCATCAGGGCGGTTTAACCGCCCTTTTTTGACTGAAAGTGGCCGTAGATCAACCCGGGAGTCAGGAGTTTCAAGCCGATGATTCATCGTAAATATCAGCACGTTCTGTTCGCGTTTCTGATGGCGCTGTTCATGTCCTGCTTTATGTCACTGGTGATCAGTGTTTTTAATGTCGGACTGGTCGAAGATATTCTTGAGATCTGGTTGCATGCTTGGGCTTTTGCTTTTGTTGTGGCATTCCCCTCGGTGATGGTGGTGGCGCCCCTGGTCAGGCGCCTGGTGGTTTTGTTGGTTCATGATGACGAGCGCTGAAAACGATCCGAACCGGGTTGATCCCGTCGAGACGGCTTCTGGCGGAAAGGCTCAGGAGCAGCTCGAAGCGTTGCGGGCCAGCTTGCAGAACCTCGCCTTTGATGTGTCTGTGGATTGGCGTGCCAGCAATGCAGCCGAGAGCTGGTACCTCGACTACTACGGTCTGACGCTGCCGGATGACCTGTCCGGTGTGCGCTATTGTCTGGGCAGCTATTCATCTTCCGGCTTCCAGATAGCCACCCATTACTGGTTGCCGGAAAATCCCCGAGGTACCTACCTTGTGGTCCACGGTTACTTTGATCATATTGGTCTATATGGCCACCTGATCCGTTACCTGTTGCGGCGCGGTTATGCGGTGGTCGCCTTTGATCTCCCTGGTCACGGCTTGTCCAGTGGGGAGCGCGTCAGTATCAAGAGCTTTGACCGTTATGTGGATGTGTTTTCCGACCTGCTGACGCAGTGTGAAGCCCATTTCCCAAAACCCTGGAATGCAGTGGGGCAGAGTACGGGTGGGGCAATCCTGATCAAGTATGTGATGGCGGCAAAACCCCATCACTACCCCAATGACCTCTCCGATGTCGTGGTGCTGGCTCCGCTGATCAGGCCCCGTGAATGGATGAAAAGCCTGCGCACCTACAAGGTCTTTCATCGCATTCTCAAAAAAGTGTCGCGCACCTTCCGGCCCAATACGGCCAATGAGGCATTCAACGAGTTTCTGATGAGTGCCGATCCGCTCCAGTATGACTATATCCCGATCGAATGGGTGGCTTCCATGAAGCGCTGGACTGAGGAGTTTGCGGCTCTGCCACCCTGTGAATTCCCCTTGAGAGTGATACAGGGGGATTGCGATACCACCGTGGACTGGCGTTTCAATGTTGGCGCCATCCGCAGGAAATTCCCCAACATGAAGCTGGAAGTCGTTCATGGTGCCCAGCATCACCTGGTCAATGAAGTCACCTGGTTGCGGGACAGGGTATTTAAGGCCATCAGCGAAGGCTGAGGTGCTTGGCCACAAAACCGACACACAAAAAAACCGCCATTCCGGCGGTTTTTTTGTAGCAGCGGCGTGTCAGGTCAAAAAAGGACTCTGCAGCGGATGGTGCCTTCAATAGCCTTCAGCTCCTTGAGTGCCAGGTCGCTGTATTCGGCATCCACATCGATTACCACGTAACCTACGGACTCAGCGGTCTGCAGGTATTGACCGCTGATATTGATGTTGTTGTCCGAAAACACATGGTTGATGGCGGTCATGATGCCCGGCGTGTTGTGGTGAACGTGCAGCAGGCGGTGGGTGCCGGCGTGGGAGGGCAGAGACACCTGCGGGAAGTTCACGGCGCTGATGGTGGTACCGTTGTCGCTGTATTTCACCAGTTTTTCCGCAACTTCAAGACCAATGTTTTCCTGGGCTTCCTGGGTGGAGCCACCAATGTGTGGTGTGAGAATGACATTGTCGTACTTGCGTAAGGGTGAAACGAACTCTTCCTGGTTGGACTTTGGTTCGACCGGGAACACATCAATGGCGGCACCACTGATTTGCTTGGTTTCCAAACGGCCACACAGTGCATCGATATCCACCACTTTACCGCGCGCGGCATTGATCAGGATGGCCCCTTTTTTCATGGCGGCGAGTTGGTCGGCGCCCATCATATTGCGGGTGGCTGTGGTATCCGGTACATGCAGGGAAACAACGTCAGAAATTCGCAGCAATTCCCGCAGGGAACCTACCTGTTCGGCATTGCCCAGTGGCAGCTTGGTGACGACATCGTAGAATCTCACCTTCATGCCCATGGCTTCGGCCATGACGCTCACCTGGCTGCCGATATTGCCATAGCCGATAATGCCAAAGGTTTTGCCGCGTACCTCGTAAGCGTTGGTGGCGGTTTTCAGCCAGTCACCCTTGTGGGCGGCGGCATTTTTCTCTGGAATACCGCGCATCAGCATGATGGTTTCCGCTATCACCAGTTCCGCCACACTGCGGGTGTTGGAGTAGGGCGCATTGAAAACCACAACACCCTGCTCGGTGGCTGCCTGCAGGTCCACCTGGTTGGTGCCGATGCAGAAACAGCCGACACCGATCAGCTTGTTGGCGGCTTCCAGAACACGGCGGTTGAGCTGGGTGCGCGAGCGTATGCCCACAAAATGAAAGTCCTTAATCTTTTCCACCAGCTGGTCTTCAGACAGCGCCGCTTTCAGGTATTCCACATTGGTGTAGCCAGCGGCTTCCAGGGTGATGACCGCGGAGGGGTGGACGCCCTCCAGCAATAGAAACTTAATCTTGGATTTATTCAGCGAAAAATTGACCATACGCTCCTCGATCCGGTGGCCATACAGCTATCTAAAAAAAAGGGCGGCTATGATACCATGCACGCCCTTCGATAACTGCTCCTATTTTGTAGAGGATTCCGAGATGACGGTTGCCCCCCCAGTCATTGAAAAATTGCGTGACATTGTTGGTGAACAGCGAGTGCTGACAGACGATAGCGCCTTTCAGCAATACGGTGTGGATCGGACCACAATCTGGCAGCCTGCCCCTGGGGTGGTGGTGTTGCCGGAGACTACCGAGCAGGTTCAGGAGGTTGTCCAACTGGCCAATGCGGAAAAGCTGGCGGTTGTGCCTTCCGGTGGTCGCACTGGGCTCAGTGGGGGCGCTGTGGCACTGAATGGTGAAATTGTGATTGCGCTGGACCGCATGAACAAGGTGATTGATTTCAACGCCGTGGATCGCAGCGTGACCGTACAGGCGGGCATGATCACACAACAATTACAGGAGTTTGCCGAACAGCAGGGGCTGTTTTATCCGGTGGATTTTGCCTCCACGGGATCCAGCCAGATCGGCGGCAATATCGCCACCAATGCTGGCGGTATCAAGGTGATCCGTTATGGTATGACCCGTGACTGGGTGCTGGGCCTGAAGGTGGTGGATGGCAGCGGCAATATTCTCGAGCTCAACCACGGCCTGGTGAAAAACAATACCGGCCTGGATTTCCGTCATCTGTTTATCGGTTCCGAGGGCACCCTGGGTATTATCACCGAGGCAACCCTTGGCCTGGCCAAGCCCCCGAAAGAACTGAGCGTATTGGTGCTGGGTGTGTCAGACATACCCAGCATTATCGATGTGCTGAAAGTCTTTAATGATGGTATGGACCTGACCGCATTCGAGTTCTTTACCCACAACGGGATGGAGCGAGTGGTGGACCACAGCGAAGTGCCGACACCTTTTGAGTCCGAAGCGCCTTGTTACGCGCTGCTGGAATTTGAACAAACATCCGAGGCGGAGCTGGATCGTGCCATGGAGTTGTTCGAGACCTGCGTCATGGAAGGCTGGGTGTTGGACGGTGTCATCAGCCAGAGCCTGACCCAGGCGGAAAATCTCTGGAAACTGCGCGAGGATATGTCGGAAACACTCTCCCAGTGGAAACCCTATAAAAATGACATCAGTGTCAATGTGTCGCGTATGCCGGAATTCATTGCCCGGGCAGAGGCGCTGGTATCCGAGCAATACCCGGATTTTGAAGTGGTCTGGTACGGCCACATTGGTGACGGCAACCTGCATCTGAACATTCTTAAGCCCGACGAACTGTCCATTGACGACTTTACTGTCCGCTGCAGTGGTGTCAGCAAACAGATTGGCGCGCTGGTTGAAGAATTTCACGGTAGTGTTTCCGCTGAGCACGGCGTTGGCTTGCTGAAAAAGGATTTGTTAAGTTACAGTCGATCCGCTGCCGAAGTGGCCTTGATGCAGCAGGTGAAAAAAGTCTTCGACCCCAATGGCATCATGAATCCCGGCAAAGTAGTGGATGCCATCTGATATAACTCTCAGGGAGAGCCGCCGTGACCGAGCAGATGCCAGAAGAATCCTTGCCCCTCAGCGGTGAAGTGATCAGCGCGGTGGAACAGGAAAAACTCAAGAATCTCACTCTACTGGTGTATCTCCTGCAGGGGTTGAGCTTGGTGGTTGGTCTGACCGCTGTCGCCGGTGTGATTATCAATTATATGAAGCGGGACGAGGTGCGCGGTACCTACCTTGAGTCCCATTTCAACTGGCAGATCAAAACCTTCTGGTGGTTGCTGGTGGGTGTGGTGATTGGCTGGTTGTTGGCCTTTGTGTTGATTGGATTTGTCGTGCTGTTCGCGGTGTGGGTCTGGTATATATATCGGATTGTAAAGGGCTGGCTGGCTCTCAACGACGGTAGAGGAATCGGCAATGTACTACCTTGATCACTCCCTGCACTTTGCCAATGGGCGCTCGGCAGAAATTCCCGCCGGCAAGGTGGTTTGTGTCGGTCTCAATTACCGCGACCATATCAGTGAGATGGGCAGTCAGGCTGCCAGTGAGCCAGTACTGTTCATGAAACCCTCCACGGCACTCGCTTCCCTGGATAAACCCGTGGCCATCCCCGTGGCCTATGGTGCCTGCCATCACGAAGCGGAAATGGCGGTGCTCATTGGAGAGCAGCTGACCGAGTGTACCGAGCAGCAGGCGGAAGATGCCATTGTTGGTGTCGGCGTGGCTCTCGATTTGACCTTGCGTGAACTGCAGGCGCAGTTCAAGCAGAAAGGGCTCCCTTGGGATAAGGCTAAAGGCTTCGATGGTGCCTGCGTTGCTTCGGCATTTGTGGAGCGCGCCAGGGTGCCTGACCTGCAAGACGTTCAGATTCGGCTCACCCTGAACGGTGAAGTGCGCCAGGAATCCAATACCCGCCTGATGATTACCCCGGTGCCGCAATTGCTGGCCTACATCTCCCGCTTTTTTACCCTGATGCCCGGCGATATTGTGCTGACCGGAACCCCGGCTGGTGTCGGTCCGCTGGTGCCCGGTGACCAGCTAACGGTAGAGCTGGTGGACCTCATCTCGGTTTCCACCTCGGTGGTGGCTCGGTAACGATCTACATTGAAGGCAGTGCACCTGCACTGCCGACCACCGCATCTGCTATCCTCAATGGCTCAGTCCATTCTTCAAGAGGTGTTTCCATGACCATTTCCGTAGGCGAAGCCCTGCCCAATATCACCGTGAAAACCATGGGTGAGAAAGGCCCGGTGGACATCGCAACCGACGACATTTTCAAGGGTAAAAAGGTGGTGCTGTTTGCTGTTCCC
This sequence comes from Porticoccus litoralis, assembly GCF_030676955.1. Lineage (NCBI taxonomy): Bacteria > Pseudomonadati > Pseudomonadota > Gammaproteobacteria > Cellvibrionales > Porticoccaceae > Porticoccus > Porticoccus litoralis. The sequence goes on along the minus strand of NZ_JAUUUU010000003.1, from coordinate 51,873 downwards.
GGTGCGTTTACCCCCGGTTGCAGCCTGACGCACCTGCCAGGTTATGTGGTCTTGGCAGACCAGATCAAAGCCAAGGGCGTGGATACCATTGTCTGCATGTCGGTAAATGATGCCTTTGTGATGGATGCCTGGGGTAAAGCTCAGAATGCCGAAGCGCTACTGATGCTGGCCGATGGTAATGGACAATTTGCTACCGCCCTTGGCCTCGAAGTAGATGCCAGTGGTTACGGCATGGGCTTGCGCAGCAAGCGTTTCGCACTGGTTGCGGAGGACGGCATCGTCACCCATCTGGCGGTAGAGCCGGCGGGTGGCATTGATGTCAGTTCGGCGGAGAAGATACTTGCCGAACTCTGATCAGCCGGTTGTGCGTCCCGGACGCTATCGCCACTTCAAGGGCAACGACTACGAAGTCATCGATGTTGCCCGGCACAGCGAAACGGAGGAGTGGCTGGTGGTCTACCGGCCACTTTACGGAGAAGGGGGGTTGTGGGTGCGGCCCCTGGCGCTATTTGGAGATATGGTTGAGCGGGACGGGGAGCACGTGCAGCGTTTTCAGCTTATCGCTGCGATAGATTAGTCGGGGGTTCAGTGGCGGGGCAGTAATGGACGACCGTCAAAGTAGTCGCTGCGGCGGATCAGTTCATCGGTAATGGAGCCGATGAAGTCAGCATCCATCATACAGCCCGGTATTTCCGCAATACGCAAGAGATCCCAGAGTTTGCTGCTGGATAACATATCGATGGATGTATCGATCCAGTGATAGATGTATTCGCCGTCGCCATTCACTTCCACAAAAAAATTTCTGGCTTGCTGCCGCATCAGGTTGGCGATGGGTTGCTGGGTAATGTTTTCATTTGTTGCCTTATTCATGGCACTTTCCTCGTTCTTTTCTTTTGGTTCATGGCAAAGCCTAGTGCTGCCCTGTGTCAGCTGTGTGAAAAAGCCGTGACAAATTGATGACATTGCACTGCCCGGAACGAAAAACCGTCTGGACTTTTGGGGTTTCAGACAGCAAAGTACGCGCTCTCCAGAGTACCGGCGAGGTTCAACAACATGTCTTCAATCCTGTTTGAAAAGAAGCGTGCCAATATCAATGGGGCAGGTGTGCGACTGGCGACGATACTGGTGGGGTTGTGCCTGTCAGCATTCTGGTTGGGACAACCATTCCTGCAACGGCAAATTGCCGCCGAGGCCCTGGCGATACATCCGTGGCTGCCGAGCGGCATCTTTTCTCTGATGGTTCTGCTAGGCGGGCTGCTGTCGATCTTTTTTATTCGCCTGGGTGACTGGCGTCGTTTAAGCCTGATTGCCGGCCTGGTGTCAGGTGCCGCTTTTCTGCTGCCAGGGTTCGTGGCAGGTAATGCTGTGTTGTGGTCCAGTCTCGCACTTGCCGGGTTGTTTGCCGGTTTTGGTCTGAGTGTGGTGGTGACCTGTCTGGGTGATACCGCTACCCCTGTGAGAAATTTTGCCGGGTTGCTGTTGCTGCTCGGTCTGGTGTCGACTGGTTTGGAACAGATCCAGGAGACGTTGCTGGCCGGTTTCAGTTTTCAACAGGGGTTGTTGGGGGTGGCGGCTGCGGCCTTTGTGGCGATTCCCCTCAGCCGTCTGATGCCATCCAGTGGATCAAAACGTATCAGCCTGTTAAATGATCAGGGCAACCAGTTGTCGGCGGGTTTGCTCGCGGCGTTGGCCGGTAGTCTGCTGCTCTTTCTGGGAAGTGGACTGTTGTGGTACCTGTGCGAACCCCTTGCCAGTGCCATGGCGTTAGCAGTTTCTGCGCAGTCGGAGCTAGTGTTGATGCTGGCTGGTCCGGTGGGTGCGATGGTGGCGGCGATCCTCGCTAACCGTGCAGGTTACGCAGTGCCATTTGTTGTGGCAGCCGTCATCCTGTTGGCTGCCTTGGCCCTACTGCAATTCTTGCCCGGAGAAACTGGATATCTGACGGGCTTTAGCCTGGTTGCCGCCGCCGTGTTTTTTGCTGCTGCTTATGTGCTGGCGCTAATTGCCCAGCTGGACGGCAGCGGTCGTTTTGCCCCATTGCTGTTGGTGGCTCCGCTGGCTGGTCTGATGCTCGGGCACCTGGTTGCCGGAAAGTTTGCGGCTGGAGAAAACTTTCTGCTGCTCTGGGGCGGTACCGCAACACTCTGGGTTGTCGGCACGCTGTTGTTGCTCTGGGCGGGCAAAAGCCGCTAGCTGATGAACAATGATGAGACCGACGAACAGTCGGTAGCCTCCGCGGCACAGCCCTTCTACCAACTTGGCCCCGATAAGGTAATGGATGCTGTGGAGAGTCTTGGCTATCTCTGCGACGGGCGCCAGTTTCCCTTAAACAGCTACGAGAACCGTGTTTACCAGGTGGGCATCGAAGATGGTGTGCCGCTGATCGCCAAGTTCTACCGCCCCGGTCGCTGGAGCGACGAACAGATCCTTGAAGAACACCAGTTCAGTTTTGAATTACAAGACCAGGAGTTGCCGGTAGTTGCTCCAATTCGGGATGCTGAAGGCCGCAGCCTGTTTGAATACGAGAACTTTCGTTTCGCGTTGTTTCCCCGCAAGGGTGGCCAAGGACCTGAGCTGGACAATCTGGATAACCTTCACCTGTTGGGCAAACTGCTGGGCAGAATGCATGCGGTGGGTGCCGTAAAGCCATTTGTGCACCGCCCGGTGCTGAATAGCCAGACCTTTGGCCACGATGCGGTGGCAACGGTGAGTGAATTTATTCCCGCTGAACTGAAGTTATCCTATGACTCCCTGGTTAGGGATTTATTACAGGCTGTGGATGAGGTGATTGCTGCTGCCGGACCGGTGGCGCATATCCGTGTTCACGGCGATTGCCATGCCGGGAATATTCTCTGGCGGGATGACAATGCCCATTTTGTCGATCTGGACGACGCACGTATGGCTCCGGCGGTACAGGATATCTGGATGCTGCTGTCCGGCAGTCGTGACAGGCAGTTGGCGCAACTGTCTGAAGTGGTGGATGGCTATGATCAGTTTTTCGAGTTTCAGCCCCGTGAACTGAAGCTGGTGGAAGCGCTGCGCAGTTTGCGCATTATTCACCACGCGGCCTGGTTGGCCAGTCGCTGGGAAGACCCGGCATTTCCCATGGGCTTTCCCTGGTTCAATACCGTGCGTTACTGGAGCGAACATATTCTGGAATTGCGCGAGCAGTTTGCCGAGCTCTCTGAGCCGCCGCTGCAGGTTATGTAGCTCCGTTTCCGACGTTAATTAATCCTTGGCGTAGAGGGTCTTGACGCCTTCCGCCGTCCCCAGCATCAATACATCCGCCGGTCGCAATGCGAACAACCCGTTGGTGACAACCCCGGTAATGTTGTTGATTTTTTCTTCCAGTTCCCGCGCTGGGCTGATGGGGTGGAGGTGATGAACGTCGAGAATCACGTTGCCGTTGTCAGTCACCACACCCTGGCGGTAGACCGGGTCACCACCCAGCTTCACCAGTTCCCTTGCCACGTGGCTACGGGCCATGGGAATCACTTCCACCGGTAGCGGGAATGTCCCCAGGTGGTCCACCCACTTGGATTGGTCGGCAATACACAGAAACTCCCGAGCCACGGCTGCGACAATCTTTTCGCGGGTAAGCGCAGCACCGCCGCCCTTGATCAGCTCCAGATGCGGATTGGTTTCATCCGCGCCGTCCACGTAGATGGTTACCTCATCGACGGCATTGAGATCGTAGACGGGAATGCCGTGGGCTTTCAGACGCTCTGCCGATGCCTGGGAGCTGGCTACGGTGCCGGCGATGCTGGCCTTGTGCTCAGCCAACAGGTCAATGAAGCAGTTGGCGGTGGAGCCGGTGCCGATGCCGACAATGCTTTTGTCATCGATACGCGACAGGGTGTATGCCACCGCGGCGGTGGCCACAGCCTGTTTCAGGGCGTCCTGGGAGGAAGTATTTGCGGTCATGGGTGGGGCCATTGCTAAATAGGAGGCTGCAATTATACGGATCGCCTGCGGAAAGGACAGATAAGCCGTGACAGTGCTGGCTTTGAGCGGGGCGAAAATTTACTATTGCCCGCTAACCCTAACGGAAGTACTGGCCCGAACATGCCACAAAGTTACGTCAAACGTATTCTCAATGCCCGCATCTATGACCTGGTGGTCGAAACGCCGGTGGATGAAGCCTCGCAATTGTCCGAGCGCCTTGGCAACCAGGTGCTGCTGAAACGGGAAGACCTGCAACCGGTGTTCTCGTTCAAGTTGCGCGGTGCCTACAACAAAATGCTGTGCCTGAGCGAAGAGCAGTTGCAGAAAGGGGTGGTGGCAGCCTCTGCTGGCAACCATGCACAGGGTTTGGCCATGGCATCGAAAAAGATGGGGGTGAAGGCCACCATTGTGATGCCGAGTACTACACCGCAAATCAAGGTCAATGCGGTGAGAGCGCGAGGCGCACGGGTGGTGCTGCACGGGGAAACCTACGACGAGGCGTCTGATTACGCCCAGAAACTGGTGAAAGAAAAGGGCATGACTTACGTGCATCCCTTTGATGATCCCGATGTCATTGCCGGTCAAGGCACCATTGCCATGGAAATCCTGAGGCAGGTTTCCGGGCCACTGGATGCCGTGTTTATTCCGGTGGGCGGCGGTGGCCTCTGTGCCGGTATGGCCGCCTACATCAAGTACGTGCGCCCTGAGGTCAAGATCATTGCGGTCGAGCCGGACGATGCCGCCTGTCTGGCGGCGGCGCTTGAAAAAGGCCGTCGGGTGAGACTCAAGCACGTGGGTATTTTTGCCGATGGCACAGCAGTTGCCCAGATCGGCAAGGAAACGTTCCGCGTGCTGAAAGATACGGTGGATGAGGTTGTCACCGTCAATGCTGATGAAATCAGTGCGGCCATCAAGGATATCTTCGACGATACCCGCTCCATCTGTGAGCCTTCTGGTGCACTGGGTGTGGCCGGCCTGAAAAAATACGTCGAGCAGCACGGCATTCAGGGCCAAAGCCTGTTGGCGGTGGACAGTGGTGCCAACATCAATTTTGACCGCCTGCGATACATTTCGGAGCGCACCGAAATTGGTGAGCGCCGCGAAGCCGTGTTGGCGGTTACCATTCCGGAACAGCCCGGTAGCTTCAAGGCATTCTGTACCGCGTTGAGCAAGCGCAATATCACCGAGTTCAACTACCGTATGGGCGATCCCGACAAGGCGCATATTTTTGTCGGTGTTCAGGTGAGCGGTGATGAAGATCGCGAGCAGCTGGTGGCAGATCTGGTGACCAAGGGTTACCCGTTACAGGATATGACCGATAACGAGATGGCGAAACTGCATATTCGTCATATGGTGGGTGGTCGTGCGCCCGAAGCGGTGGATGAGCTGGTATACCGCTTCCAGTTTCCGGAGCGCCCGGGGGCGCTGATGAATTTCCTTAACCAGCTGGGCGGACGCTGGAATATCTCCATGTTCCACTATCGCAATCATGGCGCGGCCTATGGCCGTGTACTCGCGGGCATGCAGGTGCCTGCCGGGGAGAAAAAACTGGTGAATCAGTTTCTCGATGACCTGGGCTATGTTTGGGCCGAAGAAACGGATAATCCCGCCTACACCTTCTTTCTTAGCTAAGTCGTGCTGATGCGGGGGCTTGCGGTCGATCTTCTGGCGATTGCCCGTGGCCCCTTTCTGCTGCTGACTCCCGCCGTGCTGTTTCCGGCCATGGCGGCCAGCTATCGCTTTAGTGGTTTGCTGCCTGTTGATCTGGCCTGCCTGATTCTCATCGCGGCTCTGGCTGCCCATGTGGCGGTCAACGCCCTGAATGAATACCAGGACTTTACCAGCGGACTGGACCAGACCACGGATCGAACCCCTTTCAGCGGTGGCAGCGGAACCTTGCCTGCCAGGCCACAGCGGGCGGAGGCCGCCAGATGGTTGTTCATCGTCTCTTTTGCATTGATGGCGGCTATCGGTGGCTATCTCAGCTGGCGGGTGGGCACGCGAATTTTCTTCATCGGGCTTGTCGGCGGCCTGATTATTCTGGCTTATACACGCGTCATTAACCGTATGCCGTTGCTCTGCCTGGTGTCACCGGGACTGGGTTTCGGACTGTTGATGGTGAACGGTACGACCTGGCTGTTAACCGGTCACTTCCCGGCCAGCGCCCAGGTGGTTTCCTGGCTGGTGTTTTTTTTGGTCAATGGCCTGTTGCTACTGAACCAGTTGCCGGACATCGAAGCCGACCGCGCCGTCGGGCGAAAGCATATCCCCGTGCTGCTTGGCGTACCTGGCAGCGTGGGCGTGTACGGCCTGTTGCTGGTGGGTGCCTATGGCTCGCTGATACTGGGTTTTCTACTCGGCGTCATGCCGCTGGCTTCGCTATTGGCCCTGGGGACACTGCCGCTGGGCTGGCAGGTATTCCGTGCGCTTCGTGCCAGTGAGGGCCGCCGCGAACTCTTGATACCAGCGATGGGACGTAACGTGGTTCTGGTATTACTGACGCCGGTACTGCTGGGTGTCGGGTTGCTACTGGGCGCCTGAAGTCAGGCCAAGGTGTTGGCGCATCAGCTGATTGATGGTGCGTTGGTCGATCAGGGCTGGTACTTGTCGATGCCCGATGCCTTGCAAAAATACCGGCACATTGACGCCTGTGTGCAGTTCGCTTTTCCCCTGAGGTGCCGCGTTGGTGGCATAGCTCACCCCCATCAGTTCTCCTGAACGGGTTTCCAGTACCGCATAGTGGCCGGGGGGATACTGTTTGCCGCCCCAGGATTGGTAGTACTCCGGCAGGGGGATGATCTGCCCCGCCTGGCCGTGATCAGCCGTGACAATAATCAGGGTGTTGGTCTGCTTGCTGGCAAAGGCTTGCCCCACGGCCACTGCCCGATCGAAAGCCTGCAATTCGCCAATTTCCCCGCAAGGGTTGCGTTGGTGGGCCTGTTTATCAATGGAAGCACCCTCCACCATCAGAAAGAAGCCTGTCGATTTGTCCGCAAGCCGCTCCAGGGCAACGCGGGTCATCTCTTCCAGTGTCGGAGTGCCCCGATGCCTAGGGTTTTGTTGGCAACTGAAGGGCGTCGGGAACATCGGCTCTCCGAGTAAGTTGAAAGCCATGGGTTCAGCGCGACGGTTACCTTCGCCTATCCATTCCACGGGAAGGTGACCGCTGGCAAATAACCCCAGCAGGGGTTCGTTGCCGTGATACGCCAGCAGCTTCTCGCGCTGTTGCAGCAATTGGTAACCGTGACTTGCCGCAATTTTTTCAAGGGGGGTATGGCTGTCGATGCGGGTAAATTCTTTTTTGCCGCCACCCAGCAGCACATCCACACCGGAAGCCAGTAATTGCTCGGCAATAGAACCCTTGCCGCCCTGGCTCTCGTGGTCTGCCAGACATTGTTGAGTGGCGGGAACATAGTTGATGGGTTTGTGCATATCGCCCGGATTCTGGCACTTGCGATGGGCCGTGTGGGTGGCAAAGGCCGCGGGGGTGGCATCGGTGAGGTTGGCGCTGGTGACAAGGCCAGTGGCCAGCCCGGCCTGGCGCGCCGCTTCCAGAACAGTGGGCAGATCCCGGTCATCACCCGCACTGGTGGCAATACGCCCCATGCTGGTGAGTTCACCCGTGGCCAAGGTGCTGGCGGTATTGGCGCTGTCAGCAACATAGCGATATTGGGTGGGGTCGTCCTCGCGTAGGGTTTGCACTTTCGCAGAGCTGCGAACCGGCAACTGTTCCATAGCCAGCGTACCGTTGGCTCCGAGCAGGTAATTACGTGCCAGGGTGATCTGGTGCTCGTCCATGCCATCGCCGATAAACAGAATAACGTTGGCGGGAGGATGTTTAGCCGCGGAGGTGCTTGAGTTCCCTGCCTGCAACGCCAAAGGCGCGGCCAGAGCAGAGAGCAGCAGGGTACAAAGCAGCGGGGTGCCGAATAGGCCGCGCATCAGCGAATTCGCTTACTCGGTGGGCACCTTGAGCAGGTCGCCGAGCTGGCGGATCTGGATGGCATCGATGCCGGAGCCAGCCAGGGCATCGGATATCACCACCAGGCGGTCCTCCGGAGAAAACTCGGCGCGCTCGATGAGAATGTTGGCGGCGGTGGCCAGGGTTTTTTCCGGATCTTCGCTGAAGTTGATGCGGAAGCTCAGCACATTGCGGTTAAGCACCAGTTGGCGACGGGTGCGGCTGTCATTGGTAAAGGCGCAAATAATGGGCGTCTGCGGGTGACAGTTGGTGACGTAACCGGCCATGCGGCCGCGCCGGGTGGGCACAATGATCGCCTTGGCCTGAATGGATTCCGCCAGTTTCACCGCGGCGGCGGCAATTTCTTCCTTGTCGTTCTTGAGAATCAGCCCATCGGTAAAGCGCAGCCCGGGGCTCTGCTCGATAGAGCGGGCAATGCGGTCGAGGATTTCGACACACTTGATCGGGTACTTGCCGATGGTGGTCTCGCCGGACAGCATGATGGCGTCCGCCTCTTCATACACGGCGTTGGCGACGTCGGTCACTTCTGCACGGGTCGGAATGGGGTTTTCGATCATCGACTCCAGCATGTGGGTGGCGACGATGACCCGTTTACCCTGCTGGGCGCAGAGGCGAATGATGCGGCGCTGTACCCGGGGCAGTTTCTCGATGGCAATTTCCACGCCCAGGTCGCCCCGCGCCACCATCACCCCGTCAGTAACCGCGACAATCTCCTCGAGATTCTTGACGCCTTCCTGGTCCTCGATCTTGGAAATGATCTTGATCTTGTCCGCCTTGTCGCCAAGCAGTTCGCGCAGTTGCAGCACGTCGTCGGCGGCGCGAACAAAGGATAGGGCGATAAAGTCCACGTCCTGCTCGATGGCAAACTCGATGTCGCGCTTGTCCTTTTCGGTAATAGCCGGCAGGTTGACGCGAATTCCCGGCAGGTTCACATGACGTTTGCTTTTCAGAACGCCACCATCCACCACCCGGCAGCGCATGACACGGTCTTCCTTGCTCAGCACTTCCAGATTGATCAGGCCGTTGTCTACGGTAATTTTGTCGCCCACATGCACATCGTCGATCAGGTCTTCGTAATTGATGCGGATAGAGCTGGCTTCCACGTCGTCCTCGCCACGTGCCACCACGGAAATCTCGTCACCTTTTTTCAGGTCCAGCTCATTGCAGATATCGCCGGTGCGAATTTCGGGCCCCTGGGTATCCATCAGCAGTGCAATCGGGTGCTTGAGCTTCTTGTTCAGTGTGCGCACGGCCTTGATGACTTTTGCGTGGGATTCATGGTCGCCGTGGGACATGTTGAGGCGAACAATATTCATCCCGGCGAGAGCCAGTTGTTCCAGCATGTCGTAGGACTCGGTGGCAGGGCCAATGGTGCAGATAATTTTGGTTTTGCGCATAGTGAGCTGCTTCTTAGCCCTTTTCAGGGCGAATATGAATGGTATTGCATTCAGTGACGATGGCATCCAGCGGAATATCCCAGGATTGCCGGGCAATATTATCAGTTTCCTGGCAACTGTGGGCGAGTCCGATCAGTCGCGTGTGTGCGGCCCGGTTGCTCAGGGTGCGGTCGTAAAACCCTTTGCCCATGCCCAGGCGGTTGCCTCTGGCGTCAAACGCCACCAGGGGCAACAGAATCAAATCCAGTCTGTGCATAGATGCAATACGGTTCCCCCTAAGGGGCGGTTGCAGAATGCCATAACGGTTGGCTTCCAGGCAGTCTCCGGACGTGTGGCGAACAAAATGCAGGCGGTTTTGTTTCAGGGGGTGCAGCACCGGCAGGTAGCAGTGCTTGCCTGCCCGGTCGGCAATGCCCATGGCAAACTGCGGGTCAATTTCGCCGTCGTTGGCGAGATAAAAGGCAATGTTTTTGCGGTAACGAAATTCGGGCAGTCGACACAGTTGCACGGCGAGGCCTGCGCTGGCGGTCTGCTGCTGCCGCCGGGTCAGAGATTGGCGGCGCTGCCGCATCAGGCTGCGAAGGTTCTTGCTGTCCATGACTACAGGCAATACCCGGAAGGAAAGTCGAGAATGAGTCCCCGGAAGTGCCGCTGTCAACTTGGCCTTGAACCGTGAAGTTCAAGGTGGTGGCTACAGCGACACTTTAGGCTTTCCGTCACGCGGACATGCACACCGTATCGTCTTGTAACCCCCAGGTTACAGATTATCGGCTCGAGGACTTGTCAACTGGCAAGCACCCCAGGGCGTTGCTCTAGTATAACGCAGCTGTCGATGAAAGGTGGTGATTAAAAAGAGGTGGTGGTCTCGAAGCTCTGCAGTGCGGTATCGAGTTTGTTGTCGAGGCGCTTGAAGGCTTCTTCGGAAAGGCTCTGGCCAGCAGTCTGGGATTCCAGCTTGGTCAGGTCATAGGTCAGGTTCAGGGCCGCCATCACCGCGATGCGCTCCAGGCCGATAACGCTGCCGGAATTGCGAATGGTGCGCATACGTTCATCCAGGGCGCGGGCGGAATACAGCAGTGCGTCCCGCTCTTCCGGGGGACAGCTGACCTGGTATTCCTTGTCGAGAATGCGGATGTTGACGGTTTGTTGGCTCATGATGTTCAGCTTTCGCTGTTGAGGTTTTTGAGGCGCACAATCATGTGCTCGACACGGCTTCTCGCCAGCTCATTCTTTTCCAGCAGGCGGCTACGTTCTTTCAGCAGACTGGTTTCACGTTCACGCAGCGTCAGGTTCTCTTTTTGCAGGCGTGCACAAATATTGATCAGTCGATCAATCTTGTGTTCGAGTGTTTGTAAATCGTCTGACATTGCCGTGGCCGTGGCTGATCCTTCACAGCAACTATATTGTGCTGTCACTGAGCGGTCAATCATCCTGATGCCGTTTCGAGAAGTATTGCCTAGCTATTTGCTGAACTGGGATTTTTTATTTGTACCCCTCCGGCAGGATGCTTGGCCATCTGAACGGTGTTAGGATTCCGGTTCGAATGACCCTGCAAGATTAAGGTTTTCCATGGATTTTAATGATGTAGCCGATGGCTTTATTCATGCCAATCTGCCCGGCAGTCCTTCCGAGCTGCATGGCATGTTGTGCGGCCGTATTTCCGGCGGCCAGGAATTTGACGAAGAAGAACTGATTATCCTGGTGGCAGAGCTGCTGGATCAGGAGCGGGAGCGCATTGAAGACATGGGTGACATGTTACCCGCGCTGTATGCCTTTTCGCGGCAGCAAATTTGCAGTGATGGTTTTGAATTCCAGCCGCTATTGCCGGAAGACGACATGGAGCTGAACCAGCGTCTCGAAGCGCTGGGTGACTGGTGCCAGGGTTTTCTCTATGGGCTGGGCAATTCCAGCATCTCCGGAGAAACTGAGCTGGCAGCAGATATTGCTGACGCACTGCGCGACCTGGCGGCCATTTCCCAGATCGGCATGCTGGAAGACGAGGAAGATCAGGAAGATGAAGTCAGCTACACCGAGTTGGTGGAATATGTCCGTGTAGCGGTACTTCTCATTTATGCAGAACTGGGCATGCCAGAGGTTGAGCAGCCCAGAACACTCCATTAAGCGATTGGACCTTGTTATCTATGATTTCCAGTTCGGAATTTGCCAAACGCAGAGAGACGCTTACCGCCATGATGGCGGAAAACAGCATCGCCATTATTACCGCCGCCCCTGAACGGGTGCGCAACCGCGATGTGCACTACCCCTACCGGCAGGACAGTGATTTCTACTACCTCACCAACTTCCCGGAGCCCGAAGCCGTCATGGTGCTGATTCCGGGTCGACCCCAGGGCGAGTTCCTGCTGTTCTGCCGCGACCGCAACATTGAGCGGGAAATCTGGGATGGTTACCGCGCAGGCCCTGAAGGTGCCTGTGAACATTACGGTGCCGACGACGCGTTCCCCATCGACGATATCGACGATATCCTGCCGGGCCTACTGGAAGGGCGCGATCGTGTCTATTACGCCATGGGTAAGGACACCGCTTTCGACAAGCATCTGATGGACTGGGTCAACAATATACGTTCCCGTGCCAGGGCCGGTGCCAGCCCCCCGGGAGAATTTGTCGACCTCGACCACCTGCTGCACGAGTTGCGCCTGTTCAAAAGCCATGCCGAACAGAAAATCATGCGCACGGCGGCTGAAATTTCCGCCCGTGCCCACTGCCGGGCCATGCAGATCTGCAAGCCGGGGATGTACGAGTATCAGTTGCAGGCGGAACTGGAGCATGAATTTGCCATGGCGGGATCGCGATCCCCCGCCTACAGCTCCATCGTTGGCGGCGGTGCCAACGGGTGCATCCTGCACTACGTGGAAAACAGCGCCAAACTGAAGGATGGCGACCTGGTATTGATTGACGCTGGTTGCGAATTGCAGCATTACGCCTCGGACATTACCCGCACCTTCCCGGTTAACGGTAAATTCACCGCGGAACAGAAGGCGCTCTATGACGTGGTGCTGGAATCCCAGTTGGCGGCCATTGAGGTTTGCCAGGTGGGCAACCACTGGAACGAACCCCACCAGAAAACGGTGGAAATTATTACCGACGGCCTGATTGATCTGGGCATTCTCAGGGGCAGCCGCGATGAGCTGATGGAAACTGGAGCCTTCCGCGATTTCTACATGCACCGGGCCGGTCACTGGCTGGGCATGGATGTGCACGATGTCGGCGACTACAAGGTGCACGATGAATGGCGCGTGCTGGAACCGGGCATGGTGCTGACAGTGGAGCCGGGCATTTATATCTCACCCGACAACCATGATGTGGAGCCGCGCTGGCGGGGTATCGGCATACGTATTGAAGATGACGTGCTGATCAAGTCAAAAGGCCCCAGCATACTCAGTGCCGCCGTGCCGAAAGCCACCGCCGACATTGAAGCCTTGATGGCAGAAACCAGGTAACACACGTGGCCGCTGAGCAGGACAACACATTCGATATCACCATCATCGGCGGCGGCATGGTGGGCGCCAGCCTGGCGCTGTTGCTGTCGTCTCTGAAGCTGGATTGGCGAATTCGTGTGGTGGAAGCGGTGGCAACGCCCTCGTCCGGTGTGCCCGCACAACCCAGTTTCGATGCCCGCTCCACGGCGCTGTCCCACAGCACCCGGGAAATTTTTGAACTGCTGGGCCTCTGGGATCAATTGCAGCAAGGCGTGGCTGCCATCAACGAAGTACATGTATCTGATCGTGGCCATATCGGCACCACCCGCCTTTCAGCGCAAGAGCAGAAGCTTCCTGCACTGGGTTACGTGGTGGAGAACCGCCATCTCGGTGCCGCGCTGATGGCAGCGGTTCAGCAAACCCCCGATATTGACTGGCTTGCTCCCGCCCGTGTCACCGCCGTTCAGGCGCGCCGGGAAGGGGTTGAGCTGACGGTTAGTCTCGACGATCAGGATGCGACGGAATCTTTTGCCAGCCGCCTGCTGGTGGTGGCAGACGGCGCGCAATCGCATACCCGGGAATTACTCGGTATCGGAGCCAGCAGCAAGGATTACGGCCAGATGGCGATTGTCGCCAATATTTCCCTGGCCCAGGATCACAATGGCGTGGCCTACGAGCGCTTTACCGATCTCGGCCCCATGGCCATGCTGCCGCTGCAACCCATTGAGGGTGAACACCGTGCCGCACTGATCTGGACGCTGCCGCCGGAACGTGCCGAAGCAATGCTGCAGGCCGATGACGAAACTTTCCTCGAGGAACTGCAACAGCGCTTTGGTTTCCGCCTTGGTCACTTTCAGCGAGTGGGTAGCCGTCAGGCATATCCCATCAAGCTGGTGACCAGCGATGAACAGGTGCGGCACCACGTGGTGGTCACCGGCAATGCCGCCCACTCCCTGCACCCGGTAGCCGGACAGGGCTTTAATCTTGCCCTGCGGGACCTGGCGGTGCTGGCCGAAGTGCTGGGTGACGCCGCTGCCAGGGGCGAATCTCTTGGTGATCTCCACGTGTTACAACGCTATTTGAATCAACAACAGGCCGACCAGCAAAAAACCATTTTGCTCAGCGACCTGTTGCCCAAAGTCTTCGGGCTGGATAGTTCGCCGGTGGCGCTGGCAAGAAACCTCGGGTTACTGGCACTGGATGCGGTGCCGTTGCTGCGTCATCAGTTTGCCCGCCTCGGTATGGGGTTGGAAACCCGTGGTACACCAAGGTTAAATGGCATCAAGGGAGCCGCCAATGGCTGACCATGCATTTGATATCGTGGTGGTGGGTGCCGGTATGGTCGGCGCCAGCTTTGCCGCCCGGGTGGCCAGCACCAATTGGGGGGCCGGGTTACGCATTGGCGTGCTGGAAGCCAGCCCTTTTGTGATGCCCGACCTGTCCCAAACTTTTGATCCCCGGGTCGTGGCACTGACTGAAGTATCCCGGCAACTGCTCAGTGATGTCGGTGTCTGGCAACAGATTGCCAGCCGTCGAACCTGCCCCTATCGCCATATGGAAGTCTGGGAAGCAGATGGCACCGGCCATATCGAATTCGACTGCGCCGAAGTCCGCCAGCCCAGCCTTGGGCATATTGTCGAAAATGCCCTGATCGTTGAGGCCCTGTTGCAGCGGTTAGAAGCATTGCCCAATGTGACCTTGCTTTGCCCCGCCAAGGTCACCGGCCTGGAGCGACTGGAAAAAGATGGCAGCGTGGTGATTGAACTGGCCGATGGCGACAGGGTGACAACACAATTGGTGGCCGCCGCCGACGGTGCCCGCTCACGGGTGCGCGAACTCTGCGGCCTGCAACTGCGACAGTGGGATTACGGCCATCAGGCCATCGTCACCACCATTACCACCGAACGTGAACACAACTTCACGGCCCGTCAGCGTTTCCTGCCCGAAGGCCCGCTGGCCTTCCTGCCCCTTCAGGACGAGCAGGGCGATTGCCACCGTTGTTCCATTGTCTGGTCCCAGCAGTCCGAGAAAGCCAAAGAGCTGATGGCGCTGGATGAGGCGGAGTTTTGCCGGGCGCTGGGTCAGGCCAGCGATCACTGTCTGGGTGAGATTACCGCCGTCGACAAACGCTACTGTATTCCCCTGTGGCAACGCCACGCGGTGGACTACGTGCTGCCGGGTATCGCCCTGCTGGGGGATGCAGCCCATACCATTCATCCGTTGGCGGGCCAGGGGGTAAACCTCGGTTTTCAGGATGCCATCACCCTGGCGGAAGAAATCCAGCGCTCCCTGTCCCGGGGGCTGTCGCCGGGTGAACTATCCGGCTTGAAGCGCTACCAGCGCCGCCGCAAACCCCACAACCTGGGAATGATGGCCACCATGGAAGGCTTTAAACGCCTGTTTGAGTCCCAGGCCATGCCTCTTCGATTGCTGCGTAACGACGGCATGAAGCTGGCCAACCAACTCGGTCCCCTGAAAAACCAGCTGGTGCGTCAGGCCATGGGGTTGGGTGGTTAAGGCCATCTTCCCAAGCACTTTAGTTTGCCGGCATTCGGGTTTAAAATCCCCGGCAGTTTTAGACTACCAATTTTGAGGACACCACCATGAGCGAGACCCCATCTGATCTGAAGTACGCCAGCACCCACGAGTGGGCTCGCGATGAAGGTGACGGCACTGTGACCGTGGGCATTACCGACCACGCCCAGGACAGCCTCGGCGACGTGGTGTATGTGGAGCTTCCCGAAATCGGCACCACCGTTTCCGCTGGCGATGAGGCTGGTGTGGTGGAATCCGTGAAAGCCGCTTCCGATATCTATGCCCCCGTATCCGGCGAAGTGATCGCCATTAACGATGTGCTGGAAAACGCCCCGGAAACCATTAACGATTCCCCCTACGATGACGGCTGGTTTTTCAAGATCAAAATGTCCGACCCGGAAGAGCTGGAAGACATGATGGATGCCGATGCTTACGCCGATGCGTCGGATGAAGACTAACTGCCTTTAAGAAAATGTTTTCGAGGCAGAAGCCACGCAGATAGTTTTCAAGCGCATTAAAAAGGGCTGCCAATGGCAGCCCTTTTTTGTTTCGGATAAACCCCGCCGTTATTTGTTTAACAGCCTTGCCGCTTCCATCGCAAAATACGTTAGCACCCCGTCGGCCCCGGCGCGTTTAAAGCACAATAGTGATTCCAGAATAATCTGCTCCCGGTTCAGCCAGCCGTGCTCAAACGCCGCGCAGTGCATGGCGTACTCGCCGCTCACCTGGTACACAAAAGTGGGGGCTTTCAACTCATCCTTCACCCGGCGCACCACATCCAGGTAGGGCATGCCCGGTTTCACCATGATCATGTCTGCGCCTTCCTGCAAATCCAGGGCGCACTCGTGCAGAGCCTCATCGCTATTGGCCGGGTCCATCTGATAGGTTTTCTTGTCGCCCCCCTTGATGTTGGCGGCAGAACCCACCGCGTCGCGGAACGGGCCGTAATAGCTGGAGGCGTACTTGGCGGAATAGGCCATGATGCGTGTATTCACATGGCCGTTTTGTTCAAGAATATTGCGCACCGCG
This sequence comes from Porticoccus litoralis, assembly GCF_030676955.1. Classification (NCBI taxonomy): domain Bacteria; kingdom Pseudomonadati; phylum Pseudomonadota; class Gammaproteobacteria; order Cellvibrionales; family Porticoccaceae; genus Porticoccus; species Porticoccus litoralis. Next base: position 35,548 of record NZ_JAUUUU010000003.1, on the reverse strand, counting down.
CCAATGCGACCGTCCATCATGTCTGAGGGCGCCACCACATCGGCACCGGCCTCGGCGTGGGAGAGCGCCTGTTTCACCAGAGTTTCCACGGTAATGTCGTTCAGCACATAGCCGCTGGTTTCATCAATAATGCCGTCCTGCCCATGCACCGTGAATGGGTCCAGGGCTACATCGGTCATCACCCCCAGCTCCGGTACGGCATCCTTAATGGCTTTTACCGCTCGCTGTGCCAACCCATCCGGGTTGTAGGATTCTTCTGCTAACAGGCTCTTGGCGGACTGCGGCGTCACCGGAAACAGCGCTACCATAGGAATGCCGAGATCGGCGATTTCCCGGGCCTGCTGCACCAGCAGGTCGATGGATAGCCGCTCGATACCGGGCATGGAGGCCACCGCCTCGCGCTGGCCGGAACCCTCCAGCACAAATACCGGGTAAATCAGATCGTCGGGGGTCAGCACCGATTCCCGAACCAGGCGGCGGGAAAAATCATCGGCTCGGTTGCGACGCAGGCGGGTGGCGGGAAAGGGTCCGCGATTGTGGCTGAAACTCATGGCTGCTCCGGGTTGGCTAGGCCTGAGGATAATAGGTGGGATAGGGCGGTTAATCAATTTGTTGCAGGCCAGTGCCTTGGACGTGGGTTGCCAGTACAAGGTCACAGTGAAATACTTGTGAAGCAGTGAGGGGGAGACTAATTACTCTGCCTTTTGCAGGTAACCCACCAGTAACCACGGAGCGGTGATGAAGATTCTGCAAAATATTACCTCGTACGGGCAACTTATTCAGCTTGCCAGATAATCTAGAGAAGATTTAATTTGGAGCTTATGCCTTCTAAATTGGCAGCTAATTGCCAGGTGGCGTAGCATATGTGCGTGCATGAGCTGGCTAATAGCCGAATATTCACTAATTCTAATCAAGGTGAAAACACTAATGGATATGAGCGGCAAACCAATAATTAAATATTTTAGAATTATTGGTCTTCATGGTTATAAAGATGTCGTTATCGATTTTGATTCTCCTGTGAGGATAGTTATTGCTGAAAATGGAGCAGGAAAAACTACGATTTTATCAGCGCTACACTCATTCCTTACCTGTAAATTCCATAATTTAAGAGTCATTGATTTTGAGGAAATAAGATGTGTATTCAGCACCTCTGATGAAGAAATAATCCTTAAAAAGAAAAGCCTTTTAGATATTTCTTCAAGCAATATAGAAGCATTAGGGAATATCGTTCAATTTTCTGCTTTAGACGAGGCTGGGTGTATAGCTTACATTACTACGGAGTTTGATCCTGAAGATTGGGATGGTATGCGAAGCTCACCTGTTGGTCAGGCTTTGTATGACAGCTCTCCATGGGATTGGGAAACCATACATGAGCTATTGTCAGATGCCTTGGAAAACCTTGAGTCATCCATTGATGACGATATTCGAAGCATAACCAAAAAAATCAAAGCTGCGATTGGTAATACAGAGATTTTATATCTGCCAACCTATCGCAGAATTGAAAAGCTTTTCGAAAGGCAACGAAGCCGTTTTTCTAAGAGGCAGGCGCTAGCTAACTCCAGGAGGCAATCAGAACAATCGCCTGTTATTAGATCGCAAATGAACTATGGACTCGCTGACGTTGAAGATAGGCTAACCGCATTAACTGAAACAGTTCAAAGGAGAACAAATTTTGGGTATCGTGAAATTAGCGCAAATATAATTGATGATCTGCTTGCGGGTAAGGCTAAGAGGTCGAAAACAGACGTTTCCGATTTGCCTGATTTAGAGACCCTTAGACTATTTTTTTCTCGTATTGGCGGGGCAAAGAAATTAGAAGAAAATTACTTAGATAGAATTCAGCAAATATATGACGATGAAGATTATGAAGATGATAGTGACAGAGATACATTAATATATTTTTTATCTAAATTGTCACAAGTAGTAAATCAGACAAAACAGCTTGAGTCTACAATTGAGAATTTTGTAAAAAAAGCTAATACATATCTAGGGGAAACTAGCGATGTAAAGAGCTTTAATTATGATCCTGAACGAATGAGGGTTTCTGTAATAAATAAATGGACTTCTGAGGAGGTGAAATTAAACGATTTGTCGTCTGGTGAAAAACAAGTTGTTTCTCTTCTTTCTTATTTGTTTTTGTATACCTCAGACAAAATTATCTTGGTGGATGAGCCAGAATTATCGTTGTCCATCGACTGGCAACAAAAAATACTTGTCGATATGGCTGCAGCTCCTACTTGCAAGCAGCTATTAGCCATAACTCATTCCCCGTTTATTTTTGACAATGAACTGGACCCATGCAGCTCTCCATTGAAAATAAAAAGAGAAGAAAAAAATAGAGATTGATTATGTCGGCAGATGGATATGTAGATCATATTAGAAGCGCAAGAAAGCGGAAATCGGTCTTAAAAATCAAAGTGTTAAGTATCCGTTCTGGAGATATTAATGCCCCAATATTTATCTTTGAGGGTAAAACTGACATTGGTCCATATGAAGCTTGGATAAAGCGAATTGATGAAGATCTGAGTTACAAGGGGCTCCCCGCTGAGGGGAAAGCGCAAGTTTTAGAGTTTAGGGAGTCTATTCGCGATGAAAACTTAGGCCCAGTTTACTTTTTTGTAGATCATGATTTTGATGGCCTAAGAGAATATCGCCCATCCAGTAATATTTACTGTTTAGATTCATATTCATATGAAAACTACCTGGTTACCAATGTCGTTTTGGAGTCTATTTTGAACGATGAGTTTGAATGTTCAGTCGAGCCAGAAAGCATTCATTCCGCACAAAGTCTCTACAGTAAAGTTTCTGCTTCTTTTTGTGATGCAATGAAGGAGGCTAACTTAAGGTTTTTTGTTGCTGCAAAGTATGATTTAAAAAGAGGCCGCGTTGATAATAGAATCAATCAATTCGTTTCTGTTTTTATTGATTTTGTTGCTAAAAAATATGACTCAGATCGGCTTAATCAACTTGTTCCATTGCTGGATGAATACTCGCAGGATGAATTTTCTTCTGCAGAAGAGTTTTTTCTTAATATTTGTGATCCTATGAAAAACCATAGAGGAAAATATATATTTTCCTTCTTTCTGTGTTGGCTCGACCTCCTGGCTGATGCTCGAAAAGCTGGCACGTACCCTTTTTTGGCTAGTGCCAGTATTAAGTACAACAGGGCCGCCATGTCGCCGAGATCTTTAGCTGGCAGGTCAAAAATCCCTACTGGATTGTCAGACTTTATTCTAAGTATTAGAGGGGCTTGTGCTGCTTAGGGAATAGAATAAGTGGGGTCAGATAACACTTTCAATATTTGTGGCCAGTGTTAACGTGCTGAAGCCGCTACTACACGGGAGCCTCGGTGTTAAATTACTTAAAAATATTTAGCTGGCTACTCCTGACCTTTGGCGTGGTGGGGTTCCTGGCGATTGTTTTGGGTTTTGCTCCCGAAATTGGTTCTCGCCCTGCGGCACTGGGGCTGATGGGGGTTCAGGCCGCCGTCGGCGCATTGATTCTCTATGGCTTTAAGCTTAATCGCCTCGGGAAACTCGACAGAAAGTACCTGCTATACGGTGGTTGGGCACTGATCGTGTTGCTCGTTATTCTTGGTCAGGTTTGGGTCAATATCAGCGATATCAATCTTTAACAAGGCCGAGCTTCTCTAGGCCTCCTGGAGGCAGGGCTATGTCTCCCTGCGCGGTATCGGAATCACTGCAAAGGCTTCATTGGGATGGGATGTTAGCTTCTTCTCCCTTGAAAAAAGGAATGGCCAGGCAGGCACCCAGAAAATTCGCCACCAGATCAATCGCGGTATTCTCATATCCGCCCACATTGGTGTTGGGCACCAGCACCGTAGCCGAAAACTCCACAATTTCATTCATGCCGCCCACGCCGCTCGCGGCCAGTACCGTCAGTGCTGCGAGTAGCCATTGCGGTGCGTCGAGCCTGACGGTTGAAACCACTCGCCACAGCAGCAGCGCGATAATGAAGTAGCAGTAGGTGTGCACAATTTGATCGTATTTCAGGATGGAGTAGGGCTCGCCGACGAGATCGATCAACACCAGTGAATACAGCACGCTGCCGTTCACCGGCCACAGCCCGCCGAGAATATGTAGCACCAGCCAGAGGTTGAAACCCCACAGCACCGCAGGGCTGAAGGTGAATTTTCTGTCCCCCAGGTAGATCAGCGTCACCAGCACAAGTGTGACGAGGGTGTAGATAACGAATTCGTAGTTCTGGGCCACCAGGCTCCAGGCTCCCAGCGTGGCTGCCAGTGTGTAAGCGAAGAGAAACGGTTTGCGCATGTGGTGCTCCAGTTCCGTGTTGGGTGAAATTCCGTGTCAGGTGAGTGTAACCCGCATCCGCTGGTTGGGGCAGGGCGGGTCGCACGGGCCGGGACGAAAGCGGGCTATTCTGCTAGGGTAGCTGCTCAGAATTAAGGTGCACGGTTTTGTGTGCGAATAAACAAAGAACGCTGTGCCGGGTTGGCATCGGGGTTTTGCCCCTACAATTGTCCCGCTGTCCCCTTTAAAATCACGTACGCCAGTTTAAGAAAACGAGAATAAAGATGAGCAATAAAGTCCCAGAGATGATTTTCAGAAACCGTGTTCGCGGTGAAGGCGTTGGCGGCAGAAACCCGTGGCGTTGGGTGGATATTCCATCGGATGAAGTTTTCTCGGGTAAAAATATTGTGGTGTTTGCCCTGTCGGCAGCCATTACGCCGAGGGCCTCCAATGCGCATTTGCCCGACTACGATGCCAAGTATGAGGAGCTGAAATCTCTTGGTGTGGATGAGGTGTACTGCATGAGTGTGACCGCACCTTTTACCATGTCGCAGTGGGCCAAAAATATCGGCATTGAAAACGTAAAAATGCTGCCTGATACACAGGGCGATTTTACCCGTGGCATTGGCATGCTGATTACCAAGGGCGGTCGTGAAATGACTTGGCGTTATTCCGCCCACATTGTTGATGGCGAAATCAAAAAGCTATTTGCCGAGCCAGGCATGATGAACGATTGTCCGGATGACCCCTTTGAGTGCAGTGATGTGGACACCATGATTGCTTACCTGAAGGAATCCTGAGGCCTCGGGACGGTAACTTTCACTGTCAGGTGATGGATGGGCAAACAGGTCAGATCAAACAATAAAAAACAGGATCGACTGCCCGTCGACGCCAGCAAGCTGGTGATGGGTAACACCTATTCAAGCGCGCCGGATTTCTATTACGACATCGAGTTTGACTGCGAGGACTGCGGCATACATCAGACTTGGAGCGCCACTCAGCAAAAATGGTGGTATGAGGAGGCGGGGGGCTATTTCTTCAGTACCGCCGTTCGCTGCCGGGCGTGCCGAGAAAAGGCGCGGCAAAAAAAGCGCCAGGCGAGAATCGCCGCCGGCCATGAACAAGACAGTTAACCTCTAGCCAGCCAGTCGGGGTTTGGCGCAATGAAACAACCTATCTGTGGTTACCATAAAGACGAATGTGACGATTGGGTGGCGGAGCTGGTCTGTGGCCACTTTCAGCATGTGCGCCACGACCCGCCATGGACCAACCGCCCCTGGGTTGAGTCACAGGCTGGTCGAGATGGCATGTTGGGGTTCGAGCTGGATTGCAAAAAATGTGATCGTGGTGAGCCGGTGGATGTGGCCACGTAAAAACGTTTAAGCAATAGGAGTCCGTGCGGGTTTACTGGTTGCCGAGGGATAATTGGAATCAGTTGGATGAAGGTTGTTCCCGGTCTTTGTTGGCGTCCATGCTCGTGGCGGGCAGCAGGTCTTCGAGAAAGAACGCGGCGAGTTCCGAGCGCCCGGACAGGCCGGCTTTGGCGTAAATTGACATGGATTGCACCCGGGCAGTCTTCTCCGCGGTATCCCTTATTTCGGCAATTTCCTTGAGGCTCATGCCCTTGAGCAACAGGAAGGCCACTTCCCGTTCCGCCGGGGTCAGGTGCCAGGCGGACAATTGCTGGTCGATAGCTTCAGACAATCCATCCAGATAGGTTTTCGAGCGATCGCGCCACTCTTCCGATTCCTGTTTGAGGCTGGCGGAAATTTGCCGCTCCCGGTTAAGGTGCTTTTTCAGCCGGAATATATCCTTCAGCACGTAAAAGACCCCGCACAGACCCAGCAACCCCGCCGTTGCCTCTGCGAGGAGGTGCCAGAGGGCAACCCCCTCGCCGGAGTCTGTGACCAGGTCAAAGGCGATGATGGCCGTGATCAGCAGCAGGGTGATGAGCAGTATGGCGCGGTCTCGGGAGGTCATGATGCTTTTCTAGTCGTCGTCATGCTCGTGATCATCGAGGGATTCATGCTCGTCGTCATCCTCCACTTCCCCCAGGTGCAGTTGAGAACCGAGCAGATTCAGCTCCCGGGTATCGGTGTTGAAGTTTTGCAGCAGGTAACCGGCAAATGCGATGGTCAGGACCAGAAAAAATACCCCACTGATGCGACGGGCTTTAACCGGTGCGCTGTCGGCGGGCACGTGCTGTTTTTCGCCGTTCACTATGCTTTTCCAGATGGGGTCACGGTGTTTCGAAGTATGGAGGACTATACCGGCGAGGTGAAGCAGAACTATCACCAGAAAGCCGTTGGCGAGTAGTTCGTGAACTTCTTCCAGGTCTTCGCCTGCCAGTCCTGAGGCCATCAGGTAGCCGGTGATGCCCAGGCCCACCGCGCAGGCCATCATGGTGACGGCGGCCCAGCTCGAGGCCGGATTGTGACCGCTCCAGAGTTTGTGATCGCCGGATAGCAGGCCTTTGAAATAACCGATGAGTTTCCGGGGGTGCAGGGGAAAATCTGAAAAACGGGCGTGGGTGGTGCCGATGACACCCCACACCAGTCGCCAGGCCACCAGGAAGCACAGGGTTAGCCCCGCGATCATGTGGTAGGAAAACACCAGGGACTCGTCGTCAACGGTATTGCCAATAGTAAAGGCCACCACAAAGAGCGTGGCAAAAAGCCAGTGAAAAACCCTGGTGGGCAGATCGTAGACACATTTAGCTTTCATCGCGGATTCCTCTGTGTGCCGGTTATCCCGGAGAGATCAAAAGTGATGTCTGCAGATTAGAGGGGTGGCTATTTGGAAGCATTGTGCAAATGACCTAAAGGGGCCAAAAGAGCGAGAAATGGCGGTATAGGACATAGGCCCTATGTCCTAGGAGGCCTGTAACTGGTTGATAATGTAGGAATACTTAAGCTGTATGCTGCGTGGGTGGGTGCAGGGAGAAATGCCCCGAAGGTATCCCTCCGGGACTGTTATTGCCTCCATATTTGCTTCGTTACTGGGGTGATAACGTCAAACGCCATTTCTCCGGCCCTGGTAAAAATGGGGAGGCATTACCCTCTACCCAGTCCCGGTGGCCCAGTGCGTAATAGCTGGAGAGCGGATGGCCGCTCTGCCCGGCGGCCATATGGAAAATGCCGTTTTCCTCGTGGCCCGGCGCCACCACCATGCGTTCGGAAGCACCCATTTTCGGTTTTTGCACCCGGGGCATATAGGTATCGCCGTCCATGGGTTGGCCGGGCATGTTGAGCAGGTTGCCCAGCAGGGGGATGGCGCCACTCAAGGGGTGGCGGATGGCCAGGGTATTGGCCTCGCCCCAGGTTTGTTCCCTCAACGGTTTGCCGTTTTCGGTGAGGTCGTTAAGGGTTCTGTTGGCCTGTGCCACGAGAAATTCCTGCCAGTTGCGATAGCCCTCGGGAACATGTGCAGCGGGTTGTTCGGTAATCAGTGCCCAGGTGGGGTATTCAAGGTAGACGCTGGCGCGCACCGGGTCGAAGAAGTCGGTATCCTCATCCAGCTTCTGTATTACCCGCCCGGTGCTGGCACCGATCACGTTTTCACGAAACCGTTTCACAATCAGGTACCCTGCGGAGGTTTTCGAGGCGCGGCCCTGCCAGTTCTCCAATAGTTCGGTCAGGGTGGCGGCATTTTGTATATCGGAATTTTCCCTGGCGAGGTTTAGTAGCAGTTGCTGCCAGCGGCTCAGGAACAGGGCGCGGTCGTCCAGTGCGATGGCCAGCATATCCTGTTCGCTGAAGAGGGTTTTGCTGTTGAGGTCCTTGGCGATCTGTTGCTGGCGGGCACCCAGGGCATAACTGCCGTGGCCGATTTTGTCGAGCATGCTACCGGAGACCACCCGGGCATTGGCGGTCCAGATTCGGCTGCCCGCGGGATTGATCACCTTGGGATACTCGGCGGCGCTCAGGTAGCCATCCCAGTGCAGTTCACCTGTCGACCAGTCCTGTGGATATTTTGATGATAGCCGTTCGCTGTTGAAGCCTACCCGCTTGGGCAGACGACCGGCGATGGTCCAGCCCTGGTTGCCATCGTGGTCCACCACATTGAGGTTCTGCCCCGGAATGCCCATGTTGGCGGCGAGCTGTATGGCTTCATCGACACTGTTGGCAGCTTCCATCTGACGTAGTTGCAGGTTGGCTCCTTCGGGATCGTGAGCGACCCAGCGCAGTGCCAGTGGGCGGTGCTTGTGGTCTTCGCCGATCACCGGCCCCCAGATGGTGTGTTTGATCGCCAGGGTCTCGTCGGGCTCGTCTTTCACCTTCAGGGTTTCTATCTCCGTGGTGAAAGGCTGCCAGCCGTCGGGGGTGAGGTAGGCATCGCCAGCATCATTGACCGTTAACACGATGCTGTCCTGGTAGTCGCCATAGGTGTTGGTGAAGCCCCAGGCGATATGCTCATTGGAACCCACCACCATTACCGGCACGCCGGGTAGGGTGACGCCAGTGACACGACGCTTGTCGGCGGGCAGGTGCCAGGAGGCCCGATACCAGATATTGGGCACGTTCAGCCCCAGGTGCATGTCGTTGGCGATCATGCCCGACGGGTAATCGGTGAGTGAGCCGCCCACGGACCAGTTGTTGGAGCCGACGGCGACAAAATCCTGATATACCGCTGCGGTGGCCTCGGCATCTTGTGGTATCTGCAATTGCGCCAGAGGCTGTGTGGGAAGACGATCATTAAACACATAGGCGGGCCCCTCAATGGGGGCGTCCCACTCGCCGCCCTCAGGGACCAGGAAGGCATACCAGTCGGCGGGCAGCGAATCCCGCAGCACCGCGAGCGAGCGTTCGTATTCGCTCAGTTCCGGTTGCAGGTCGATGTACATGCTGAACATTGCCAGGAAGGCATCTTCAACCTGCCAGGGTTTGGGCGGTGTGCGCAACAGGGCGTATTCAAAGGGTGCCTTGCCAAGTTCATCGAGTCCCTTGTTGACTCCCGCGGTATAGGTTTTCAGCAGGGTTTGGTCTTCCGGGCCAAGGGCCTGAAAGGCACGTAGTGCACGCTTGCGAAATTGGTGAACGCGAACGGCTTTGTCGTGATTCAGCGCGAGTATGCCGAACAGCTCCGAGAGTTCGCCGGCGGAATTGCGGCGCAGCAGATCCATCTGGAAAAACCGCTCCTGGGCGTGGAGAAAGCCGAGGGCGAATGCGATGTCGCTGCGATTGCTGCCGCCGATAGTGGGAATGCCCTGAGCATCCCGGTCGATGGTGACGGTGCTGTGCAACTGTTCAGTGGTAACGTTGCCTTCGAGCTTGGGCAGGCTGGCGTGCAGGAACCAGTAGCCGTAGCCGGCGGCTGCAATGACCAGCAGGGTGAACAGTAGCAGTGCATGCGTTAGCCAGCGGGGTAAAAATCGTAGCGACATGGAGGCAGCCTGAATTTCTAAGTCGTGATGAATGACACAGGATAATGAAATCGGGCGGCTTTATGGAATGTTGTTCCCGGGAAAACTGCCCTTAGCGCTGGTTGGACCTCAGGCCGGGCAGATAATTCGCAGGCATTACTGGTAGGTTAAATGTCCTTTTCCTCGATGCGTTGCACCTGGATATTCTGGTAGATGGGATACACCGGTGGGCCAAACTGGTTGTTGATGGCGACATCGGCGGCATCGCGCCCGTAACCGATGACCACATAGCCGCCCCGTATATGGGATTGGGTGGGGTCGAAGGTGTACCAACGGCCACCCACATAGGCCTCAAACCAGGCGTGTAAATCCATAGGTTGCAGGTCGTGCAGATAGCCTACCACCAGCCGTGCGGGAATGCTGAGGCTACGACACAGGGCAATGCCGAGGTGTGCAAGATCGCGGCAGACCCCCGATCCACGGGTATTAATTTCTATGGCGGAAACCGGCACATCGCTGGTGCCTGGCAGGTAGCTGATGTTATCGCGCACCCAGGTTTCGATGGCTTTCACCTGATCGTAGCCCATCAGATAACCGGCGGTAATGTCGGTAGCCATTTGACCAAAGCGGTCGGACTCGCAAAAGCGGCTGGGCAATAGGTAACTGAGCACTGCGTCGGGTAGGTATTCCACCTCGACAAAGGGCGCCCCCGGGGCCTCGTCTACGAAGTCGTCGGTGCGAACATCGGCCGAGGTGTAAATGGAAAAGTGCCCGGGAGGGGCAACGAGCCGCTGGCAGAGGTTGCCGTAGGTGTCGGTGAATTCGAACATGGGTACGTTGGGTTCGAGCCGGTATTTCTCGCTGGCTACCCATTGCTGAAGACCGCTGCGCAGGCGCAGCATCAGAATAAACGGTGTTGGTACCGAGATTTCGAACGATAAGTCACATTTGGTGCGTAACCACATGCCGTAGATCCTATGTCAGGATGAAATTATCACTCACAGTCGGTGCGCGTTTTTGTGTGGCAATTATAGTTACGCAATACGAAAGCGTTGCAGACCACTTTAACGCAGGCTGGCAAGAATAAGCCAGCCTGCGAAAGTAGGGCTTTTTCTTTACAGCGTATTGAAGACCCGCTCTGCGGCATCCAGGGTGAAGTTCAGGTCGTCATCGCTGTGAGCGGTTGAGAGGAACCCCGCTTCGTAGGACGCCGGTGCCAGGTACACGCCTTCATCCAGCATGCCGTGGAAGAATTTGCCGAAGCGCTCGGTATCGCAGGCCATCACCTGCTGGTAATTGGTGACGCTGCTTTCCTCGGTGAAAAATACCCCGAACATGCTGCCCACGTGGTTGGTGGTCATAGGGATGCCCGCCGCGTCGGCGCGAGCCTGCAGGCCCTCGATCAGGCAGGTGGTTTTGGCAAAGAGGTCGTCATGGAAGCCGGGCTGGGCCAGCAAATCCAGAGTGGCGAGACCGGCAGCCATGGCCACCGGGTTGCCGGACAACGTTCCCGCTTGGTACACCGGCCCCAGCGGAGCGATTTGTTCCATAATCTTGCGCTTGCCGCCGAAGGCGCCCACCGGCATGCCGCCACCGATAACCTTGCCGAGGGTGATCAGGTCGGCATCAATCTGGTAGCGGCCCACGGCGCACTCGGGGTGCACTCTAAAGCCGGTCATCACTTCGTCGATAATTAATAGAGCACCGTGCAAATTACATTGCTGGCGCAGGGCTTCGAGGAAGCCGGGCACCGGCGGTATGCAACTCATGTTTCCGGCCACTGGCTCAAGGATGACACAGGCGACTTGTTCGCCGATTTCGGCAAAGGCTTGCTGTACGCCTTCAATATCGTTGTAGGTGAGGGTGACTGTATGGTCTGCCAGGGCTGCCGGAACACCGGGGGAGCTGGGCACGCCGAGGGTAAGTGCTCCGGAACCGGCCTTCACCAGCAGCGAGTCGGAATGACCGTGGTAGCAGCCCTCGAACTTGATAATTTTATCGCGGCCAGTAAAACCCCGCGCCAGGCGGATGGCGCTCATTGTGGCTTCGGTACCGGAGTTGACCATGCGCACCATCTCGAGGCCGGGAACCCGTTCGCAGAGTTTGTCGGCGAGGTCGATTTCCAGCGCTGTGGGTGCGCCGAAGGTCATGCCCTTTTGCAGTTGGCGGGTGACAGCTTCAATCACGGCGGGGTGATTGTGACCGGCGATCATCGGGCCCCAGGAAAGCACGTAGTCGACATAGCGCTTGCCGTCGGCATCGAACAGGTGGGCGCCCTTGGCGCTCTCGAAAAATACCGGGGTGCCGCCGACGGCCTTGAAGGCGCGTACTGGAGAATTTACCCCACCGGGAATGTGCTTCTGGGCTGCTGCGAAAAGCTTTTCAGATTGTTGCATGATGAATACTGACTTTTTACCGCTGATTGATTTGCGGCTATTATCACCAATTGGCGCGGGGGGCGCCATGGAATGTGTAGATGGGAGGAGCAATGGACGGTAGTGGACTTCCGGCTTGGCAAGGCGTGCTGGATTATTGGTTCGGTGATGGGGTGGACGGTGCTCAGATCGCCGAACAGCAGGCGGCCCTGTGGTGGGGAAAGTCGGCTGGGACTGATCAAGAGATACGTGAGCGCTTTGAAACCCTGCTACAGGTGTTGGTGAATGGCGGTAATCGATACTGGTTGCAGTTTGCCGAGAGTCGCTTGGCGGCCATTGTGGTGCTGGATCAATTCTCCCGGAATATTTACCGCGATACACCCACAGCCTTCAGCGCTGACCGACTGGCCCTTAACTGGAGTCTGTCGGGTATAGAATCAGGGCTGGACAAACAGTTGCGACCCATTGAGCGGGTGTTTTTTTACCTGCCCCTGGAACATTCGGAAGACCCACATATACAGGCGCGCAGCGTATTTCTGTTTAAGCAGTTGTTGTCCCAGGTGGACGATAAACAGAAAGAGGCTTTTGCCAACTTCCTGGATTATGCCGAGCGGCATGCGGCGGTGATTGAGCAGTTTGGCCGCTTCCCCCATCGCAATAAGATTCTCGGGCGTGAGTCCACAGCTGCCGAGCTGGAGTACCTGGCGCAACCCGGCAGCGGTTTCTAGGTTAGGCTCGCTGGCTAGCTATTATTGCCAACGGGTTTGTTGATCGCCTGCAGAATATCCATGGGTAGTGGGAAGACAATGGTGGAGCTTTTCTCCCCGGCGATTTCCGTGAGGGTCTGCAGGTAACGCAATTGAATGGCTTGGGGTTGCTCCGCCAGTTTCTTTGCGGCATTCAGTAGCTGTTCCGCGGCCTCAAATTCTCCTTCGGCATGGATCACCTTGGCGCGCCGTACCCGTTCCGCTTCCGCCTGTTTGGCGATGGCGCGAATCATGCTCTCGTCCAGATCCACATGTTTGATTTCCACGTTGGCGACCTTGATCCCCCAGGCATCGGTCTGCAGGTCCAGCACTTCCTGAATATCGGCGTTGAGCTTGTCCCTGGCGGCGAGCATGGTGTCCAGTTCGTGTTGCCCCAGCACCGAACGCAGGGTGGTTTGTGACAATTGGCTGGTGGCTTCGTAAAAGTTTTCCACCTGGATGATGGCTTTCTCCGGGTCCAGTACCCGGAAGTAGACCACCGCATTTACCTTGACCGAGACGTTGTCTCTGGAGATCACATCCTGGGTGGGCACATCCATAACGATGGTGCGTAAGTCCACCCGCACCATTTGTTGAATGATGGGAACGATGATGATCAGACCGGGGCCTTTCACCTTGTAAAACCGCCCGAGCATGAAGACGACGCCACGCTCGTATTCGCGCAGCACGCGAAACATGGCTGCCAGCAACATCAAGATAAAGAGCAGTATGGTGCCGAAGAAATATAAACTCATGGCGGTGTCTCCTTTTTCACATGTAATGTCAGGCCGGATGTTCCGGTGACCTGTACCCGGTCGCCGGGGACGAGGGGCTGATCGGCTTCCACGGACCAATTTTCACCCTGCAGGTGAACAAAGGGCTGGCCTTTATGCAGGTATTCCACTTCGGCGGACTGGCCAACGAGTGTGCCGAGGCCTGAGACAACGCGGGCGTGCCGGGCACGCCAGACCATGCCCAGCAGCAAAATCAGCAGGGCGGCCGACATGGCGGTGATCCCGAGAATAATGGGCAGGGCGATCTGAAAGGCGGGTACGTGGGTGTCCATCAGCATCACCGAACCGACCACAAAAGCGATGATGCCGCCCACCCCCAGTACCCCGAAGCTGGGGTTGAGAGCCTCGGCAATCATCAGCCCGAGGCCCAGTAACATCAGCGCCAGGCCGGTATAGCTGATGGGTAGCACCTGAAGCGCGTACATGGCGATCAGCAGGCAGATCCCCCCCAGAATACCGGGTAGCCCGATGCCGGGTTGGGAAAACTCAAACACCAATCCATAAATGCCGATCAGCAGCAGAATATAGGCGACACTGGGATCGGTAATGACCGCCAGAAAGCGGGTGTGCCAGTCCGGCTGATGGTGATGGATGTCGCTGCCCGCAGTGGCCAGGGTGAGTGTTCCAGCGGAGGTTTGCAGGGTGTGTCCGTCAACCTGTTTCAGTAAATCGGGCAGGTTGTCGGCCACCACATCGATGACATTTTGCTCCAGCGCCTGGTTGGCGGTCAGGGTGGCGGCGCTACGCACGGCGGCAACAGCCCATTCGGCATTTCTGCCGCGCATTTCCGCAAGGCTCTGGATATAGGCGGTAGCATCGTTGATGACTTTGCGTTCCATGGCGGTGGACGGCTCAGGATGCCCCTGTTCCCCTTGCTCACCGGCAGGTTTTGGCGCAGAGGGCACACCAGGTGCGCCAAGCTGAACTGGAGTGGCGGCACCGAGGTTGGTGCCCGGCGCCATGGCGGCGATGTGGCTGGCATAGAGGATATAGGTGCCAGCGCTGGCGGCCCTGGCGCCGCTGGGAGCCACATAGCTTGCGACGGGAACCGGTGACGCGAGTATGGCCTGAATAATCTGGCGCATGGATTTATCCAGTCCGCCGGGGGTGTCCATACGTATGACCAGCAATTGTGCGCCGCTGTCATTGGCAGATGCTATGCCGCGTTCCAGGTAGTCAGCCACGGCCGGGCCAACAGCACCTTTGATATCCAGCACCCACACGGCATTGGTGGCCCCCGGCTGAGCCGAGGCACAAAGGCTGAGGGTGCTACAGAAAATCAGCAGGGCTAGGTAGCTGCGCAATTTGTGCATAGGGCATGGTCTTTAAAAACAAAGTCATGCCTTTGAGTATAGTCGGCAAAAGGCGGTCTACCCGCCGGCGGTCAGAAAGGCCTGACCACTACCATAATCACAATGCCCACCAGCATCAGAACTGGCACTTCATTGAACCAGCGGTAAAACACATGACTGCGGGTATTTTTATCGTCGCGAAACTGCTTCATCAGGTACAAACAGGCGTGGTGGTAGATCACAAGCAGAATGACCAGGGCGATTTTTACGTGAAACCAGGCGGCGTGCAGGAAGTAGTCCGGGTAGATGCTGAACAGTGCAATGCCCAGCAGGATGGTGGCGACCATAGAGGGGGTGGCGATACCCCGGTAGAGTTTGCGTTCCATGATCTTGAAACGTTCGTTGCTGATGTCGTCGTCAGACATGGCGTGGTAGACAAACAGCCTTGGCAGGTAAAACAGTGCGGCAAACCAGCACACTACGGCGATGATGTGGAAGGCGGTAATCCAGCTCTGACCGCTGATTAGTAGCTCCTTGATCAAACTCATTTCTGGGGCCTTATCGGTAAAAGTTGTCGATGTCCTGATGGGTGATGATACCTGCAACTTCGCTCATCAGGGGAGCCGCGGCCTGATTGATATACACAGCCTGGCCATTATTCTGCTGCATGGTGAGGAGTGCTTCCTGCAGGGATGCACGGTGATGAACTGGAAACAGTCGCCAGCGCTCGCCGGGGATTTCCCTCAAATCGATAGCTTCTGGCTCATCGGTTTCACTCGCCAGTGCTTCCAGATAATGGGCCAGGTCAGCTGGCTTGAGAATGAATTTCGGTTCGCCGACATCCTCAATCACAATCCACTCCGGCTTGTTTTCCAGCAGGGTTTTTGCCTTTTCGGTGGGTAGGTGTCGGGAGTGGTGAACAAAATTACTACGCATCAGGCTGGTAACCCCCGAACGACTCAGCATCTGGAACAGGGGGGATTCGTAGCCCTGCAAATCACGGTCGATGGAGAAGATGCCCGGCAGCCTGCTGAGCATACGGCAGGTGACCGTGGCGATCACAATCACCAGCATGCTGGGCAACAGGATATTCGGGTTGTAGGTTAATTCCAGCACGGCAATTAGTGCCGCCAGAGGTGCGTTCAGCACCGCGCCCATCATGGCCCCCATGCCGACTACCGCGTAAAAGCCGCTGGAGCCGGACTCGCCGGGGTGCAACATGTCGCCGAGAAGACCGAGTGCGCCACCGAGGCAGGCGCCAATGACAAAATTGGGGCCGATGATGCCCCCGGGTAATCCCAGCCCCATGGAAACCATGGAGACGATAATCTTCGCCGCCGCCACGGCCAGTAACAGCCAGAGCGCCATTTGCCCGGTAAGCGCCAGTTCGACGGTGTCGTAACCGACACCCTGAATCTGGGGCAAGGCAATAGCGACGCTGCCGCACAGCAGACCAGCAAACAGGAAGCGCAATAGCAGTGGGTAGCGATCAAAGCGGCCACTGAAACGATACAGCAGCACCATGGCCGTGGATGCCAGGCCGATAGCGAGACCGCAAAGTAACAGGTAGGGCAGTTCCCAGAGGCTCACCAGGTCGATAAGGGGAATCGCAAAGGCCGGTTGATCGCCAAATACGATACGTGACAGCACGCCACCGGTGACGGCGGCCAGAATCACCGGGATAAAGCCGATGATGGTGTATTCCATCAGCACCACTTCCATGGCGAAGATCACTCCCGCCAGAGGCGTGTTGAAGGAAGCGGCGATGGCGGCAGCAACACCGCAAGCCGTAAGCGTGCGCAGGCTGTTGTTGGGTAACTGAAGTTTTTGGCCAAGCAGGCTGGAGCTGGCGGCGCCCAGGTGTACCGCGGGACCTTCACGGCCAACTGAATGGCCGCTGAGCAGCGCGATGGCCCCGCCGGCAAATTGCCACAGCATATTGGTGGCGGGTAATTGCGCCTGGTGGTGGCGCATGCGATCGAGGATATGGCCAACCCCCACGGCGCGCTGTTCCGGTTTCAGGCGATGGACGATCAGGCCCAGCAGCAGAGCCCCGCCGAGGGGCAGCGAAAAGCGCAGCCATGCTGGCAGGTCTTCAAAGGATTCACTGCCATTGGGTAACAGGATAGAAAGTGGCAGCTCAAAGGAAAGGCGAAAGGCAATGGCGATTAGGCCGGTCAATAACCCGCTGAGGCAGCCGAGAATAGCCAGTTGTGGCAGTGCGTCGGCGTGGGCGAGCCTGGCGCGGAAGTTGTCAAGCTGTCGGGTCGGCCAGTGAGTTTGTCGCTTTTCGAAGGCCATAGGGGCTTCCTGAAATACTGGGGAACAGGGACCCTTTAATGCCCTGATGATTGGGGTATTATAAGCAGCTTCCCAAACCCATGACAGGAACAGACTTATCGTGATTAAAGCAGGCATTGTTGGTGGCACAGGTTATACAGGTGTCGAGTTGCTGAGGTTGTTGGCAGTTCATCCGGATGTGGAGGTGTGTGCTATCACCTCCCGGGGTGAAGCCGGTCGCCCGGTCGCTGATTTGTTCCCCAATCTGCGCGGACATTACGATTTGTGTTTCACCGACCCGGCCTCCGGCGAGCTGGACAAGTGCGATGTGGTGTTTTTTGCCACGCCCCACGGAGTGGCGCAGAGCACAGTACCAGGGTTGCTGGCCAAGGGTATCAAGGTCATTGATCTCTCCGCGGATTTCAGAATTCGCGACGTGGCATTGTGGGAGCAGTGGTACAAACAGCCCCACGCCTGCCCCGAGTTGGTAGATGAGGCCGTGTACGGATTACCCGAATTGAATCGCGACAAGATACGTGAAGCCCGGTTGATCGCCTGTCCGGGGTGTTATCCCACTAGCGTTCTGTTGGGCTTCTTACCCTTGTTGGAGCAGGGCATTATCGATGCCAGTGACCTGATTGCAAACTCTGCTTCCGGGGCCAGTGGAGCAGGCCGGCAGGCCAGCATTGGCACCTTGCTGACCGAGGCCGGTGAGAGCTTCAAGGCCTACGCGACTGCGGGTCACCGCCACCTGCCGGAAATCACGCAGGGGTTGCAGGATATTGCCGGAGGCAAGGTGTCTGTGACGTTTGTGCCCCACTTGTTGCCAATTGTGAGAGGCATTCATTCCACGCTCTACGCCACCCTTAGCAATAAAGATGTGGATCTGCAGTCACTCTATGAAGAGCGCTACCGGGATGAGCCGTTTGTTGATGTGATGCCCGCTGGCAGTCAGCCGGAAACACGTTCAGTAAAAGGCGGCAATACCTGTCGTATCAGTGTGTTCCGTCCCCAGGATGGCGACAAAGTGGTGGTGTTGGTGGTTGAAGACAATCTGGTGAAGGGTGCTTCGGGACAAGCCATTCAAAATATGAATATCCTGTTTGGCCTGCCGGAAAATGCAGGCCTCATGGCGCCGGCACTCCTGCCCTGATGTTCCGCAGTCGATCCCACCAGCTGGTGGTCACGTCCCACAGACCGGGACGCCGCTGGCTGGAAATACTGCTATGGGTGCTGGCGATACTGTTTTTTTTCCTTGTCGGATTTTTTTGGGGCTCAGGGTTCCTGGATAACGCGGTGCTGGAAAACCACCGCATGACCAGTGAGTTGCAACAGTTACGTGCCGAGGAAAAAGAGCTGCGCCAGCAATTCACCAATGTTCAGTTGGCCTCGAATGTGGATCGTGGCTCTTTGGAACAGGTGAGAAAACTGGTTACTTCCCTGCAACTGCAACTGGCGGCGAACGAAGAAGAGTTGCGTCTTTACCGCAACCTGATGCAGCCGGGGGGCAGCGAGAGCGGACTGCAAATTGGCGAATTGATGCTGAAGTCACTTGGGGATGGGCAGGGAGCATCCTACCGGATTGTGATCCAGCAAAAAGACAGCAAACTGAAAACTGTCAAAATTAATCTCAAGGTTGAATTGGAGGGTGCCCGCAATGGCATTAAGGAAACCCTCTCGTTAGACCAGTTGGATGAAAATGTGGAAACGTCGCCGGTTGCGGTCAAGTTTAAATATTTTCATATGCTGGAGGGGGTGCTGACCCTGCCTGTGGGCTTTGAACCCAGGGCAATCAAGGTGAGTGTCTGGAAAACCAATGCCAGCGCCAATGCCGTGGAAAGGCGTTTTGACTGGCACCTGGATGAAGCTTAGGGGGCAAACCATGCGTAAGAAAAACAACCTGACAAACTTTGCAGCGGGCAGCACCACACTGATTGCCAGTGGTACACACGTTCTGGGGGATGTGCGCTTTGCGGGCAATCTTGAAGTTGAAGGCCAGATTACTGGCAATATTATGGCCGAAGACGGTGCTGACGCCCGTGTGAGGGTTTTGCCCAAGGGTTGTGTGGTGGGCGATGTCAGCGTCCCTGTAGTGGTGATCAATGGCCGTATCGAAGGTAATATTTATTCATCCCTTCAGGTGGAACTTGCCGCCAATGCTGAGGTGGAGGGCGATCTGCACTATGCGCTCATCGAGATTGAGAAGGGTGCCCAGGTAAACGGGAATTTCGTTCACCGTTCGGCGTCTGCCCAGCAGGAGTCCCTGTCGCCGGTAGAAAATGTTGCTGAAACTGGCATGCAGGACCTTGGTTCGTGATAGAATACTTGACTGGAATGCTTGGGTATTGAGTTGTATAGCACTTCCATAATGAATTCAGGAGTATCCATGTCAGGTATCGCTACATTTACACCCATGCCGCTGTATATTTCGGATGCGGCGGTGGCCAAGGTGAAAGGTCTGGTTGAGGAAGAGGGTAACCCCGATCTGAAGCTGAGAGTTTTTGTCACTGGTGGCGGGTGTTCGGGTTTTCAGTATGGCTTCAGCTTTGATGAGGTCGCAGCTGAAGATGACACCCTGGTTGAAAAAGAGGGTGTTGCCGTGCTGGTTGACCCGCTGAGTATCCAGTATCTCACTGGTTCAACGGTCGATTATGAGCAGGGCCTTCAGGGCTCCCGCTTTACTGTATCCAACCCCAACGCCGCGACGACCTGTGGTTGCGGGTCTTCCTTCTCGGTGTAACCCATGCTGGGGAGCTTTCGTTGGTTATCCCTGTTTATCACGCTTTTCTTGGCGTTTTCAGCGGTTGCCAACAGCGCCCCCTCTGCTAATGGCCTGGTTGAGGGTGAGCGCCAGGAAGTCGCTGGATATCTGGCGCGCATTGAAAAAAATAATCCTGAAGAGGTAGCGGAAGTTCTTCAGCGTGCCGAGCAGTTTTATCTTAACGAAGGTATGCGGCAGGATTTTTCCCCGGTGGTGTTTGTGTTGCATGGTCCCGAAGTCAGTATTTTCTTCAGGGAAAACTATCTCCGTTACCGCTCTATTGTCGACCTCGCGGCCAAGCTCTCTGCGCTCAAAGTGGTTGATATCAAGGTCTGTGAAACTCAGTCCCATGGTTTGGGCCTGGATTTGAAAACGCTTCTGCCATTTGTTGGCACCGTTCCAGTGGGACCGGTTGAAGAAAGCCACCTTATCGAAGTAGAAAAGTACATTTACTTTTAACCATTCGATCTCAGCCGGGATAGATAGCCCCCAGAATTGCGGCTGTACGAGCGCCGGTTACAGCGGGTGCATTGCCCGGCTTCCCCTCCAACGTCTGTTGTGCCAGCCAGGCAAAGGCAATCGCTTCAACCCAGTCGACGGGCACGCCAATGCTATCCGTTGTAGCCACCTGAATTGGATCCAGCAAGGCACTTAGCTTTTCAACCAGCGCCCGATTGTGTGCGCCTCCGCCACAGAGAAACACGTCCAAAGGTTCTTCACTATGTCGCTTGATGGCAGACGCGATGGTTTGGGCGGTGAAATCCAGTAGCGTGGCCTGCACATCTGCTGGCTCGAATGGCTGATTGAGCGTCCCGAGTTGCCCGTTGAGCCAGTCGAGATTAAATAGCTCCCTGCCGGTACTCTTTGGGGGTGGGAGTGCCAGATAGGGGGTGCTTAATAATTGTTCCAGTAAGGCCGGTAGGGTTTTGCCCCGTCGGCTCCAGTTACCTTCAGCGTCGTAGGGTTGTTGTAAATGGGTTAAGGTCCAGGCGTCCATCAGGCCGTTACCGGGCCCTGTGTCGTAGCCCTGCATCGGTGTCTCATCACTTTTTTCCAGTAGCGTGATATTGGCTATGCCGCCGATATTGATGATGGCACGCCTAGCGCCGGGTTGGTGGAATATCGCCTGATGGAAAGCTGGTACCAATGGCGCGCCATGCCCGCCAAGAGCGATATCCCGTCGCCTGAAATCTGCAACGGTAGTGATGCCCGTGTGCCCGGCAATGGTATTGGGGTCGCCAATCTGCAGGCTGAAGGCATGGCCTTCCTCTGAGGACGGGGGCCGGTGGCGTATGGTCTGGCCGTGGCTGCCGATGGCGTGAATAGCGGTATTGGTGAGTTGCTGTTGTCTCAGCAGTTGATTCACGGTTTCAGCAAAGCGAACGCCCAGCTCGCGGTCAAGCTGCCCCAGTCGTTGTATTTCATTATCGCCCGGCTGTGCCAGGGCATGAATTTCTGATTTGAGGTCCGAGATGTCGCTGCTGTGGGTGCCGAGCAGCTGGCACCGACCATGGCTGAAATCGACCAGAGCAGCGTCTATGGAGTCTGCACTGGTCCCCGACATAAGGCCTATGTAGAGTTCGGCGTCGGGCATCTAGCTTATT
This sequence comes from Porticoccus litoralis, assembly GCF_030676955.1. Classification (NCBI taxonomy): domain Bacteria; kingdom Pseudomonadati; phylum Pseudomonadota; class Gammaproteobacteria; order Cellvibrionales; family Porticoccaceae; genus Porticoccus; species Porticoccus litoralis. The sequence continues at coordinate 14,063 of NZ_JAUUUU010000003.1, read as the reverse complement.
GCGTGCTGGTGCTTTGCTGGTCCTTTTCGGTCAGCATGGCCAATTGTGTGGATTGTTTGTGCAGAGCTAGCTGATTGGTCAGTGAAGCCGTGGCGGTGTCAAAGTTGCTGCGCTCGGCATCATCAATGGGCAATGCCTGGGGAAGTGATACGGTGCGCGGGTTTTGATGGACGCCGTTGACCAGGAATTCGTAGTGCAAATGTGGGCCGGTGGCATAGCCGGTTGAACCCACTGTGCCGATAACCTGGCGCTGGCGCACATTTTGGCCGGTTTTGACTGAACGCTTGTTCAGGTGCAGGTATTTGGTGGTGTAGCGCTGGCCATGCTGAATAAAGACGTAGTTGCCATTGGCCTTGCTGTAACCCGAGGCGGTTACCTTGCCATCACCGGCGGAGAAGATCGGCGTTCCCCGCGGGGCAGCATAATCGACGCCGCGGTGCGCGCGTATGCTTTTGTGAATCGGGTGTTTGCGGCGCAAGTTAAAGTTTGAGCTGATGCGGGTAAAGTCCAGGGGTGCGCGCAGGAAAGCCTTGCGCATGCTCAGGCCTTCTGGTGTGAAGTAGTTGGCTTTGCCCTGACTGTCTACATAACGAACAGCCTTGAAGGTGCGCCCCTGGTTGGTGAATTCAGCGGCGAGAATATTGCCGGTGCCAATTTTTTCACCATCCAGGAATTTTTCTTCAAAGAGTATTGCGAAGTGGTCGCCCTTTCGGATATCCAGCGCAAAATCGACATCCCAGCCAAAAATGTTGGCGATTTCCATGATCAGGTTGTGGGGCAGTTGTGCGCGATCACCGGCAAGAAACAGCGAATCCTCAATGGTGGACTCCCTGTAAGCCGTTGTGATTTCCGGCTCGCGGATGATGTGTTCAGCCATATAGGTGGAGCTTTTATCATCTGCTGATTTGAAGATATAGCTTTCGAGTCGTGATTTGGTGTATTTCAGCTGGGCCAGAGTGCCGTTTTCAGCGAACCCAAAGCGCAACTCTTCGCCAGGCCTCATGTTACTAAGGGGTTTGGCGAGGGGGGATGACGACATCAGACGGTGCACATCAGCAGAGCCGAGTAATACCCGCTTGAAAATGGCAGTCAGGTTATCGCCGCTTCGGACTATTTGTTTTTTCCAGGTGAATGTCTCTTCAGGGACGGCTGGATCAGTGGCAGTCAGTTCCTCCTGTACAGCCTGTTGCTCAGTCGTTTGTACGCTTGCAACTAATGGGTTTTCTGTGGGGGTGTCATCTGAAGACTGAAAGCTGACGGCGACACTCTCAACCTGAACTGTGGTGTTGTCATCATCATTGGGCTCCATAAAAGAGGTTGCCAGTATTACGACGAAAACACAGCAGCCGAGGACTAGCAGTCCTCGCGTGACAAATCGGCTGGTCAGCAGGCGCTGCAAAGGGCTCAATTCTTGCTTCGGGGTTTTAAAACTGGCTTGGGTCATAGTGCTTTCAGGCTCATGGTCGTTTAACCATTACTGTAATTGGTGTGCTTAAGGCTCCAATATATAACAGATAATCGGCCAATCCCACTGATACTAAAGGCGTATGGGGTCGCGCACTCTTGTTTTTGCGGCGGGATAATGTAAGGTTTGCCTCCCTTTGTTTGGCGGTAGTTAATAAGAGAAGAAGGCATGTCTGGAGATTCTTTGGAGCTGATAGCTGATTTACAGGCTCGAGGGCTGATTGCACAGATGACGGGCGATGGCGCATTGGAGGAGCACTTGTCCTCTGGGGGCCGTACACTCTATTGTGGCTTTGATCCAACAGCAGACAGCCTTCATATAGGCAGCCTGGTGCCGTTGTTGGCGTTGCGTCGCTTCCAGTTGGCGGGACATAAGCCTATCGCCCTGGTGGGAGGGGCCACCGGGCTGATTGGTGATCCCAGTTTCAAAGCCCAGGAACGCAAGTTGAATACCCCTGATGTGGTCGGTAGCTGGGTGGAGCGCATCAGGTCACAGGTCTCTCAGTTTATTGATTTTGAGGCGGGTGACTGTTCCGCGGAGGTGGTGAACAACCTCGACTGGATTGGCGGCATGGGGCTGCTTAATTTTCTGCGAGATGTGGGCAAGCATTTCTCTGTTAACAATATGGTGAATAAAGAGTCGGTGAAGCAGCGCCTTGATCGAGAGGGTGCTGGTATTTCATATACCGAGTTTACTTACATGTTGCTGCAGTCCTACGACTTTGCTGAGCTCAACAAGCGATATCAGTGCACCTTGCAGCTGGGCGGTTCAGACCAGTGGGGGAATATCACTGGTGGAATAGACCTAACGAGAAGGCTTAACGGGAATCAGGTATTTGGCCTAACGCTGCCGCTGGTGACCAAGGCGGATGGCACCAAGTTTGGTAAAACGGAAACCGGGACAATCTGGCTGGATAGAGCCAAGACATCTCCCTACGCTTTTTACCAGTTCTGGATAAATACCGCGGATGCCGACGTCTATAAATTTCTGCGATATTTTACCTTCTTGCCAGTTTCCGAAATTGAGGAAATAGAGCGTGTTGATGCAGAAACGCAGGGCAGGAAGTCTGCCCAGGGTATTCTGGCCAGAGAGGTGACCAGGCTAGTGCATGGTGAATCAGGATTGACGGCGGCAGAGAGAATCACCGAGGCGTTGTTTTCAGGTGGGCTGGAGTCGTTAACAGAAAATGACTTAGAGCAGCTTAAGCAGGATGGTATGCCAGCAAGTGATCTGTCTTCTGTGGACTTGGACGGCAAGCCGCTGACCACCTTGCTGACAGAGTGCGGAATGGCCAAGGCGGGAAGAGAAGTAAAAGATGCCCTGGGGCGCTCGGCTGTACTGGTGAATGGTATTGCTAAGGATGAAAGTGACAACTTGCGGGCTGGAGAGTGCTTTAATCCCGGTAGTGCGTTGTACGGACGTTTCTTTATGGTGAAGATGGGCAAGAAGAAGCATCACCTCTTTGAACTGGTCTGATAGCTCTATCACTTATTGCTAAACGCGACCTTGTGTCGCGTTTTTTTGTGCTATAAGAATACAGCTGGCCTGACTGAAAAGTAGTTAAACAGAGCCAGTAAAAAAAATTCTGAAAAAGGCGTTGACTGCCTGAAATTAATCGCTAGAATGCGCGCCTCAGTTCGGAGTTACTAGCCGGTCTGAACGCACCGTCAAGGCGCTGTGAAGAAAGAAAAACTTTTTTACAGAAAGGCGTTGACAACAAGGTGTAAGGCGCTAGAATGCGCGTCCGCTTCGGGGAACAAGCCAAGCGGATCAACTGAAAAAAAGATGAAAATTTTTTAAAAAATAATCATCGAAATCAGTTGACATAAGGGCGGCGATCCTTAGAATACGCAGCCCGCTCCCAAGGGAGCAAACGTTCTTTAACAAATAGATCAGATAATGCGTGTGGGTGCTTGCTGAGACGATTCATGTGACAACGAATCATCAAACGCAAGTAACTCATCAATTCATACGATTTGGTAAGCCAAAGTGTTTGAGCCAAGTTTTTGAGTAGTACCACGGGTTTTCGTGAAACTGCTCCCTCTTACCGAAAGGTAGAGGTAAAAGATTAAACTGAAGAGTTTGATCATGGCTCAGATTGAACGCTGGCGGCAGGCCTAACACATGCAAGTCGAGCGTGAAAGTTCCTTCGGGAGCGAGTAGAGCGGCGGACGGGTGAGTAACGCGTAGGAATCTGCCCAGTAGTGGGGGACAACATGGGGAAACTCATGCTAATACCGCATACGCCCTAAGGGGGAAAGCAGGGGATCTTCGGACCTTGCGCTATTGGATGAGCCTGCGTCGGATTAGCTAGATGGTGGGGTAATGGCCTACCATGGCGACGATCCGTAGCTGGTCTGAGAGGATGATCAGCCACACTGGGACTGAGACACGGCCCAGACTCCTACGGGAGGCAGCAGTGGGGAATATTGGACAATGGGGGAAACCCTGATCCAGCCATGCCGCGTGTGTGAAGAAGGCCTTCGGGTTGTAAAGCACTTTCAATAGGGAGGAAAAGTTAATGGTTAATACCCATTAGCCCTGACGTTACCTATAGAAGAAGCACCGGCAAACTCCGTGCCAGCAGCCGCGGTAATACGGAGGGTGCGAGCGTTAATCGGAATTACTGGGCGTAAAGCGCGCGTAGGCGGTTTGATTAGCTGGATGTGAAAGCCCCGGGCTTAACCTGGGAATTGCATCCAGAACTGTCAGGCTAGAGTACAGTAGAGGTGAGTGGAATTTCCTGTGTAGCGGTGAAATGCGTAGATATAGGAAGGAACATCAGTGGCGAAGGCGGCTCACTGGACTGATACTGACGCTGAGGTGCGAAAGCGTGGGGAGCAAACAGGATTAGATACCCTGGTAGTCCACGCCGTAAACGATGTCTACTAGCCGTTGGGGTCCTTGTGACTTTAGTGGCGCAGCTAACGCAGTAAGTAGACCGCCTGGGGAGTACGGCCGCAAGGTTAAAACTCAAATGAATTGACGGGGGCCCGCACAAGCGGTGGAGCATGTGGTTTAATTCGATGCAACGCGAAGAACCTTACCAGGTCTTGACATCCTCGGAACTTTCTAGAGATAGATTGGTGCCTTCGGGAACCGAGTGACAGGTGCTGCATGGCTGTCGTCAGCTCGTGTCGTGAGATGTTGGGTTAAGTCCCGTAACGAGCGCAACCCTTGTCCTTAGTTGCTAGCAGGTAATGCTGAGAACTCTAAGGAGACTGCCGGTGACAAACCGGAGGAAGGTGGGGACGACGTCAAGTCATCATGGCCCTTACGACCTGGGCTACACACGTGCTACAATGGGCGGTACAAAGGGTTGCTAACCAGCGATGGGGCGCCAATCCCAGAAAACCGTTCGTAGTCCGGATCGGAGTCTGCAACTCGACTCCGTGAAGTCGGAATCGCTAGTAATCGCGAATCAGAATGTCGCGGTGAATACGTTCCCGGGCCTTGTACACACCGCCCGTCACACCATGGGAGTGGGTTGCAAAAGAAGTGGCTAGTCTAACCTTCGGGAGGACGGTCACCACTTTGTGATTCATGACTGGGGTGAAGTCGTAACAAGGTAGCCCTAGGGGAACCTGGGGCTGGATCACCTCCTTAATCGAAGCACTGACGTTTCAGTCAAGTACTCACACGCATTATCTGATCACTGATAAAGAGCAGCACGCGGTTGCCCAGGCAAGCGCACACCCTTTGGGTATACAGTGGGTCTGTAGCTCAGTTGGTTAGAGCGCACCCCTGATAAGGGTGAGGTCGGCCGTTCAAATCGGCCCAGACCCACCAATTCCTAGATTGGACATTAGGTTGCTATGGGGCTATAGCTCAGCTGGGAGAGCGCCTGCCTTGCACGCAGGAGGTCAGCGGTTCGATCCCGCTTAGCTCCACCACTCTCCACTGTTACTTTGCTGCTTGTCAGAAATAAGAATTAAGGAATTGTTCATCGATTGCTTAATTCTGATTTTTGAATCAGACGTTCTTTAAAAAGGTAGAAATGTTAAAGCTGTACTAACAAAGGCGAGTGTATTCTTATACACCTGTCCGGCGAAAACGTCATCGAAAGATGATTATCGTAAATGCAGTCGTTTGTCTTATATGGTCAAGCGACTAAGCGCATACGGTGGATGCCTTGGCAGTTGGAGGCGATGAAGGACGTAGGAGCCTGCGATAAGCTCGGGGGAGCTGGCAAACAAGCGTTATATCCCGAGATTTCCGAATGGGGAAACCCACCCGTCATCAGGCGGGTATCATGCACTGAATACATAGGTGTATGAGGCGAACCTGGGGAACTGAAACATCTAAGTACCCAGAGGAAAAGAAATCAATTGAGATTCCCTCAGTAGCGGCGAGCGAACGGGGATTAGCCCTTAAGCTTTTTACGTTTTAGTGGAAGGTTCTGGAAAGTTCCGCGATACAGGGTGATAGCCCCGTACACGAAAAGACGTTTTAAGTGAAATCGAGTAGGTCGGGACACGTGTTATCTTGACTGAATATGGGGGGACCATCCTCCAAGGCTAAATACTACCAACTGACCGATAGTGAACCAGTACCGTGAGGGAAAGGCGAAAAGAACCCCGGAGAGGGGAGTGAAATAGAACCTGAAACCGTATGCGTACAAGCAGTAGGAGCAGACTTGTTCTGTGACTGCGTACCTTTTGTATAATGGGTCAGCGACTTACTTTCAGTAGCAAGGTTAACCGTTTAGGGGAGCCGTAGAGAAATCGAGTCTTAATAGGGCGTTTAGTTGCTGGGAGTAGACCCGAAACCGGGCGATCTATCCATGGGCAGGGTGAAGGTTAGGTAACACTGACTGGAGGCCCGAACCGTAATCTGTTGAAAAAGATTCGGATGACCTGTGGATCGGAGTGAAAGGCTAATCAAGCCCGGAGATAGCTGGTTCTCCTCGAAAGCTATTTAGGTAGCGCCTCGTGTCTCACCACCGGGGGTAGAGCACTGTTTGGGCTAGGGGGTCATCCCGACTTACCAACCCCATGCAAACTCCGAATACCGGTGAGTGCAATCACGGGAGACACACGGCGGGTGCTAACGTCCGTCGTGAAAAGGGAAACAACCCAGACCACCAGCTAAGGTCCCAAATATCAGTTAAGTGGGAAACGATGTGGGAAGGCTAAGACAGCTAGGAGGTTGGCTTAGAAGCAGCCATCCTTTAAAGAAAGCGTAATAGCTCACTAGTCGAGTCGGCCTGCGCGGAAGATGTAACGGGGCTAAAACTGATAACCGAAGCTGTGGATGCAAGCTTGCTTGCATGGTAGAGGAGCGTTCTGTAAGCCGTTGAAGGTGAATCGTGAGGTTTGCTGGAGGTATCAGAAGTGCGAATGCTGACATGAGTAACGATAATGGGGGTGAAAAACCCCCACGCCGGAAGACCAAGGTTTCCTGTCCCATGCTAATCAGGGCAGGGTTAGTCGGCCCCTAAGGCGAGGCCGAAAGGCGTAGTCGATGGGAAACAGGTTAATATTCCTGTACCTCTTGTTACTGCGATGGAGGGACGGAGTAGGCTAGATCAGACGGGCGTTGGTTGTCCCGATCTAAGCAAGTAGGCTGAGGACTTAGGCAAATCCGGGTCCTTAAAGCTGAGATGTGATGGCGAAGCTCTCTTTTGAGCTGAGTGATCGATGCCATGCTTCCAAGAAAAGCTTCTAAGCTTCAGGTAACAAGAGACCGTACTCTAAACCGACACAGGTGGTCAGGTAGAGAATACCAAGGCGCTTGAGAAAACTCTGGTGAAGGAACTAGGCAAAATGGCACCGTAACTTCGGGAGAAGGTGCGCTGCTGATGGTGATCGGACTTGCTCCGTAAGCTGTTGGCAGCCGAAGTGACCAGGCCGCTGCGACTGTTTATTAAAAACACAGCACTCTGCAAACACGTAAGTGGACGTATAGGGTGTGACGCCTGCCCGGTGCCGGAAGGTTAATTGATGGGGTTAGTCTTCGGACGAAGCTCTTGATCGAAGCCCCGGTAAACGGCGGCCGTAACTATAACGGTCCTAAGGTAGCGAAATTCCTTGTCGGGTAAGTTCCGACCTGCACGAATGGCGTAACGATGGCGGCGCTGTCTCCACCAGAGACTCAGTGAAATTGAAATCGCTGTTAAGATGCAGTGTTCCCGCGGCTAGACGGAAAGACCCCGTGAACCTTTACTATAGCTTGGCACTGAACTTTGAACCTATTTGTGTAGGATAGGTGGGAGGCTTTGAAGCGTGATCGCCAGATTGCGTGGAGCCAACCTTGAAATACCACCCTGGTATGTTTGAGGTTCTAACCTTGGCCCGTTATCCGGGTCGGGGACAGTGTCTGGTGGGTAGTTTGACTGGGGCGGTCTCCTCCCAAAGAGTAACGGAGGAGCACGAAGGTACCCTCGGCATGGTCGGAAATCATGCTATGAGTGCAAAGGCATAAGGGTGCTTGACTGCGAGACTGACACGTCGAGCAGGTACGAAAGTAGGTCTTAGTGATCCGGTGGTTCTGTATGGAAGGGCCATCGCTCAACGGATAAAAGGTACTCCGGGGATAACAGGCTGATACCGCCCAAGAGTTCACATCGACGGCGGTGTTTGGCACCTCGATGTCGGCTCATCACATCCTGGGGCTGAAGCCGGTCCCAAGGGTATGGCTGTTCGCCATTTAAAGTGGTACGCGAGCTGGGTTTAGAACGTCGTGAGACAGTTCGGTCCCTATCTGCCGTGGGCGTTGGAGATTTGAGGAAAGCTGCTCCTAGTACGAGAGGACCGGAGTGGACGAACCTCTGGTGTTCGGGTTGTCACGCCAGTGGCATTGCCCGGTAGCTATGTTCGGACAGGATAACCGCTGAAAGCATCTAAGCGGGAAGCCCCTTCCAAGATTAGATCTCCCTGGGACCTTGAGTCCCCTAAAGGGCCGTTGAAGACTACGACGTTGATAGGCTGGGTGTGGAAGTGCCGTGAGGTATTGAGCTAACCAGTACTAATTGCCCGTGAGGCTTGACCATATAATAGAAATGATTGCATTACGGACCGGTGTCCGATGAATCACTCGCTGCTTTAACATTTTTACCGCCCTATTTGAGTACGAAGCCACAAGGCCGTCGACTTTACCCAAGTCATATCGGTTGCTTCGCACTCATAACCGTTTTCCTGACGACAATAGCGAGCGTGAACCACCTGACCCCATCCCGAACTCAGAAGTGAAACCGCTTAGCGCCGATGGTAGTGTGGGGTCTCCCCATGTGAGAGTAGGTCATCGTCAGGTTCTTATTAAAAAAACCTCACAGATTTGTGAGGTTTTTTTTCGTCTTCATTTTCTAAGCACGTTTTTCAAATAGTGCGCATGAACAACCACCTGGTTTGTGGTTGTTCATGACTATTCCAAATCAGGCATAATGCGATGCTGTTGCTTTGGGGGTGTCGTGGACGTTTACCTGCTGTATCTAGGCCTGGGGGCTGTTGCCGGTTTAATTAGTGGCTTGTTTGGCCTAGGTGGCGGCGTCGTCATTGTTCCTATTCTCATCTTCACATTTACTGCGCAGGGCCTTTCACCGGATATACTTACCCACCTTGCGATCGGTACTTCTCTAGCCACTATCGTGATTACCTCCATCAGCTCCGTTTCTGCTCATAACCGACACGGTGCTGTGCTATGGCGTGTTGCGTTGTGGCTGACGCCGGGAATTTGTCTTGGCGCGGCTCTTGGTGCTGTCTTTGCTATCAGTATTACAGGCGCCTCACTTCAATTGGCATTTGGTGTTTTCTTGTGTCTCGTTGCGGGCAAAATGGCCTTTCCAATCAACCCTGACGGTGGCGCGAATATGCCAGGCCCTGCAGGCAAAACTGCTGTAGGCGGTGTGATTGGTTTTGTTTCCAGTTTGTTTGGAATTGGTGGCGGTTCCCTAAGCGTCCCTTTTCTCACCTGGGTTAGAGTGCCTGTTAAACATGCTGTTGGTACATCTGCGGCCTGCGGCCTTCCCATTGCTGTGAGTGGCGCGTTGACCTACCTCTATAAAGGTTATGGCGCTGTAGAGCTGCCACCACACGCTATGGGTTACATCTATCTACCAGCATTTATTGGTATTGTTGCATCCAGTACTATTTTTGCCCGTTTCGGTGCCAGGCTTGCTCACCGGTTGCCGGGCGATATGTTAAGCAAAGGCTTTGCCCTGCTTCTGTTCCTAATAGGTATGCGGTTTGTGTGGATCAATGTGAGGCTGTTGGTAGCCTGATGGATAGTCTCTTAAACATACTGGCTGATGGCGAATATCACTCCGGTGAGCAACTTGGCGAGCAATTGGGGATTTCTAGAACGGCCGTATGGAAGCAAGTGCAGAAGCTTGTCGATGCTGGATTGCAGGTCGAATCCCAAAAAGGGTGTGGTTACAGAATTCCTGGTGGCTTGGATCTGTTAAATGCTGAAGCATTGGAGCAACAGCTTGATAGTAGCACTTTTGCTATTCGTCCTCGTTTGAGCCTTTACAGTACCATCACTTCTACTAATGAACTGGCCAGGGAGGCCGCCGCCGAGTGTAATGAAACTGGGCTGGTCATTTTGGCGGAACAGCAGACCGAAGGACGAGGAAGGCGAGGACGTAAGTGGGTCAGCCCGCTGGGAAGAAATATCTATCTGTCTGTTGTGTGGGGCTTTGAGGGCGGGGTTCAGGTAATAGAAGGGCTGAGTCTGGCTGTCGGTGTGGCCGTCAGGCGAGCGCTCGTTAATTGTGGCGTTGATGCGCTTGCCTTTAAGTGGCCAAATGACCTGCTTTGGGAAAATAAAAAGCTGGGCGGCATACTCTTGGAGGTGTTAGGTGATCCCGCTGGTTTTTGCCAGGTAGTCGTGGGTGTTGGGCTGAATCTGAACATGACGACATCGTCAGGAGGGTCAATTGACCAACCATGGGCGGATATCTCCCAGATTTCATCTACACCCATCTCGCGTAATCAATTGTCAGTATCTTTGGTCAAGGAATTGTTTGATCTGTTGGTGAACTACCAACAGAGGGGTTTTGGTGCCTACAGGGATGAGTGGAAAAAAAATGATGCATTTGACGGTAAGGGTGTGACCCTGTCGATGCTCAACAAATCCCTGCAGGGTATTGCTCGTGGTGTTGATGATCGTGGCGCCTTGCTGATCGAAATTGATGGCGCTCTACAATCTTTTAGTGGTGGCGAAATCAGTATGCGGGGTAGTGATGATCGTTGATGTTGATGTGGGTAACACGCGAGTGAAGTGGCGTGTCAGCCACGATAGCGGCGTCAATATTCATGGTGTTCACAAGACCTTTGATGATGCTGCAAGGGAAATCGGTGTTCAGGGAGTGCCAACACGCATCAGGTTGTCCAGTGTGGGTAATGCAAGTGTCACCAGAGGGGTTGAAACTGCAGCAGCGCATTGGGGTTGTATTGTGCAGAAAGCACAAACCACGAAAAATGCAGGAGGTATTACCTGTGGTTACGAGCAGCCCGAATCTATGGGGGTTGATCGGTGGTTGGCACTGATTGCTGCCTGGCAGCAATATCAGGGTGCCTGTGTGGTGGTTGATGCCGGCAGTGCGGTGACGATAGATGTGCTGGACAGTGTAGGTCAGCACCATGGCGGGTACATTGTGCCCGGTGTGATGATGATGCGAAACAGCTTGCTCGGTGGCACAGCGAAAATACTTCTTAGCGAAGGGTTCCGGAGAGAAGTTACTCCGGGTGTGTCAACCCAGGAGGCTGTGGATCATGGCGCCTTATTGATGCTGCGAAGTTTTGTTGAAGCTGTCCACGAGGAGCTATTGTGCTCTGAAGCCAATGCAAAGATTTTTGTCACAGGTGGTGATGGTGAGTCGTTGTTACCGCTGAAGGACCGTGAGGCCGTTTACTGCAAGGATCTGGTTTTGGACGGCCTAGCTGTAGTATTCCCATGAATAAAATGCGCTGGTTTTTCTGGACATTGTTGATGCTTAACGCAGTGGCAGCCTATTGGTTTAGCGGTGCGGCAGATCATCGTCGTGATGTCGTTTCTGACTTGACGTCAGTTAACCGCGCTGGGCAAGGCGCAGAGGTGAAAGAATTGCAGTTATGGGGTGAAAGCTCCGCAGCCGATGAGCAGAAAGTAGTTGCCGAAGAGGCAAACCAACAACAGTTAGAGAAAATGTCGCCAGCAGAACCTGAGCAGCATGTCTCGGATATGCCGGTCGATGAAGAGGTGTGTCGCCAGCTGGGACCCTTTGAGCCGCAAATGGTAGCTAAAATCCTATTGGTGTTAGGTGACCGAGCGAATGGAATATTGGTCATTAATAAAGAAGAGGTGGTTAGTGAGGGCTTCTGGCTCATTATGCAGCCGAGGGAAACTCGGGCGGAGGCAGAATTATTATTGAAGTCACTGCACGACAGGAATATCGAGAGTTACCTGATTACTGATGGTGAGTATGAGAACGGGGTTACTCTGGGTGTATTCAGTGGAAAGGAAAACGCAGATAGCTATCAGGACAAATTGTTGGCAGAGGGCGTGGAAAGTGTGCTGATCCCTCGGACAAAAGTAGAAAAAAAGGCATGGGTGCAACTCAAGGGGGATAATAACGATGAAAACACCCTTTCTGATATCGCAGCTACCTTAGGTATTGAGGAATCGGCTATTCGCCAAGAGGAATCGATCCCGTGCGAAATGTCGAACTGACCATATGATTCTCAAAGGCGGTCACTTGGCGGATCAACATAAGGCCTGGTGATTAATCTTCCAAAAAACGCGGATTGGGTTCGTGCAACGGTTGATTATGAGGCCAACATTCAATAGAATCGCGCTCCCGATTTAACAGCGGGTTTTTAATTTAGAGCTGGCGTAGCTCAGTTGGTAGAGCAGCTGACTTGTAATCAGCCGGTCGGGGGTTCGACTCCTCTCGCCAGCTCCAATTTTATGTTTGCCGGGTGTTTTTGTTTGACACCTCGGCAAGTGGTGTGGACAATGTCCAGCCTTTTTCGCAGGGGTTCCCGAGCGGCCAAAGGGATCAGACTGTAAATCTGACGCGAAAGCTTCGGTGGTTCGAATCCACCCCCCTGCACCATTAACATTGTAGATAGCCGAAAAATGGTTATCGGCAAGCCGGCTCAGATGACCGGCTGTGTAGAGTGAAATGCCGTAGATGGTGACCTCGGCTCATAGAGCTGGCGTCCCGGGGCAGCAGTAGGCGGGTATAGTTCAATGGTAGAACCTCAGCCTTCCAAGCTGATGATGCGGGTTCGATTCCCGCTACCCGCTCCATTGATACGGTAAGGCGTTTATATCGCTCATATAGCTCAGTCGGTAGAGCACTTCCTTGGTAAGGAAGAGGTCACCGGTTCAAATCCGGTTATGAGCTCCATTTATTCCACAGGGTTGGACCCTGCGGATTGTTTTTGTTTGAAGTACCAGGTCCTAATGAGGAGCGCTCGTCATGGCGAAGGAAAAGTTTGAACGAAATAAGCCCCACGTAAACGTGGGTACGATTGGTCACGTAGACCATGGTAAAACGACGCTGACTGCGGCGCTGACGCGCGTGTGTGCGGAAGTCTGGGGTGGTACAGCGGTGGCGTTTGACGGCATCGACAATGCACCGGAAGAGCGCGAGCGCGGTATTACCATTGCGACCTCCCACGTGGAATACGATTCACCGAACCGTCACTACGCACACGTAGACTGTCCCGGACACGCTGACTATGTGAAAAACATGATCACTGGTGCGGCGCAGATGGACGGGGCGATCCTGGTTTGTTCTGCAGCGGATGGCCCAATGCCACAAACCCGTGAGCACATCCTGCTGTCCCGTCAGGTAGGCGTACCTTATATTGTGGTCTTCCTGAACAAAGCCGACATGGTTGATGACGAAGAGCTGCTGGAGCTGGTAGAGATGGAAGTTCGCGAACTTCTGGACCAGTACGACTTCCCGGGTGACGATACCCCGATCATCATCGGCTCTGCCCTGATGGCGCTGGAAGGCAAAGACGATAACGAAATGGGCACTACCGCTGTTAAGAAGCTGGTAGAGACCCTGGACGAGTACATTCCGGAGCCGGAGCGCGCGATTGACCAACCGTTCCTGATGCCGATCGAAGACGTATTCTCCATCTCTGGTCGCGGTACGGTAGTTACCGGTCGTGTAGAGCGCGGCATTATCAAAGTGGGCGAGGAAATCGAAATTGTCGGTATCCACGACACCACCAAGACCACCTGTACCGGTGTTGAGATGTTCCGCAAGCTGCTGGACGAAGGCCGTGCTGGTGAGAACGTTGGTGTACTGCTGCGCGGTACCAAGCGTGACGAAGTTGAGCGTGGTCAGGTACTGGCGAAGCCGGGCACCATTACCCCGCACACCAAGTTCGAAGCAGAAGTTTATGTGCTGTCCAAGGACGAAGGTGGCCGTCACACGCCGTTCTTCAAAGGCTACCGTCCGCAGTTCTACTTCCGTACCACTGACGTGACAGGTGCTTGTGAGCTGCCTGAAGGCGTTGAGATGGTCATGCCGGGCGACAACGTGCAGATGGTAGTGACGTTGATTGCACCGATTGCGATGGAAGATGGCTTGCGTTTTGCGATCCGTGAAGGTGGCCGTACTGTAGGCGCCGGCGTCGTCGCTAAAGTTATCGAGTAA